>JBFHLI010000055.1:0-16002 GCA_041594935.1 Gammaproteobacteria bacterium | reverse complement strand
CCGCCGTCGAGAATTTGGCCCAATTAGGCCTCGACCCGCGGGCAGAATGCGCCCGGCAGATAGCCTGGGGAGAGGCAACGTGGTCACGGTTGATCCCACCGACGGTCTGGGTCAGGAGGAACTGTTGCGGCGCCTAGAGGCGTTGGCGCAGCGAGCCGCGCGGATCGCGGTCCCGGACGGGCAGTTCACGATCAAGCTCATCAACCACTCGGAGAATACCACTTACCTCATCACCAAGCCGGTCGGGGCTGAGCGGCTGATTCTGCGGGTGCATCGTACCGGCTACCATACCCGCTCGGCCATCGAGTCGGAGCTCTCGTGGATGGAAGCCCTGCGAACGGACGCGGGCGTGCACACCCCCCGGATCGTTCCCGGCCCCGACGGGTCGCGAGTGCACGAGGTCGCCACCGAAACGCTTCCGGCCGGTCGCAACTGCGTGTTCTTCGAGTTTCTGGCGGGTGAGGAGCCGGACGAGCACGATTTGCTCGCGGCGTTTCCGAATCTCGGCGAAGTGACCGCGAAGATGCATCGACATGTTCGAAGCTGGAAGCTCCCCGAGGGTTTCGAGCGTTTCCGGTGGGATTTCGACACGGCGCTGGGCGAGACGCCTCACTGGGGCCACTGGTACGACGGTCCGGCCATGACCCCTGAGCGACGGGCGCTGCTAGGGCGATTGGTCGCCGCCCTCGGCCGCCGCCTGGATCGGTTCGGTTCGGGGGAGGATCGGTTCGGGCTCGTCCATTGTGACATGCGTCTCGCAAACCTGCTCGTGCACGAGGGCGATACTCGGGTGATTGACTTTGACGATTGCGGCTTTTCGTGGTTCCTCTACGATCTCGCGACCGCTCTCAGTTTCATCGAGGACCGCCCGGATGTCCCCGAGCTCGTGGCGGCCTGGCTCGAGGGTTACCGCCGGGTGCTGCCGCTCTCGCAGGAGGAGGAGGACGAGATCCCTACGTTCATCCTTTTCAGGCGCATGCTGCTCGTGGCCTGGATCGGGTCTCACTCCGAGACCGAGCTCGCGCAGTCGATGGGGGCCGAGTACACCGCCGTGAGCTGCGACCTTGCGGAGAACTATCTCGCCAAGTTCGGCTGACGATTGCTGCAACCGGCCGGGGTTCCGCCGTAGTCCGTCGCGGCGCTCCCTCGAGCGCACCGTCTCGTATCAGAGGGCCTAGGCATGAGTGAAGCGAAGCAAGACTTTCTCGAGCGTTCGAAGGAGTTCTGGAATCCCGGCAAGACCGAGGACTGGCAACGCTTCGGGGTCGATCTGGTCATCGACCGCCGCGAAATGTACTACCTGTGGGACATGGATGGGCGTCGCCTCATCGACCTTCACCTGAACGGCGGGACCTATAACCTCGGGCACCGCAATCCGGAGGTGATTGCCGCCGTCAAGGAGGGTATGCAGCATTTCGATATCGGCAACCATCATTTTCCGTCGCTGATGCGCACGAAGGTCGCGGAGGAGCTCGCCAAGATCACCCCCGAGGGCCTGCGCTACACCATCTTCGCCAGCGGCGGCGGAGAGGCCATCGATATCGCGTTGAAATCGGCCCGTCACGCGACCCAGCGTAGAAAGTTCATCTGCATCGAGCGTTGTTATCATGGCCATACCGGTCTGGCGGTAAAAGTCGGGGATCCGCGCTTCTCCAAGCTGTTCCTGAGTGAGGGCGGTCCGGAGGAGATCGTCCAGGTGCCGTTCAACGATTTCGAGGCGATGGAGGCTGCGATCGGGGTTGGCGACGCGGCCTGCGTGATCATCGAGACGATCCCCGCGACCTACGGCTTCCCGCTTCCCAAGCCCGGCTATTTGGAGAGCATCCGGGAGTGGTGCACCCGACACGACACGCTCTACGTCGCGGACGAGGTGCAGACCGGTCTGATGCGTACCGGTCGCATGTGGGGAGTCGAGAATCACGGGATCACGCCGGACATCCTGGTCACCGGCAAAGGGCTTTCGGGCGGCATCTATCCGATCGCCGCGGTGGTGGTCAACGAGCGGGCGGGAGCTTGGCTCAAGGAAGACGGATTTGGTCACATCTCGTCCTTCGGCGGAGCGGAGCTCGGGTGTATCGCCGCCCACAAGGTGCTCGAGATTTCGCAGCGCCCGGAGGTCCGGGACCTGGTGACCTACATCGCCAAGCGCATGCGCCAGGGGCTCGAAGCGATCCAGACGACCTTCAGCGACTTTTTCATCGGTATTCGCCAGAGCGGGGTGGTGATGGGTCTCGAGTTCGACCATCCCGAGGGCGCGATGTACGTGATGCGCGCGCTCTATCACAACGGGGTCTGGGCTATATTCTCGACCCTGGACCCTCGGGTATTGCAGTTCAAACCCGGCATTCTCTGCGATCGCGCGCTGTGCGACGACGTCCTGAGTCGGGTGGAGACCGCGATGGGCCAGGCACGGTTGCAGGCGCGCAAGGCCACGGGGCTCATGCAGTTCAAGCACGAGAAGGGCCAGGCCGCTTAGGCAGGGCACATACCCGCCCTAGTGCCTGGGATCCGGGCCGCGCGTTGTCTTGAGGTCCGTGGCAGAAAGCTCCAAACTCAGCTGACGACGCGAAGCGCGGCCTGGCGGTCGCCGTGTCGAGCGGCGCATCCGCGCGGGGGTTCAAGATGCTCCGGCTTTGTTTCCTTTCGATAATCGGTGAGCCGGGCTCATACGATGCCTCGGTGTACGATCACTTGCCGGGCGGCGACGACGAGGGCGTGTGGTTTCACCGTGCTTTCGGGCACCTGCCGGGGTTGCGGCTCGAGACTCGCTGTCTCAGCCGGGGCGACCCGCCTCCGGAGCCTGCCGCGGCCGACCTGTTCGTGCTCGGCGGCAGCTATAACTCGGTGCACGACGATTACCCATGGCAGCGTTCGTTGCTCGAGTGGTTCCCGGACTTGCGAGACGCGGGCAAGCCGCTGCTTGCGATCTGCGGCGGTCACCAGCTCCTCTGCCGCTTCTTCGAGGCACCGGTGGTTGACGTCGATTCGCCCCCGTGCGCGGGGACGCTCGCGACCCGAGTGACGGGCGCGGGTGAAGGGAGTCCGCTGTTCGGGGGCCTGGGTTCGGTGGCTCGATTTCATTTCGCGAATTACGAGCATGTTCCGACGGTTCCCCGGGGCGCCACGCTGATTGCGGCGACCGATTCGGTGCCGGTGGCGGCCCTGGATTTTGGCCGGAGCTGGTTCTCTACTCAGTTCCATCCGGAGGCGACGGTGGAGACGATGAGCGCGTCGTGGGCCCGCACTCGCCCCGAGCTTTGCGGTCGCTATGATTCGGGGGACAGCGGCCGGCGGCTAATCGAGAATTTCATCGCCCTCGCCCGCCTTTCCGATCCGGCCGGCGCGAAATAGCCGCGGGGAGACTCCCGTCCAGCGGTGAAACGCTCGACTGAACGCGCTGAGCTCTGAGTACCCCAGCAGAAACGCAATCTCGGTGAGCGGAAGATGGGGCTGGCGCAGGTAAGCTATTGCGAGCTCGCGGCGCGTTTCCTCCACCAGCTCCTTGAACGTTAGCCCCGCCTCCGCAAGGCGGCGCTGAATCGTCCAGGGTGGGATCTGCAGGGCATCGGAGGCTTCCTCCAGAGTCGGGCAGCCGTCGGTCAGCACCTTCAGCAGGTAATCCTTGATCTGGTCGGACAGCGGCTTGGGGCCGGTCGGCTGTACTCCGAGGGTGCGTATGCAGCGACGGAGCAATACCAGCAACCGCGGGTCATTGGTCGGCATCCGACGTTCGAGTCCCTGCGTTCGAAATAACAGCGCGTTGGTGCGCTGCCCGAAGAAAACCGGCGCCTCGAAGGCCTTTTCGTGGTCTTGCCAGTCGGTTGGCTGCGGGTGCTCGAACCATACCTCCTGCGGGCTCCAGCAAGACCCGTGGCAGTGACGAAAAATGTTGCAGAACATACCGAGCGAGAGCTCCGCGTCCTGGCGGCGGCTCACGATCCGGCCATCGAAGATTCGGTACTCGAGCCGCGCCAGACCGTCTTGCTCCCCGAGCGCCATCTCGGTGCCTTGCTGATGAAATGGAAATGCCTCGACGAAGTTGTCCAGGGCCGCGCGCAACGTCGAGGAGTGCACCGCGATGTATCCGATCAGCCCGAGATCGCTCGGCTTGAACTGCTGGCCGAACCACAGCCCCAGGTTGTCCTCGCGGGTGGTGCGTGCGGCGGTCTCGAAGAGCGAGCAATAGGACTTTAGGCTGATCGGAAGGGTAGGGTCGGTGAGGGTTTCGGGGTCGATGCCGCAGGCACCGAATATGTGGTCGACATCGCCGCCCCGGGCGGCAAAGAATCGAGCCGCTCCGGTCCCCGCCGTGGCAAGAACACCCGTTTCGCCGGCTGCCGATGTGTGGTTCTGGCTCACCCCTCTTGCCTTAACCGCGAGCCCGGCTGCGGGCTCCTACCAGCGACCCGCCCGTGCTCGCTCGCTGCCTCGGGATGCCTGCGTTCTCGCACTCGGTTGCCGCATTGCATCGGCAATTTTGCGCGCGAATCGAAGATATGGAACCATAGCGTGAGCAGCCAAGTCAAACCGCGTCGCAAGCCTCGTGGAGGACAAGCGCTCGCGGCGATTGGTCAATAACAACGCGGACTTCAAGGCAGGTTTCTTCTTGAGATTCGTTAGTTTGGTAGGTCCCCGATCGGACCGAGTCCAAGGCGAAGTTCGAGGTAGGCGGTGACACTCGGGAGGTTAAAAAAATGTACAAGATGAAACGACGGAATTTTCTTCAGACCACCGGCGCGACCGCGATGGCGATGGCTCTATCGAGTCAAGGCATTCGCCTCGCTCACGCCGCCCGCGAGCGCGAGCTCAACATCTACTGCTGGGAGGGTTACAATTCCGACGACGTTCTCGACCCCTTTCGCAAGGAATTCAAAGCGACGGTGCGGGCGGAAGGTCTGACCTCGGACCCCGACGCGGTCAACCGGCTGCGAGCGGGGGAGACCAAGGTATGGGATCTTCTCAACGTCAATAATCCCTGGGCGCGCGAGATGATGTGGCCGGATGGCTTGATCCGCGAACTGCCGCGCGAGAGATTCGAGCCGTACTTCGAGAAGATGATGTCGCAGTTTCACCCCCCCTATCCGTGGGCGATGGACAAGACCGGCCAGCATCTGCTCGGCATGACCCAGCGCTTCGGGCCTTTCTCCTTCGTCGTGAACACCGACAAGATCTCGCGAGCGATGGCGGAGGACCAGGGTTTCAAGCTTTTCCTCGACCCAAAGATGAAGAACCGCTACGGGGTGCTCACTTACGACAACTGGAACATCTACCACATGTGCGTGGCCGCCGACGTGCATCCGTTCAAGAGCCATTCACCGGCCGAGATCGATGCGTTCGCAAAGGTTGCCCGTCAAGTCTTCAACGGAGCCAAGATCCTCACCGATGACCTCGTGCAGATGAACCTCGCCCTCATCAACGGCGAGATCGACGCGTACTTCACCGGCGGCACTTATACCGCCTCCCCCGCGCGCTTCGAGGGCAACAACAACGTACGGGGAATCACCCCGAAGTCCGGTCCGATGGACGGCAAGGGTGGGATCGTTTGGATTGAGCTGACCTCAGTCGTCAACAACCCGCAGCTTTCGCCGCTCGCCGAGGAATTCCTGGCCTATGTCCAGCGGCCCGACGTCTCGAAGCGCGTTGCGTTCGCAGAGGGGACGTACAATCCGGTGACCCAGATGGGGAGTCAGGAGGTGCTGGCGAAATTCTCCAAGGCGGAGCTCGATGCGATTCAGTGGGATTCGCTGGAAGAGGAGATGTCGCGCTCGGCGGACTACGACATCAATCCCGACTACAGCGCGATGTACGACCTGTACTCTGCCGCCAAGCGGGAGCGCGAGGGCTGATCGGCCGGGTTGCCGGTCGCTCGAGGGGTCGACGTAACCGGCGCGGCGGGCAGTGATGGAAGAAGATACCGGCGTGGCGCGGTTCCTGCAGCTCAAGGGGATCGTAAAGCAGTTCGGTGACTTCACGGCGGTGAACGATGTCGATCTCGACATCGCCGAGGGGGAGTTCTTCACCATCGTCGGGCCGTCGGGTAGCGGAAAGACGACTATGATTCGCATGCTGGTCGGCATGGACCGGCCGACCAGCGGCGATATCCTGCTCCGAGGAAAGCTGCTCAACGACGTGCCCGCCAACAAGCGTCCGACCTGCATGGTCTTCCAGTCGCTCGCCCTGTTCCCTCACAAGTCGGTGGGACAGAACATAGAATTTCCGCTCAAGATTTCGGGGGTTGCCGCCCGGACACGGCGGCAGCGGGCCGAGGAGCTACTCGCTCAGCTACGGCTCCCGCTCGACTATTACGCCAAGTCGGTGAACCAGTGCTCGGGCGGTGAGCGTCAGCGGATTGCGCTCGCACGTGCGCTCGCCTTCGACCCTGAGATCCTCTTCTTCGACGAACCGCTTTCGTCGCTGGATTTCCGGCTGCGCAAGGCGCTCGAGAAGGAGCTGAAGGATATTCACCGCGAGACCGGTAAGACGTTCGTCTACATCACTCACTCCCTGGAGGAGGCAATGGTCATGAGTGATCGAATCGGAATCATGCGCGCGGGCTCGATGGTGCAAGTCGGCAGTCCTCAGGAAATCTACAACCACCCGATCAACAAGTTCGTTGCGGAGTTCATGGGAGAGGTCAATACACGCGAGGTGGAGCGCTTGGACGAGAACCGGGTCCGGTGCGTCAGTGACGGGGAGGAGTACGCGGTGGCGAAAAGCCCCCCTGGATTCGATCGCGGTCACATCATCATTCGACCGGAGGTGGTGCAGCTCGGCCCCGAGGCCCAAACCCTACCCAATCGCGTACACGGGACGCTTTTCAACGATTACGCTCTCGGTTCGCGTCAGCAGTATCAAGTGCGGGGGGCTTCGGACGGCTATCATTGGCTGGTAGAGAAATTGCAAGATGACCCGTACGACGGGTCGAGAGGCTCGAAGGTCGTGATCGGTTGGCGGCCCGAGGATTCGATCCTCGTCGCCGATTGAAATGGCCAGTCCATCAGGATCTGCCGGCCGAAACCCCGTGCTCGATTGGCTGAGGCAACCCGGGGTCGCGGCTGCGCTGCCGATTGGCGTTTTTCTGCTCGTCGGCTTCGCCGGACCCCTCGTGCTCGTGGTCGTTTTCAGCTTCATGCCGCCGAGGACTTTCTCGCTCGCTCAGATGCCGACCGTGGCCAATTACGTGTCGGTCGTCACCGACAGCTACTACGTCTCCTTCCTTTGGTCGGTGCAGCTCGCCACGGTGGCGGTGGCCCTGCTCCTCGTCATCTGCTACCCGATCGCCTACGGCATGGCGAAGCTTTTCGGCAAATGGGCCAATCTGGTGACGATCATGGTGGCGGTCCCGCTCCTCGTCTCGGAGAACATCCGGCTCTTTGGGTGGGTCCTGCTGCTCCTCAAGAATGGCTTGATCGACGGCAGCTTGAATGCGATTTTCGGGGTCGATGGACCGGCTGTGCTCTACACGGTGCCCGCGATCGTTCTCGGCCTGGTCTACGTGTACCTCCCGTTCATGCTGTTCCCGCTTGTCATCGGGCTCTCCATGGTACCGAACACCCTCAAGGAGGCCGCCGCCGACCTCGGGGCCAGCCGCATGCAGATATTTCGGGAGGTCGAGCTGCCCCTTGCGATGCCCGGGGTACTGATCGGCTCGATGCTGACCTTCATCCTGGCGCTCGGCTCGCTCGCCGAATCGAAGATTCTGGGTGGGCAGACCATCGTCATGATCGCCGACGACATCGAGTCATCGTTCACGTTCGCGCAGAACTGGCCCAAGGGCTCGGTGCTCTCG
The DNA here is from genome assembly GCA_041594935.1 of Gammaproteobacteria bacterium. Lineage (GTDB taxonomy): Bacteria > Pseudomonadota > Gammaproteobacteria > HK1 > HK1 > JBFHLI01. The sequence continues at coordinate 8,213 of JBFHLI010000055.1, read as the reverse complement.
GTGCTGCTCATCGTCTTCTCGGGCGCGCTCGTCTTCTTCTTGTTCCAGCGTATCGACCTGGACCGAATCATCGGCCGGCGCTGATGGTGGGTATAGCCCGATCAACGCTTTCGCACCGGCTTGTCGTTTTATGGACGGCGTGCGTCTTGGTCTTTCTCTATCTGCCGATGATCGCGGTGGTCCTCGCCTCGTTCGCCAAGAAGCGATACTTCAGCTTTCCCATCACAGAGTGGGACACGGTGTGGTACGAGAAGGCGTTCAGCTCTCTCTCGGTTCGCGACCTCGTCTCGACCTCACTCAACGTCGCGGTCCTGGTGACGGTGTGCTCGGTCGGGCTGGCGTTCTTCGGTGCGCTTGCCTTTGCGCGTTACGAGTGGCGGGGACGTAAGCTGTACCAGAAGCTGGTGCTCCTCCCGATTTTCTTTCCGCAGGCAGTCTTGGGTCTCGCGCTCCTGCTCTGGTTCTCCGCCCTCGGCATCACTACGAGCTGGATGACCGCGGTCTTTGCCCACATGGTCTGGATTGTCCCGATCGTGACCTTGATCATGTCGATCCAGGTCTACAGCTTTGACCCCTCTCTCGAGGAGGCTGCGATCGACATGGGCGCGACGCGTTGGCAAGTGCTGCGCGAGATCACGTTGCCGATCCTGGCTCCGGGCATCGTCTCGGGGGCGATCTTTGCCTTCCTGCTCTCTTGGGGAAATTTTCCGTTGTCGCTGTTTTCGACCGGCGCAGACCAGACTGTCCCGGAGTGGCTGTACGCGAAGATGGTGTCGGGCTATACGCCGATGGTGCCGACGCTTGGTTCGCTGACGATGGCGAGCGCCGGGATCCTGATCTTGATTGCCTACATTACCTTCGTGCTGTTTCGGGCTCGGCAGCGATCCGATCGGCGGGACTCGCCGTGAGGCGCGCACCGGGATCGATTGCAGTCGCGGCAATCCGCCGGACGGTTGCCCACTGATCAATTGACGCAGAGGAGGACGCAAATGCTCACATCCATCGCTGGCAGATCGGTCGTCGTCACCGGCGGCAGCAAGGGAATCGGTAAGGGGATCGCGCGGGTGTTCGCACGCGCAGGGGCCAAGGTGCTCATTGTCGCCCGCCATGAGAAGGGAGCCGCCGACGCGGCCAAGGAACTAGGAGGCGAGACCTCGGCCGTGGCCGCAGACGTGAGCGACCTCGCGAGCATGGAGGGGATGGCCAAGACCGCCAACGAACGGCACGGCGGGATTGATGTTTTGTGCAGCAATGCCGGGGTCTTCCCGAGCGCTAAGCTCGAGGAGATGTCGGCCGAGCAATGGGATGAGGTGCTCGGCACCAATCTCAAGGGCACTTTCCTCGCCATCAAGGCGTGCCTTCCCTATATGAAGAAGAGTGATCAGGGCCGTGTGGTCATCACATCGTCGATCACGGGCCCGATCACCGGATTTCCCGGCTGGACCCACTACGGTGCCAGCAAGGCGGGTCAGCTCGGGTTCATGCGCACCGCCGCGATGGAGCTCTCCAAATACCGAATCACGGTCAATGCGGTGATGCCCGGAAACATCGTCACCGAAGGTCTGGTCGGCCTTGGCGATGACTACCTGGCCACGATGGCCGCCTCGATCCCCTTGAAGAAGCTCGGGGACGTGGAGGACATCGGCTATGCCGCGTTGTTTCTAGCCTCCAAGGAGGCGGCCTACATCACGGGTCAGACCATCGTCGTCGACGGTGGCCAGACGCTGCCGGAATCATTGGAGGCAATGGAGGCAGTCTGAGTCGCGATCCGCAACCCGGACCGCCATCGCCCGGGTGGCGGTCCGTGTGCGGTCTGTCGAAAAGTCAAAAGCCTCTGCCCGTTGGTCAAGCGCACCCGCGCGGATCGGGGGATATTCGACGCCCTGAGAGCGGAGCGGCGAGGGCTCGAGGAAGTCTCCATGGCGCAATCTCTGCCGGCCGAGCCGGGGGTCAGCCAGTACCGAGCTGATCAGATGCTCGATCTTGCGCGTTGGGCCTCGGCCGAGTTCGCGACCCTACGACACGCCGATGTCCTGCGTATCGCCGAGGCGGCGGCTCGGGCCGGGGCCGAGAAGGCAGAGCATTACGCCGAGTGGGCACAGCGAGAAACCGGCTTCGGTGTCGTCGAGCACAAGGTGATCAAGAATCGACTGTGCTCGACGGGCATCTACGAGTACTACAAGGGCGAGGACCTCGTCAGTCACCGGGTGCACGCGGAGACGAAGATCATCGAGGTCCCAAAGCCCGCCGGCGTCGTCTTTGCGCTGACGCCCTCGACCAACCCGGTCGCAACCATCTTCTTCAAGATCTTACTCTGTCTCCTCACCCGAAACGCGATCGTGTTAGGCCCCCATCCAGCTGCGATCGGCTGCGGTCTCGACGCGGCTCGAACCATGGGCGAGGCGGCGGAGAAGGCGGGGGCCCCACGGGGCACGGTCCAGGTGGTGCCAGCACCAAATCTGGAGCTCATCGGCCACATCATGGGCTCTCCCAAGACGGACGTCATTTTGGCCACCGGGGGTACCCCGATGGTTCGGGCCGCTTACAGCTCGGGAAACCCCGCCCTCGGGGTGGGGCCAGCCAACGCCCCTGCCTACGTCGATATCTCGGCGGACGTGGACCTGGCCGCAAAGTGCCTTGCCGACAGCAAGGCCTTCGACAACAGCATACTTTGCACCAACGAGTCCACGGTGATCGTGCACAAGGATTGTGCTAAGGGCTTGACCAAGGCGTTGCAGCGGCAAGGCGGGCACTTTTGCTCCGATTCGGAGCGGGCTCGCCTCGAGGAGACCCTGTTCCCCATCGGTAGATTCAATAGCGCTCTGATCGGCAAGCCCGCTAAGGAGATCGCCGCGACCGCGGGCATCAAGGTTGCCCGCGACGTACGGGTTCTGGTCGTGCCACTCGAGCGCATCGGTGACGATTATCCGCTGAGCACCGAGAAGCTGTGCCCGGTGCTCGGATATTTCGAGGTTCCGGATGCGCGCGGTGGGCTTCACGCGTCAAAGACGATGGTGCGATACAGCGGCGGTGGACATTCCGCCGCCATCCATGCGACCGACCCGGAAGTGATCCTGCGCTACGGTGCCGCTCTCAACGTGCTGCGGGTGGCAGTGAATGCCCCCTGTAGCACCGGGGCGGCGGGGTTCGACACCAATCTGGCCCCGACTATGACAGTGGGCACCGGTTATTTCGGGCGCAGCGCCGTTGCGGAGAATCTCCGACCTCACCACCTGGTCAACTGGACCAAGATCGCCTACGAGAAGGGTTCCGCGGTTGATGCGCGAGCGTTCGAGGCGTTGTCGGTCCACGAGCCGGAGTCGTCCCTGGGCGAGGGACCCGGATCCCCGCCGCTCGAGGATCCGGTGGCGGCGGAGCTGCGTTCGGAAATTCGCCGTATCATTGTCGAGGAGCTTCGTGACGCGATGTCGGACATGAGCGCCTAGGCGGGACGCGACACGATGGCGACGATCCGCTCCTACATCTTCATCGACCAGCTGCAGCCGAAGACGATGTGCTACCTCGGCACTTTCATGCGCGGGTTCTTGCCACGCATCAACATGGCGGCACTGGTGATCGAGGTTTCCCCCGGTCTCGACATCGAGCCGATCACCGACGTGGCGATCAAGAACGTGGACGTTAAGCCTGGGATCCTCGTGGTGGAGCGTCAATTCGGCTATCTCGAGGTCCACTCCCACGACATCGCGTCGGTGAGGGCGGCTGGCTCGGCGATTCTTCACGCTCTCGGAGCCAGTGAGTCCGACGCGATCAAGCCCGAGATCTTGGCCGCGAAGGTGGTCAAACATATCGATGGATATCATGCATTTTTGATCAACCGTAACAAGCTTGGCTCGATGTGCCTCGCGGGAGAATCCCTGTTCGTGCTCGAGTGTCAGCCGGCCGCCTACTCGGTTCTCGCCGCGAACGAGGCAGAGAAGGCGGCGGACATCAAGGTCGTGGACTGTCGCATGATGGGGGCGGCCGGGCGGCTGTACCTGAGCGGGCCTGAATCAGACGTACGGGCAGCTGCGGGCGCGGCCGAGAGCGCGCTGGCGCGAGCAAGCGGATGACTATGGATGCGCGGGCGAGAGCCGAGGAGTTGAGGGGCATGGTTCGTGCCGTCATTCGGGAGCTATTGCCGGAGATGGCGCACACCAAGGGAGTCGCAATTCCGAACGTCCCGTCATCGGGCGCGATCGGCGACCGGATAAGCGCGGCCGCTCGCGGGGGAGGGGGGACGGTCAAGGTCCGGATCGCGAGCGACCAGGATCTGAGGGCATTTGCGTCTGCGCTTCTCACCTGCCGCGACGCCGCCGCCCAGCGGGCCCTCGTCGAGGGCACGGTCAAGCTTGCGCTCGATTGCGGCCCCGGATCACCGGGTTCACGTCCGGGAACGGCGCGCATCGACAGGGGAGTGGTGAGCGAGGCGAGGATTTCGGAGATCGCGCGGGCCCACGCAACTCTGACGCTCGGCAAATCAGCGGTGCTGACGCCGCTGGCGAGAGATAGGGCGCGTGCGGTGGGGTTGGCGATAGTGAGGAATACCAAATGAAGACGGGAATCGTCGTCGGGCGCGTATGGGCGACCAAGCGACTGCAGGAGCTGCCGACGGGCGCACTGTTGGAAATCGACCTGGAGCCGGGTCCGAGTGGGGGTGGCAGCGAACGGCTGGTTGCCATCGATACCCTGGGCTGCGGGGAAGGAGAGCGAGTGCTCATCGTGCAGGGCTCGGTAGCGCGCTCCTGGTTCGCGGCCGAGCGAGTGGTGGTCGACGCGCTCGTGATCGGCTCTCTCGATGAGGACCGTTAGTCAACTACTTCGCGGTCGAGCGACCGAGTCGGGCTATGCACCAGCAGGCCCGTTCGAAACTGCATTGTCGAGCTGAAGAGCCGCTCGCTTGCTCGGAGGCATAACGAGGAGACCTCAATGACGCAAAACGCAATCGGATTTGTGGAGACGAAGGGTTACGTGGCGGCCTTCGCGGCCGCGGACGCAATGGTGAAGGCGGCCAACGTGACCATCATCGGTCGTGAGCAGGTCGGCGCCGGACTCGTCTCGGTCCTGGTTCAAGGCGATGTGGGAGCCGTGAAAGCGGCGACCGAGGCAGGGGCGGAGGCGGCCGGTGCCGTGGGAGAGGTTGTCTCGGTGCACGTAATACCGCGACCCCACGCAGACGTCAGCAAGCATTTCGCGGCTGCGAAGTAAGCGCGGTGCGGAACCCGTGAGATGTTGCTGGGGGAAAGCGGGGCCCGCGTGAGCTGATCGACGCCGCCGATGTTCCAGCTTCGAGTCTACCTGCGCATCGAGGCGCTGCAGCGCCAGTTTGCCGCCTACATGGCGACCCCCACCCGTGCTCGAGGCTACATTCCGCTCGAGGGCATGCACTCGCTGATCGTCGAGATGGCGCCCGCACTGGCGATTCACCGGGTCATCGACCTGGCGATCAAGACGATGCCGGAGGTGGAGCCCGGCCTGCTCTACGTCGAGCGCCAGTTCGGTATCCTCGAGGTGCACTCGAGCGAGCAGGCGCATCTCGACGAAGCGGGTCGTGCAATTTTGGCGGGTATCGGTGCGAGGCCCGAGGATCAGCTAAAGCCCGAGATCCTCTTTACCGACGTAATCGAGTCGGTGACCGATCAGCACGCGGTGATTCTGAACCGTAATCGGGGGGGGTCGATGATTCTCCCCGGCGAAAGCCTGGTGCTGGTAGAAATGACTCCGGCTCTGTTCGCCACCGTGGCAGCGAACGAAGCCGAGAGAGTCGCACCCGAATTGACATTGGTCGATGTGCAGATGATCGGGGCCACCGGGCGTGTGTTTATGTCCGGAGGTTTAACCGCGGTCAAGCGAGCACGCGAGCGGATGATCGATGAACTGGGAGCGGTTGCAGGGGTTCTCAAGCCATAGTGGGGGGCTCACTTGACGATTCGTTCGCGCGACCCGAGATGATGCGGCCAAGGAGGGCTATCCGCAAGGCTCGCCAGGGCTTTCGGGTTTCCCGTCGCATCGAGGTGGTCTCCCGGCGGCGAGGTTAGAGTCTTACCTTCGATGCCATAACGCCCGGCCCGAACCCGGCCGGCGCCGGCGGGTTCGCCGCGGACCTCGAGGTGATATCGCCCTGGGAGCCCGACAGTCTTGCGCTTCACCGGGTGGATGTCGGGCTGGCCTCCGGGCGCTGCGGCTCGGGTCCTTGGTAACATTTCTAGGTTAGGGCGCAAGCGACAGGACCACCGGCAGCGTGAGCAACGAGGCCAGGGTCTGGACGGTGACCAGATTCGCCATCAGCGGCGCGTCGCCCCCGAGCTGGCGGGCCAGGATGTACGACGATGTGGCGGTCGGGAGGGCAGCGAACAGCAGCGCGACGAACGCTTCCACCCCTCGGAGCCCGACCAACCAGACACCGAGAGCGGCCAGGGCCGGCAGCCCCAGGAGCTTCAGCGCAGACGTGCCGAGCACGATTGCGACGGAACGCCGCACCGCGCCGAGATTCAAGGCGGCGCCGACCGCCAGTAGGCCGAGCGGGAGCGCTGCTCGCGACAGGATGTCCAGCACCGGGCCAATGACGGGCGGGAGCCCGATGCCGGTGAGGTTCAAGCTCCCGCCGAGCGCACACGCCACGATCAGCGGGTTGCGCGCGAGCATCACCACCGTGCGTCGTAAGCCAGGCTGGGCATTCGATCCGTAGCGGGCCAGGATCAAGACGCCGAGCACGTTGACCAGTGGAACGAAGGCGGCGACCGTCAACGCGGCGGCCGCGAGCCCTTCGGTGCCGTATACACCCAACGCCACCGACAGTCCGATGTAGGCGTTCATTCGCACCGTGCCCTGGTAAACACTGGTGAAGGTTGGCCCAGTGACCCCGAGGATGGGGCGCAGGGCCAGGGTGATGGCGGTCATGACGAGAATGGCGGTCACGATCGTGACTACCATGCGCCCCGCTGCGAGCCGGGTGAAGTCGGCTTCGGCCAGCGTGGTGACGAGCAGCGCGGGGAATAGCACCCAGTACACCAGGCGCTCCACTGGCGCCCAGAAGTCGTCGCCGGGAAACCCTCGGCGCCGCAAAACGTTGCCGACGAGTATGAGCGCGAACACGGGTAGCACGACAAGCAAGATGTTCGCGGTCATCCGGTGATGGGGTGCCTTGGTTGGTCTCTGGAGCCGATACAATGACGAAGTGCACGTCTTTATAGCGTTCGAATCTCATGATGAACAGGGCCGACCGACCCGCGACGGCGCGCTGGCGCGCGGCCTCAGCGCAGCTCTCGGGCGCCGCGGTATCGGGGTCGGTCTGGCCGGCGGCGCAGGCTGGTTGCCGCCAGTCCCCGGTCTTCGGTGCGCCTCCTCGGGGCTCATCGTGATCGCCACGGCACGCTCAGACCTGGAGTCCCCGCCGATGCGGGCGGCCTGGGAGCCGTTCATCAACTCCTCGAGCGGGGGTGTGGGGTCGGATTCGAGGATCATTCTCTATCTGGAGGACTTGCGCACCGCCGATCTCCCCGCTCCGCTTTCCGGAGTACGCATCTTGCGTCACCGCGAAGGTGAATTCGACCGGGTCGCAGGCACCGTCAGTCGGATCCTTTCTGGCGAGGGGGCGGGGCCGCAGCCGTCGGGCGGTGCGAAGCTTCGGCTGGTCGCCAACGCACCGCCTCGCAGTCTTGCCGAATCGGTTCGAGTCGTCGAATCGGCACGCGGGTCGGCGCCGTTCGCGGTGCAAGCGATGGTCTTCGAGGAGGACACCTCGCTCGTGTTGAGCGCCGACCCGCAGGTGCGCGACCCCGGGGAGCATCCGGTGCGAATCATGACTTCGCTCTTCGATCACCGTCCCGAGGTGCCGGGCCGGGTGCTCGTGCGTGGTCGAAAACCTTATCGAGTGCTCGCAATCGTGCACGACCTCGGGGAAGAACCCACCTGGCGGGAAGAGTGGGTCGTCGCGGCGCTCGAGGGTGTGTTGTCGGTCTGCACACGGTTGCGGATCGAGGCAATCGGCCTCGAGCCGCTCGGGTCGCGGCACGGAAGACTGCCGCTGTCCCGGTTCCGCGAGCTGCTCCGCGGCGCGCTTAGCGCGGCACCGCCCGGGGAATTGCAGCGGATCTGGGTCGTGCTTCCCGGCTAGGAGTCCGTACCGCATTGTGACGGTACAGGTAGGGTGACGGCTCGGCCGATTTGATTCCAATACATTATCGGTTTTCGGTTGGTTTGTTATCGAGTGGGAT
>JBFHLI010000054.1:0-16090 GCA_041594935.1 Gammaproteobacteria bacterium | reverse complement strand
CCCTTGGATGAGCACCTTCGCGCCTCCCGGGAGAATCGGCAGAGCGAAGCCTTCCAGGATGGATGACGCTCGAGAGCAACATGGGAGCGGCGCGCGTCTGGATCTAGCCGACGTGAGTATCGGATCATTAATGATTCAGGAATTTCTTGGCCGAGTGCGTACTTACCACATCAACCAGTCACTGGCCCCCGCGATGCTCTCCCGTAAGCGCTTCACGAGAACCTACCAAGTCGAGTGCCCGGACTCGGATCGACCCGCGGCGCTGTCGTGCGCCGGCCGTGGCTGCGGGCTTGAGGTCCGCTGCCGATGATTGCGCAATTCACCGAGTTCGCCGCGGCGCATCCGCTTTTGTTCATTGCGTTCTTCGGCCTACTGGGTGCGCTGGTATGGACTTTCTTCGGGCCAGCCGGTGGTTCACGCAAGGTCACTCCCATCGCGGCAACCCGCCTGATCAACGATGAGGATGCGGTGGTGGTCGACGTCCGGGGTGACAGCGAGTTCAACGAGGGTCACGTCGTGAACGCCCTTCACATTCCGATGAATTATCTCAAGGAACGCATGGACAAGCTGGAAAAGTACCGCAACCGCACCATCATACCTATCTGCCGTAACGGGCAGCAATCGGCGGTGGCCAGCGCCACCTTGAGGAAGCACGGGTTCGAGAAGGTGTTCAACGTGAGCGGGGGAATCGTCGCCTGGCGGGAGGCAAATCTTCCCCTGGTCAAGAAATGATTGCGTGCCGATTCGACCGGAACGGGTCGACTCGGTGATGGAACCGCGTCGCTTGTTGGGCAATTGAACGGAGTTAGTCATGTCCCCCCCTGAGCCATCTGAGTCGGATGCGGCCGCCGCCAGCGAGGCGGGCGGTCCGCGATTCGTGATCCAGAAGATCTATGTCAAGGACTCTTCGTTCGAATCACCCCGTGCCCCGGAGGTGTTTCGCGTGGAGTGGAAGCCCGAGATCGATCTCCGCGTGCAGAATGACGCCAAGCGGGTCGGTGAGAACAATTACGAGGTCGCGATCAGCGTGACTGCGACCGTCACCATTAATGAGCAGACCGCGTTCCTGGTGGAAGTCGTGCAGGCCGGCCTGTTCGAGATTCGAGATTTTTCGGACGAGGACCTTAAGTCGCTGCTCGGCAGCTCCTGTCCCGGTATTCTGTTTCCCTATGCCCGGGAGGCGGTGTCCGATCTGGTGTCACGCGGTGGATTTCCGCAGCTCCTTCTCGCGCCGGTGAATTTCGACGTCCTCTATCATCGTCATCTCGAGCAGCAAGCTGCCACCACGGGGGACTCCAGCGGCTGAGCGGCGACCTGGCGAATCCGGGTGCAGACACCTTCTATCGCGGTCATCGGCGCAGGGTCGTGGGGCACCGCTCTCGCGATCCTGTTGGCGAGGAACGGTCAGGCACCTACCTTGTGGGGTCGGGATCCGGCACATCTGGCTCAGCTCGATGCTGAGCGCTGCAATCACCGGTATCTGCCGGGGTACTCCTTTCCACCGCAGCTGCGGGTTTGCCGCGATTTTGCTGAGGCGATCGGCGCCGCGCGAGATATTCTGATTGTCGTGCCCAGTCGCGGCTTTCACGATGTTCTCCGTGCGCTTGCGGGCAGCGCGATGACCGGTAAGAGGGTGGCCTGGGCAACCAAGGGGTTCGAGCCCGAGAGCGGTCAACTCCTGCACGAGGTGCTGGCAGAGGTCCTCGGACCGAGCACACCGTGCGCGGTTTTGTCGGGGCCGACCTTTGCCGCCGAGGTGGCGCGCGGACTTCCCGCCGCGGTGACCGTCGCGTCGCAGCGGCTGGACCTTGCCCGCGATCTGAGCGTCCGCTTTCACAATCCGCGGTTTCGAGTCTATACCAGCGACGATATCATTGGGGTGGAGGTCGGCGGCGCGGTCAAGAACGCGCTCGCGCTCGCGGCCGGCATTGCCGACGGGCTTGGATTTGGCGCCAATACGCGAGCCGCACTGATCACCCGGGGGATGGCGGAGCTAATGCGCCTCGGAGTGGCGCTCGGTGGACGCCGCGAGACCTTCATGGGGCTCACCGGGCTGGGCGACCTCGTGCTCACCTGCACCGACGACCAATCGAGGAACCGCCGGGCGGGACTCGTGCTCGGTAGGGGCGGTTCGCTCGCGGATGCGCAAGCGTCGGTCGGTCAGGTCATCGAGGGAGTCTGGGCGGCGCGCGAGATCGCTCGTATCGCCCGGCGCCTCGGGGTCGAGATGCCGATCACCGAGCAAGTCAACGAGATTCTCTACCAGGGCCGAGATCCCAGAGACGCGGTCAGAGCGTTACTCGCCCGCGCCGCCGGTGCGGAGGTTTGAGCCCGCGGCCCTCGGAGGTGTTTTCGCCGGCTCGGGCCGTGCTCGGCCCGCCAGCTCGGCGCTTCCTGCGAACCCTAGTTGGCGCCATGCCTCGTAGCACGCAATTGCGACCGCGTTGGATAGATTGAGGCTACGGTTCCCGGGGCGCATCGGTATGCGCATCCACTGCTCGGGTGGGAGTGCGTCGAGGACTTCTCGCGGCAAGCCGCGGGTCTCGGGTCCGAATAGCAACGCGTCATCATCGGCATATCGGAGCTCACTGTAGGTCTTCGAGGCCTTGGTGGAGAATGCCAGCACCCGCCGCGGAGCCGCCCGGTCAAAAAACTCTTGGAGCGATGAGTGGACACTAACCGCTGACCGCTCGGCGTAGTCGAGGCCGGCCCGGCGTACCCGCCGGTCATCGAGCTCGAAACCGAGCGGCTCGATGAGGTGCAGGCCCGCGCCGGTATTGGCGCACAGTCGTATAATGTTGCCGGTGTTCGGCGCAATCTCGGGTTCGTACAAGACTACGTGAAACATGGAATTGAATGAGAAGCAAAAGCGACGCCTGGCAGTCGAGCTCTGTGGGATGAGACTCGACAGCCCGCTCGTCTTGCTTTCCGGTTGCGTAGGGTTCGGGGAAGAGTACACACGCGTCGAGGGCTTTTCCAATCGCGACGTTGGGGCTGTCTGTCTGAAGGGCACTACGCTAGATCCACGGCTTGGCAACGAGCCGCACCGAGTGTGCGAGACCCCAAGCGGCATGTTGAACTCGATCGGTCTGCAGAATCCGGGAGCCAGGTACGTTGTCGACAGGGTTCTTCCTTCGCTTGACTTCACCGAGACTCGATTCATCGCCAATCTGTCCGGCTCCACCATCGAAGAGTACGCGGAGGTCACCAGGATCTTTGACGACTCTCCCATTGATGCGATGGAGATAAATATCTCGTGTCCCAATGTAAAGGAAGGTGGGGTCGCGTTCGGAAATGATCCCGATATGTCTTCCCGGGTCGTCTCGGCTTGTCGTGCGGTCACGGCAAAGCCACTGATTGCCAAGTTATCGCCGAATCAAACCGACATTGCCGAATGCGCCCGGCGGTGCATAGAGGCGGGGAGCGATGGGTTGACTGTAATCAACACGGTGATGGGAATGGCGATCGACGTCGAGTCAAGACGTCCGGTGATCGGGAATAATCAGGGTGGGTTATCGGGTCCTGCGATAAAGCCGATCGCGCTGCTGAAAGTTCATGAGGTCTATCAGGTGGCGGCCACCCACGGGGTGCCGATCATCGGCCAGGGTGGCATTGCCAGGGCCGCAGACGCGATAGAGTTTCTAATCGCCGGCGCGAGCGCGGTGGGAATTGGCACCGCACTTTTCTACGATCCGCTCCTGTGCCCGAAGGTCAACGCGGGGATCCTGAGTTACTTGAACCGGCACCGCATCGACCGGGTGAGTGAGCTCACCGGGACCCTTGAACTCAATCGCGAATCGTGACCGCAGTGCCGCGATTGAACGGATCTTCCTCTAGACCTGACACGCTGATGCCATATCTCGCGGTGGCTCGGGCGCTGCGCAGCACGGCACTCGCTCGATGAGGGAGTCCACTCCCGCAATGCACTACCGCTTGTCCAAGCGTTTCAGAAACACCCGCATTTCCTTCGCCGCCTGAATATCGCCGTGCTTCTCGGCGACCGCGATTCCGCGTCGATACGCGGCTGCCGCATCGTCTTCGCGGCCGTCGGCTGCAAGCGCCTTGGCGTACGCCTTCCATCCCGCCGAGTAGGCGGAATCATGCTCGACGGCGAGCTTCAGGTGCACCAGGGCGCGTTGCAAATCTCCGGCTTTCAGGTAGGCATTGCCAAGGGTGTAGCGTAGGAGGGCGTTGTCAGTCCCTTGGGCCAACAATCGCTCTAGGCTCTCGGTATCCATTTCATCTCAAGATCCTGAACGAAGTGCCGTGGACGGCGTCGGAGAGCCGCATCGACCCACCGGATTGGCCCGCAAGACGCTGCAGAATCGTCAAGGTGCCTTGATGATAGGACACTAGAAAGCCGTTCCGAAATGGATGTCACGGGTGGCTTCGATGAACGCTTCATGTCTATCCTCCAAGTTGTCCCTTCCCACGTTCCGCGAGGGAGGGAGCGCCTTCGAACGCATAGTGACAAAAATTCCGCACGGGTAGCCTTGCCGCGGAAACAAATTGCACTGCGCCCGGGCCGCCCAAATCGATTCGTTTTCTCATCGCTCTCAGAAGCTTAGTCACGAGCGGCGAGGCGCCTTGGTGAAATGTCCGGGCTAGCTGCGCCAGAAGCCCGGTGAAAGAATCACCAACAGCGTGAAAATTTCGAGCCGACCTAGGAGCATCGCGACACATAAGATTGATTTTGCAGTGTCGCTGAGCGAGGCATAGTCCGCCGCGACATCGCCGAGCCCAGGGCCCAGGTTGTTCATCGAGGCAGCAATGGCCGAGAACGCCGTGACCTGATTCAGGCCGGTCGCCATCAGCGCGAGAAGCATGATCGAGAACGTTGCGACGTAGGTCGCGAAAAAGCCCCAGATCGCGTCAACCACCCGATAGGGAATCACGGTAGTCCCTACCTTGATTGGGACCTGAGCGTTGGGATGAATCAGTCGAACAATCTCGCGCATGCCTTGCTTGAAGAGCAGCAGGACGCGAATGACCTTGAGGCCGCCGCCGGTCGAGCCAGCGCATCCCCCAACGAAGCTCGAGAACAAGAGCATCACCGGAAGAAAGCTCGGCCATGCGTGGTATCCGCTGGTCGTGAAGCCGGTGGTGGTGCTGATCGACACGGCTTGGAACACGCCGTGCTCGAGGGCCCGGGTAACGCTGGAGAAGGTCCCGGATGCGTACAGATAGGTGCTCGTCACCAGGCTGACCGCGACGAGGAGACCCAGATAGGTCTTCATCTCCTGGTCGCCGGAATAGGGCCGCAAGCTGAGCGACCGCCAGGCGCTGAAATGCAGGGCGAAATTGATGCCCGATATCGCCATGAAGACAACCGAGATCATGTGAATCAGGGCGCTATCGAAGTAGCCCATGCTTGCATCGTGGGTGGAGAACCCCCCGATCGAAACCGTGGAGAAGCTGTGCGAGATGGCGTCGAACGCGCTCATTCCGGCTAGCCAGTAAGCGAGGCCGCACACCACCGTTAGACCGAGATAGATGTACCACAATGCCTTTGCGGTCTCGGTGATGCGCGGGGTGAGCTTGTTGTCTTTCATGGGGCCCGGCGTCTCCGCCCGGTAAAGCTGCATTCCACCGATCCCGAGCATGGGAAGAATGGCGACCGCAAGCACGATGATACCCATACCCCCGAGCCATTGGAGGAGCTGGCGATAGAACAAGATGGAGTGCGGCAGCGAATCGATACCGACGATGACAGTTGCGCCGGTGGTGGTGAATCCGGATACGGACTCGAACACCGAGTCGGCGAGGGTCATTTGCGGCCGCTCGGCGAGCAGGAACGGGACCGCCCCCGAGAGGGTAAGCGCTACCCAGAACATGACCACGATCACGAACCCGTCACGCAGCCGGAGTTCGCGCTTGACTTTGGCCACCGGCAACCAGAGCGTGAGCCCGCTCCCGAGAATCAGACCGAACGCCCAGGCGAACGCCGCCAGGGTGCCATCCTCGTACCATAGGGAGACCGCGATCGGGGGCAACATCGTGAGGCTGAATAGCGCCAGCAGCAGGCCCAGGATGCGTTGGATGGCGAAAAGTTGCATCTATGTCAGGAGTGCGAGCAAGGTAGGCAGGCGACCCACAAGCTACAGGAACGTGACCCCGACCTGGAACAACCGCTCTACCTCACGAACGTTGCGCTTGTCGCTCAGGAAAAGAATAACGTGATCGTCGGCTTCGATGACGGTGTCGTGGTGAGCAATGATGACCTGGTCCCCCCGCACCAACGCGCCGATTGTGGTCTTCGGCGGAAGCTTGATCTCCTCGACGGCCCGGCCCACCACGTGGGAGGTGCGCTTGTCTCCATGGGCGACGGCCTCGATTGCCTCCGCCGCACCTCGGCGCAGGCTGTGCACGACGACCACGTCGCCGCGTCGGATGTGGGCTAAAAGCCCTCCGATCGTGGTCTGCTGTGGCGAGATCGCGATATCGATGATGCCGCTCTCGACCAGGTCGACGTAGGCGGGGCGATTGATCAGCGCCATCACCTTCCGTGCGCCCATGCGTTTGGCGAGCATCGCCGACAGGATGTTGACCTGGTCGTCATTGGTTATCGCGCAGAAGACGTCGGTCTTGTCTATGTTCTCCTCGCGAAGCAGGTCTTCGTCGGCGGCATCGCCCTGCAGCACGATCGTCTTCCCCAGGTGCTCCGACAGCTGGCGGGCGGCGGTTGGATTGTACTCGATCAATTTCACCCGATACTTTTCCTCGAGAGCCCGGGCAAGTCGCTTGCCGATGTTCCCCCCGCCGGCCAGCATCAAGCGCCGCACCGGCTTGTCGAGCCGGCGTAACTCGCTCATGACGGTCAGAATGTGCTCGGTCGCGGCGATGAAGAATACCTCGTCGTCGGCCTCAATGACGGTGTTACCCTCCGGGATGATGGCGCTGCCTCGGCGGAAAATGGCCGCGACGCGGGTTTCGATGCCCGGCATGTGCTCGCGCAGCGTCCTCAGCTCGTGCCCGACGAGTGGGCCGCCATAGTACGCCCTGACCGCGACCAGACGAACCAGCCCGTTCGCAAAGTCGAGTACCTGCAACGCGCCGGGCGTCTCGATCAGGCGTTGAATGTGGCTGGTCACAAGCTGTTCCGGGCTGATCAGCACGTCGATCGGCAAGGCGTCCTGAGCGAACAACGTCGGGTGGCTCAAGTACTCCGCGCTTCTTACCCGCGCAATCTTGGTGGGGGTATGAAACAGGGTGTACGCAATCTGGCAGGCGAGCATGTTCGTCTCATCGCTGTTGGTTACCGCGAGGACCATGTCCGCATCGGCAGCGCCCGCACGCGTCAAGATATCTGGGAAGGAGGCGTTACCGAGCACGGTGCGTAGGTCGAGGTGATCTTGCAGAGCCTGCAGTGCGACCGGGTCGGTGTCGACGACGGTAATGTCATTGGCCTCGCTGGCCAGGTTTTCCGCCACCGTGCTGCCGACCTGACTCGCTCCGAGGATGATGATCTTCACGGTCTTCTTACCGGCGAGAAGAGCCGCTCGATACTACCGCGACGGTTCCGGGCGCGACGTGAATCGGGTCGATTTTCGAGCGCGGAGGATCAAGGCAGCTTCGCCTCGGCGAAGCGCCGTCGGCGGGAGGGACCGATGGGTCCCTTGCCCACCGAGCGTCCGAATTTGGCAGGAAATCGATCGGGCCAGGAAAGTGCCGCGGGAAAATCACTGAGGTCTTTATCAACGATATGAAGTGCGCGGCCTCTGGCACCATCCTCATTGGGTGCTCAATACCTGCTTCGTGTCGATTCCAAGCGCGCGGAGCTTGCGGTATAGATGCGTGCGTTCCATGCCGACCTTCTTGGCGACCTTGCTGACGCTTCCCCCGGTTAGTTTTAGTTGGTGCTCGAGATAGGCTCGCTCGAATCGCTCGCGGGCCTCTTTCAGCGGTAGGTCCAGCCCGGGTAGGTCTCCAGCCGCTGCGGGTCGCGGCGTCTCGCCGATTGCCACCTCGATCTCCTGTAAATCCATCTCCGGCCCGCTCCCAAGAATCAGTAATCGCTGGACCAAGTTCTTCAGCTCGCGAACGTTCCCGGGCCAGCCGTAGTTTCGCAGCCGGTTCTTTCCCGCCACCGTAAATCGCCGGTAGGGCAGGTTTTCCTGGGTCACCAGAACGTCGACATAATAGTCGAGTAGCTCAGGGATGTCCTCGCGGTGCTCGCGAAGAGGGGGGATATGCAACGGAACCACGTTCAGGTGGTAGAACAGGTCCTCGCGAAAGCGATTGGTCTCGACCTCCCGCGCAATATCGTGCGACGTGGCCGCGATCACACGCGCGCTGAACTTGACCGGCTCAACTCCGGAAGCTCTGAGAAATGACCCGTGATGAAATGCTCCTAAGAGTCGAGCCTGCAAGTTCACTTCCATGTCAGCGATGTCCTCGAGAAACAGTGTGCCCCCACTGGCGCGTTCGAGGGCGCCGAAATGAATGTTGGTACCCTCCTCGGCTCCGAACAGCTCCGTGGTCGAGTCCGAGCCGACCATCCCCGCAACTCGTATGAACGGTCCCACACGACGGTTGCTCTGACTATGGATGTAGCGAGCAAACACCTCCTTGCCAACGCCGGACTCGCCGGTGATCAGAATCGGGGTGTCGTGCTGGGCCATGCGTTGCGCCTGTTTGCGCAGGGCCTGTAGTGCGGGGCCGCGCCCGATCGGGTCGGTGACCGCGGGGATCTCTTGACGAAGGCCGATGTTCTCGTGTCTCAGCCGACTCGTCTCGAGCGCGTGGCGGACGGTGAGCAGCAGCTTCGCTATCGAAAGCGGTTTCTCCAGGAAATCGTAGGCGCCGAGGCGGGTGGCCTCGACCGCGGTCTCGACAGTCCCGTGACCGGACATCACGATCACCGGCGCGTCGAGCGCGTGGCCCTCGGACCATTCCTTCAGCAGCGTGATGCCGTCGGTGTCGGGCATCCAAATATCGAGCAGGATCAGGTCAGGCCGCTGGGCTCTTCGAGCTTGGCGAGCAGCCTCCGCTCCCTCCGCGACTGAAACCTCGTAGTCTTCGTCCTCCAAGATCTCCTTCACCAAGCCCCGGATATCAGGCTCATCATCGACGACCAGGATGTGAGCGAGACTCATACCGCCTCTTTACGCGATTGGCGACGCGGGCGGGATGGATTGCCTCGGGAAGTCGAGAGCGGGAACTGCATGATGACCACCGCACCACCATCGGGATTGTTCATCACGCGCACTGCCCCACCGTTCTCCTCGACGATTCTCTTGACAATCGCGAGCCCGAGCCCGGTTCCCTTCCGCTTGGTCGTAATGTATGGCTCGAAGACCTTCTCAAGAATCTCGGGAGGAAACCCGCTCCCCTGATCGCGAATCTCGAGCTCGACGAATGGCCCTCCCACGTCGATGGTGCGAGTGATGATGCTCACCACGGGTGTTCCGCTGCCCTCGGAGGCTTCAATCGCATTCTTGATCAGATTGTGCAGGATCTGACGAATTCGATCCGGGTCCATCTCGAGCATCGGCAATGACGAATCTAGCTCGACTCGAATCGAGGTGTGGGACCGATAAAGTTCAGCTACGTCGCTGATCAGGTCATTCAGGTCGATCGGCTCCGCCGTCACGCTGGGACTGCGTGCGTACTCGGAGAATGCGTTGACCATCTCCTTTAGACCCTCGACCTGCTGCACGATGGTGCGGGTCAGTCGGTCGAGAAGCCCCGCTTCCGCCGGATCCATCTCCTTGAGGTATTTTTGCCGCAAGCGCTCGGCCGAGAGCTGGATCGGGGTCAGCGGATTCTTGATCTCGTGCGCCAATCGCCTTGCCACCTCGCTCCAGGCGGCATCGCGTTGGGCTTGGAGCAGGGCCGTCACGTCGTCGAACACCACCACGTGGCCGGGATTACGGTGATCATAGGCGGGCAAAGGTGCTCCCCTGCACATCAGCACCTTACGCCCGTCCGCGCCCACGATGCCGATCTGCTCTCGCCACTCCGATGCGGCCGCGAGCTTGGTCTCGATCTTGTCGACTAGAGCTTTCAAATTCGGATGGTGCTCCGCAATGACTGCGAGCGGACGGGTAAGGTCGTCCTGTAGGTTCACGCCGAGGACCTGCTCGGCGGCATAATTCGTGGTGACCAGGCGGCCGGTGCGATCCAGGGTTATCACCCCCGACGATAACCGAGACAGCACGGCCTCCAAATAGGTGCGCTGGTCCTCAACCTGCTGCTGACTCTGGCGGGTCTCGTCGCGAGCCCGAGCCAGCTTGCGCGTCATGTCGTTGAATGACTCGACGAGAAATCCGAGCTCGTCGTGGCTCGTCTGAGGGAGCTGAAGCTCATAATCCCCGTCGGCAACGGCCCGGGTACCCTGAACGAGGTCGCGTAGCGGCGCCACCATCTGCCGGGCGGAGAACAATGCAGCCCACACAGCCGTGAACAGGCTCAGCAGGAGGACCAGCGAGAGCGTAAGGGTATAGCTTAACTTCAGCGATTTGCGCAGAAAGACGAGCTCACCGTACTTCGTGTACGCAGTTTGAACACTCTCGGCGAGCGTGTTCATTCGATCGGTGGTCGGAAACAACGCCTGGAGAACCTGAGGTTCCTCCGTCGGTGCGGTGCCCGGCACGCGCACCACCACCCGGACGAACAGGCCCGTATCGCCGATCGACTCCAGCCCGATGTAGCTCTGCGACTGACGCACTTGCAGAAGCGTGGCGTCATCGGGACTGAATGGCACGATGGACGTCGGGTCCTCGCTGCTCGCCGAAATGATCCGCCCCCTTGGCGCCATCAGCGTCAGCTCCGATGCTCCGCTGAGGAACCTTGCGTCATCTAGAGCGGAGGATGTGGCCTCCTCCCTAACCTGGGACAGGTCGCGGGCGATCAGCTCGGTCTGCTTGAGGAGTTCTCTCATCCGCACCCCAAGCGAGGTGCGACTCAGCTCGAGGGCGTCGTCAAGCGCGGCTTCGATGCGCACGTCGAACCAACTGTCGATGCCGCGATGGAGAAACTGGAGGGAGAAGAAATAGACGACCAGTACGGGCGTGACCGCAAGCACGATGAACATCGTGACCATCCTCGCGGTCAGACGCGCACCCGGGTGTTCCTGACGAACTTGATGAACTAGCTTTACCAAGTTCCACGCGATCATTCCCCCGAGCGTGGCCAGCCCGAGCGCATTGAATACCAGCAGAACCACATAGAGCTCGCCGAATCGGGCCGAGTTCTCCGTGGCACCGCTCATCAACGTCAAAGAGATGAGTAGCAGCAACGCTAGGGCCACCACCGGCCACCCACCGCGGTTTAACCTTTTCATCGTGTCAGGGACCACGTGGACCACTCACTCGATTGACGCCACAAGGAGCTTAGGTAGGCCATCGGCCGGAGCGGGGCGGGCAGGGCCTCGATGTCCAGGCGGGCCCGGAGCTTCAGCTCGTGGGGTTGTCCTCTTGCTAACAGATGGCCGTCGAGCATCGGAAAATCTCGCAACGTGCCGAGTGCTCTCATTGCTGCCTCGATCGTACGAAACACGCGCAGCACATCTGAGTTCAGGTTTCGGAGAATGTACTGACCGGTCAAGGCGTGGAGCTGGAGTTGATATCGGGCGGAAAGACTGGCCACCTTCTTGTCCCACATGAATTTTCTCGGCTGCAGGATTTCGATGTCCAGGATCATGGTGATCGCGACCCCGCTCGAGAGTGCTTCGAGGGTCGCCGGGCTGAATTCGATGTCAATGTCGGCATCGAGCAGATACACGTCATCTACCAGCCGCGTCTGAGCCCGCTCGATGCGAAATCCGGCGTCCTGTGCCCCGGCTGGAATGGGTAGTACGACGGCAAGTCCAACCACCGCCCATACCAGCCGGCGTGTCAGGAGCGATAACCTTGGCCCGGGGTCAGCGCTTCTGCAGAAGTGCATAGTAAAAACCGTCCATCGCTGCTTCGCCTGGCAGAATTTGACGCCCGCAGCTCAACTCCATTCCCCACGCCGCGTGAATGCCGTGCTCCGCTGCATCCCTGGTCTTGCCCATGAAACGCTCTATTTGGTGTTGATTTTCCGCGGGCAGAACCGAGCAAGTAGCGTACAACAGCAACCCCCCGGGAGCCAGCAAGGGCCACAGCGCGGCGAGGAGCTCTCCCTGGCGGTGGGTCAGGTGCGCAATGTCTTCACGGCGCCGCAGATGCTTGATATCGGGGTGGCGACGGATCACCCCGGTCGCACTGCACGGCGCATCGAGGAGAATGCGGTCAAACAATCTGCGGTCCCACCAGGTTTCAGGGCAAGCCGCATCACCGCAAATCACGGCAGCGCGCAGCCCGAGGCGCACCATGGTCTGCTCGAGCTGGCGATGTCGGTCCGGATCTTTCTCGACCGCAACGAGCTCGACCTCGGCATCGGTCGACTCAAGGATGTGGGCCGACTTACCGCCGGGCGCCGCACACGCATCGAGAACGTGTTGTCCGGGTCGCAGATCGAGCAGTTCCGCTGCGAGCTGTGAGGCACCATCTTGCACCGACACCAAGCCCTGCTCGAAGCCCGGCAGCCGCTCGATCTCCAGGGCGTGGCTCAGCGTCAATCCTTGGGTCGTATAGGGCGTATGATGGGCGGACACCTCGGACTCGGTAAGGCGGCGCAGGTAGGCGTCGCGATCGAGGGCTCGGGCGTTTACCCTCAAAGTCATTGGGGCCCGTTCGTTGTTGGCCACGAGCACGGCGGCCCAGTGTTCCGGCCAGGCGTCGCGCAGGGTCCGGATCAACCAGTCCGGATGGGCGTAGCGAGCTTGCAAGTCGTCCTCGAGGGCCAAGCGGATCTCCGGCGCCCGTCGAAGATAGGCACGCAAAGCCGCGTTCACCAGACCGCACGCCCAGGGCTTGCCTCGCTCCCGGGCAATCGAAACGGACTCCGAAACCGCCGCGTGGGCGGGAGTCCGGGTGAACATCAGCTGGTAGAGGCCGATCAAGAGAATGGCCCGAACGTCGAGGTCCCGCTTGCGAAGCGGGTGCTTCAAGAGATGATGCAGGATTGCCTCGAGGCGCGGCAGCCAGCGAAGAACACCGTAGCAGATCTCGCGCACCAGGGCTCGGTCTCTCGGATCGGGAAGGCGCCCGAGCGGTTCGAGAGAGCCCGCTCTCAACGACCGACGGCGCGCCAGGACCTCAAGCAGAATTTCGGTCGCAAGCGCACGAGAACGGGTCGCTTTCAGGGTCCGCATCGCCGGTTCACCCCATCACCATGCGGACCAGACCGAGCCGCCCGGGGCGCTTCGTGGGAAAAAGAACCACTGCGAACGGCTGGTGACCGATATCCCCGCACGGTGAGCTAGCTCCCAGGTCGCGCCAAGACGCCCCGCCGCTATGCGTCGATTTGACGAGCGGTGCGAGAGAAAAATCGAACTCCGGAAGCCTCGGGTCCGCGCACCTCGTTGCCGCGGGGAGACTACCCGGAAGCGGACTCCGCTTCGCGAGCCGGGGGCTTGGGTCTCACCGAACCGAGCGCTGCGTGTCTCGCTTGCGCTCCAGCCCGGTCTCCAATCCCATCTACCTTCGCCATCGCCCCGGGTCCTCGGTGCGCCATAGGGGCGAGCGTACTGTCCGGCAGATAACGTACAGCTCTCGACGGCTTCCGAGGCGTCGGCCGGCA
The DNA here is from genome assembly GCA_041594935.1 of Gammaproteobacteria bacterium. GTDB lineage: Bacteria > Pseudomonadota > Gammaproteobacteria > HK1 > HK1 > JBFHLI01. The sequence goes on along the minus strand of JBFHLI010000054.1, from coordinate 2,482 downwards.
TTGCGACTCGTCGGCAATAGCTGCGGCTAACTCTCCTCATCGCGCCTTGTCCGGCGGCTCGCTAGCTCGCCGAACTCCCCCAACTTACCTACGGGACAGCACACTAGGCGGTCGGGTCGTCCAGGATCGTACCGGGCTCGAGTCGATGAGCGTTGAGGAAGTCCGCGGCACGCACGATGCGACCGCCCGCGACCTGAACCCGGAGCAATCGCAGCATCCCGTCCCCGGTGGCGACGTCGATTCCACTTTTGCCGGCTTGCACGATGGCCCCGGGCTTCGATGTCGCCGGAGTCCCTCGTGCCTGAGCTTCCCATATCCGCAGACGCTTTCCGCCCAGACCCGTGTACGCGACCGGCCAGGGGTTGAAGGCGCGCACCCGGCGCTCGAGGTCTACCGCTGCCAGCGACCAGTCGATCAAGGCTTCCCGCTTGTCGATTCGAGGGGCCAAAGTAGCGTGGCGGTCATTCTGGGGGGAGGCGGTGAGGCCCCCTGTCTGCAGGCGCGCGAGGGTTTGAACGAGGAGCTCGCCACCGAGATGGGCCAGTCGATCGTGCACCGACCGGCTCGTATCGCGCTCGTCCAACGTGCATCGTTGGCAGGCGAGGACCGGGCCGGTGTCCAACCCCTCATCCATCTGCATGATCGATATCCCGGTCTCTCGGTCCCCGGCCAGGATCGCACGCTGAATGGGAGCGGCGCCGCGCCAGCGCGGTAACAAAGAGGCGTGGACGTTGATGCACCCCAGGGGCGGAGTTCGGAGAATCGCAGGCGGGAGGAGGAGACCGTACGCGGCAACCACCATGACATCGGGGCGTAGCCCTTCTAGGGTGGGTCGCGCCTCGGCCACGCGCAGCGTCGAGGGCTGCAACACCGGAATGCCCCTCGTGGCGGCGAGTGTCTTGACTGGGCTTTGTTTGAGTTTGCGCCCGCGTCCGGCGGGTCGATCGGGTTGGGTGTATGCCGCGACCACTGACAGCGGAGCGGACAGCAGCTTCACAAGAATGGCGGCGGCAAAATCCGGAGTGCCTGCGAACACCACGCGAAGGCCTGGCTCAGGTGAGGTCATGGAGGGTCGCAAGTTCTCTCTGCACCCCGGCGAAAAATTCGCAACCTGAGCCGGCGCCCCGGATCGACGGTTTCAATTCACTACAGGCGAAGTCCCTTCTCCGCTTTCTTCTTTATCCTCTGTCGCTTCAGACGAGACAGGTAATCGACGAAGAGTCTACCGTCGAGATGGTCCACCTCGTGCTGTATGCACACCGCCAGCAGGCCTTCAGCTTTGATTTCAATGGTTTTCCCGTCACGGTCGAGCGCGGTAACCCTGATGCGCTCGGGCCTGCGAACCGTCTCGTAAATGCCCGGTACCGATAGACATCCTTCCTCGGTCTCGACCTCTCCATCGCGTTCGTCTATCTCGGGATTGACGAGCGCGAGAGGGTCGCTCTTGTCCTCGGAGATATCCACCACGATGACGCGCTTCGCAACATTTACCTGCGTCGCGGCGAGCCCAATGCCAGGCGCTTCGTACATCGTCTCGATCATGTCATCGATCAACTTGCGTATCTCGTCGTCGACCTTCTCCACCGCGGCGCCGTGGTTGCGCAACCGGGGGTCGGGATAGTGCAGGATGTCGAGTTTCGCCATGATTTCGTCTCGGTACCTTTACAAATGTGATGGGCCAAGCCATACATTATATATTTCCCCGTCACGCGCTTGCCACAAGCTTGCCTGGTCCGGCGTCTCGACGTTGGGGCGTGGCGGGAATTATTCTACTGAGAATCTCAGTAGACTATGTCCTATAGTTAGACCGTTACACGAGGTCTGAGCTTCGGGTCCAAGGACCTGGGAAGAGCTGACGGGGGAGTCGTATGTCCAAACGCAAGCTTGTTGCTCTCATTTTCTGCACGGCGTTGTGCTCCGGGCCCGTGCTCGCCGACACGCTTGCGCTCAATCCCGACCACCCGCAGACCTACACCGTCGTGCGAGGCGATACGCTCTGGGACATCTCGGCCAGATTCCTCCGCGAGCCGTGGCGTTGGCCGGAGATATGGGAAGACAATCCACAGGTCAAGAACCCCCATCTCATATTTCCAGGGGACGAGCTGGTGCTGGTCTATCGCGCGGGCGAGCCGCGATTGCAGGTTCGCCGCGCGGGTGGTCGACCGACCGTAAAGCTCTCGCCCGAGGTTCGCGAAGTGGCGCTGAGCGACCTTGCCGTACCGACCGTACCGATTGACGCTATTCAGCAGTTCCTGAGTCGGCCGCGGGTCGTTGGTGCGCGGGAGCTCGAGGCGGCGCCGTACGTGTTGTCCCTCGAGAAAGAACGCCTTATCGGGGGTGCGGGGCATAAAGTTTATGTGCGTGGACTGGGGGCGGAATCCGCCACGCGATTCACGGTGTACCGACAGGGAGCGCCCTATCGAAATCCGGATGATCCGGAGGAAGTTCTGGGGTACGAGGCAATCCACATCGGCGATGCGGT
>JBFHLI010000053.1:0-16099 GCA_041594935.1 Gammaproteobacteria bacterium | reverse complement strand
TTAGCTCGAGCACCAGCGTGTCGGCCTCCCATCGATACCACCCGGCCTCGGTCAGAGCAGTCTGCTCCCGGCCGCGTTGATCGGGGCAATGAGCAGCATCGAGACCAGCACCAAGGCGATGATCACCACCATGGGGGAAAGGTCGATTCCGGCGGTGGGTGGAATGACCCGCCGGGCGGGGCGCATCAGCGGCTCGGTGAGGCTATGCAGCAGCACCGTGATCGGGTTGTGGACGCCGGGGTTGATCCAGCTGATAACGACCTGGATGATGATGGAGAACATGAAGACTTGCAGCGCCAGGGAGAGAAGACCCGCGAGTGCAAGTACGCACAGGCCCACGGTTCCATCGGGCATGCCGACGATGTTGTGCACCAGCCAGAGCTCCCCGAACTTGATGGCGAACATGAGGGTGAGCGAGGCGGTGTCCAGGCCGTACAGTCCCGGGATGAAACGCCGCAAGGGAATCAGGGGTGGATTGGTCACCTTGACGATGAACTGCGAGACGGGATTGTAGAAGTCGGCGCGCACCAGCTGCAGCAAGAAACGCAGCATCACGACGAGGAGGTAGATCCCGAACAGGGTGCTTACCAAGAAGGTTGCGGCATTGCCGAGGTAGGGGCTCACGGCTAGCTTTCTCCGAGCAACTGACCGAGCTCGGCGGCACGGCCTCGAGCCCCTTGGAGAGCCCGGGAGAACAGCATTCGAATTTCGCCCGCCTCCAGAATCTCGATGGCGCGCTCGGTCGTGCCCCCGGGGGAGGTCACCTTTCGCCGCAGGGTGGCGGCGTCGTCGGCGCTCTCCAGTGCCATCTTAGCGGCACCGAAGACCGTCTCTAGGCTCAGCATGCGGGCGGCGTCCCGGCTCAACCCAAGCTCTTCCCCTGCGTCGGCCATGAGCTCCATCAACAGGAAACAGTATGCGGGGCCGCTACCCGATAGCGCGGTGACCGCATCGAGCTGGTCTTCGTCCTCCAGCCACAGGGTGATTCCCACCGCCCTCAGGATCGACTCAGCCCGGCTGCGTTCCGCGTCACTCACGAACCGATTGGCATACAAGGCGGTTGCGCCGGTTTGAACGAGCGCCGGGGTGTTCGGCATGGTGCGCACCACGCTGGCATCGTACCCGAACCAGCGGCGGATGTCGGGCTCGCGTACCCCGGCTGCGATCGAGATGATGAGGGGTCGCCGGGCGGCGGCGGTGGCCGCAAGGTCGGTAACCACCTTCTTCATGACCTGGGGCTTCACGGCCAGCAAGACGACCTGCGTCTCGGAGACTACGCGCCGGTTATCCTCAGTGGTATGAACCTGGAGGTCGCGCTCCAGTCGCCGCCGCTTGGTCTCGTCGGGCTCCGCTACCCAGAGCATGTCCGATCGGTAGCCGTTCGCAACGAGGCCGCCGAGGAGGCTGGCCGCCATGTTGCCTCCGCCGATGAAGCCGATCTTGTCTTGCATGCGCTAGCTCCCGCCTGGTTAGCGTATTCCCCGGTAACCGGGTCCCGCCCCGAGTCGTCCCCGAGACTCATCGGTCGAAAGCTGCCCCGCGGCCCCGGGGGCATTATCGGCAATTTGGCCGTCGCGGAAAACAGACGGCAGGGCGGGAGCCGCGCCCGGTGCCACGTCCATGCGGCCCGGACCGAGTCTTCGCGGCCTCACGTGCCGCGCCCCCGGGGCTGCTCTTTGAGCGGGCCAGCCGGGGCGAGCCGGCGGCACCGTGCCCGGTGGGTGCGGACCGGCGCGGGTGTGCGCGCCTTCCCGGCGGCGAGTATCAAGCGTCTCGGGGCCCGAAGATTGCGGTGCCGATGCGAACGATGGTGGCGCCTTCGGCAATCGCCGCCTCCATGTCGCCGGTCATCCCCATCGATAGCGTATCGAGGCCGAATCCCCGTACGTTCAAGGATTCCAGCGCCTCGCGGAGGCGGCGAAACGGGACTCGTTGAGACTCGAAGTCGGTCTCGGGGCGCGGAATCACCATCAGCCCGCGAAGCTTGAGGCGGGGGAGCTGCGCAATCTGGCTCGCGAGCTCCTCCAGCTTCACGGTCTCGACCCCGGACTTGGTGTCCTCGCCGCTCAAATTGAGCTGGATGCAGACATTGAGCTCGCCGAGCGCCGGCTCGCGCTGCTCGCTCAGCCGCCTGGCCGTCTTGAGCCGATCGACGCTGTGCACCCAGTCGAAATGCGCTGAGATGGGGCGAGTCTTGTTGGATTGAACCGGGCCGATGAAGTGCCACTCGAGGCCGAGCTCCCGCAGCGCCTCGACCTTCGGCAAGGCGTCCTGGAGGTGATTCTCTCCGAATGCGCGCTGACCGGCTTCGTAGGCTTCGCGGACCGCCGCAGCTGGTTTTTTCTTGCAGACCGCGAGCAGGCGCACGCTGCCGGCGGCGCGCTCGTGTTTCCGCTCCGCCTGCGCGATCCGCTCCCTGACGGCGAGTAGGGCCTTGGAGATACTGTGCATTCGTCCCGATCCACTGGCAGACTGGCCCGGCCCCAACCGCCGGCCCAGCCGGTAGGATAACCCAACCAACTTCCGATCAACGTCCTACGCGACCGGCTTGAACCCATTGAAAGTTTCCCGGCCTTGCCCAAGCCGAGGTTCCCCCTGGTCGGAGCCTCGGGGCGGCGGTTATCCTTGAAAGTTCCGGTTTTGATGTCGACTATACTTTTTTCACCATCCGCCGACATACATCCAATCGATCGGGTAACAGAATCAAGAGGGGAAACCTGGATGGACATTGGTGAGCTGCTTGCATTCGGCGTGAAGAACGGCGCCTCGGACCTGCACCTATCGGCCGGCCTGCCGCCGATGATTCGCGTGGACGGAGACGTGCGGCGGATCAACGTGCCCTCCCTCGAGCACAAGATCGTGCACGACCTCGTGTACGATATTATGAACGACAAGCAGCGCAAGGACTACGAGGAGTTCCTGGAGACCGACTTCTCGTTCGAGGTGCCGGGCCTGGCGCGTTTCCGGGTCAATGCGTTCAACCACAATCGGGGCGCGGGCGCGGTCTTTCGAACCATTCCCTCCGAGATACTGAGCCTCGAGGATCTGAAGGCGCCGGCGATCTTCAAGGACATCTCTGACTACCCCCGCGGCGTCGTGCTGGTGACGGGGCCAACCGGCTCCGGCAAGTCCACCACGCTCGCGGCGATGGTGAACCACAAGAACGAGTCCGAATACGGCCACATTCTTACGGTCGAGGATCCAATCGAGTTCGTGCACGAGAGCAAGAAATGTCTCATCAACCAGCGCGAGGTGCACCGTGACACGCTCGGGTTCAACGAGGCGTTGCGCTCCGCATTGCGTGAGGATCCGGATGTCATACTGGTCGGCGAGATGCGCGACCTGGAAACCATTCGCCTCGCGCTGAGCGCAGCCGAGACGGGCCACCTCGTTTTCGGTACCTTGCACACCAGCTCGGCTGCGAAGACGATCGACCGGGTCGTGGATGTGTTCCCCGCGGCAGAAAAGGACATGATCCGCGCCATGATGTCGGAATCGCTGCGGGCGGTGATCTCCCAGACGCTCTTGAAGAAGAACGGCGGGGGCCGGGTGGCGGCCCACGAGATCATGATCGGTACCCCCGCGATTCGAAATCTAATTCGTGAGAACAAGATTGCGCAGATGTACTCCGCCATTCAGACCGGCCAGTCAACGGGTATGCAGACGCTGGACCAGAACCTGCAGAAGCTCGTCAAGGATGGAGTGGTTTCGCGCAAAGAGGCCCAGGCCAAGGCGACAAACAAAGACTCAGTCTGAGGGGACGGGAGATGGAACGAGAACAAGCCATCAAGTTCATGCTCGACCTTCTGAAGCTAATGCTTCAGAAGAAGTCCTCGGACTTGTTCATCACCGTGGGGTTTCCGCCCGCGATGAAGGTCGACGGCAAGGTCACGCCGGTGTCGAAGCAGGCACTGAGCCCCGACAATGCGAAGGCGATGACCTACGCGATCATGAACGATCGGCAGCTCAAGGAGTTCGAGGCGACCAAGGAATGTAACTTCGCCGTCTCCCCGCCCGGAATCGGACGATTCCGCTGCAATGCGTTCATTCAGCAAGGTCACCCGGGACTGGTGCTGCGCACCATAACCACCGACATCCCGAACATCGACGAGCTGGGTCTTCCCGAAGTGCTGAAAGACGTTGTGATGACCAAGAACGGCCTGGTGATCCTGGTCGGGGGCACCGGGTCCGGTAAGTCTACTAGCCTCGCGGCGATGATCGACTACCGCAATCAGAACAGCTACGGGCACATCATCACCATCGAAGACCCCATCGAGTACGTTCACGTGCACAAGAACTGCGTGATCATGCAGCGCGAAGTCGGCGTCGACACCGAGGACTGGGGGATTGCGCTGAAGAACTCGCTGCGGCAGGCGCCCGACGTCATCCTGCTCGGCGAGATCCGGGACCGACAAACGATGGAATTCGGCATCCAGTTCGCGGAAACCGGGCACCTCGCGCTCGCGACCCTGCACGCGAACAACGCCAATCAGGCTCTGGACCGGATTATCAACTTTTTCCCCGAGGAACGACGCCAGCAGCTGTTGATGGACATGTCGGCGAACCTTCGCGGACTGATCTCACAACGGCTCATCAAGCACCGCGACGGCAAGGGACGGGTCGCAGCAATCGAGGTCTTGTTGAACTCCCCCCTCATCAAAGATCTGATACTCAAGGGAGAGCTGCACGAGATAAAGCCAATCATGGCGAAGTCGAACGAGCTGGGAATGAAGACGTTCGACCAGGCGTTGTTCGACCTCTACGAGAAAGACCTGATCACCTACGACGACGCCCTGCGTTACGCCGATGCGATGAACGAGCTGCGGTTGCGCATCAAGCTCGAGGGCAAAGCGGCCAAGGGCCGAGATGCGATGGATGGCATCGATCACCTATCTCTGGAAGAAACGCGCGAGGAGCAAGGTTTGCTGCGGTAACCGGAGCGACGGTTACCCTCCTCGTACCACCCGCGACACGGCTGGCGAGCGCAGGCTCGCGACGCTCTTGGTGAGGCTCATCTCCTCAGGAACTCCATGGATATAACACCGTATCTGAAGCTGATGGTGGAGAAGAACGCCTCCGACATATTCCTGACGGTCGGGGCACCGGTCAAGATCAAGATTGAAGGGGTGGTCCAATCCGTCGGCAAGACCTTGCTGACGCCGGAGCTCGTCGAAGCGGCGGCCCAGGCGATCATGGACGAACGGCTGCGCTCGGAGTTCGCCGAGACGATGGAGGCGGATTTTGCAATTGCGCTCGAGGACAAGAGCGCTCGTTTTCGCGTCAACGTCTTTCGCCAGCGTGGCGACGTCGCGATGGTTCTGCGCCTCATTCCCCGGAAGATCCCTACCATCGATGAGCTCGGCCTGCCGGAGATATTGAGCGAGGTCATCCTGCACAAGCGCGGTCTCATCCTGATGGTCGGGGCGACCGGCTCGGGGAAGTCGACCACCCTTGCCGCGATGATCAATCAGCGTAACTCCGAGCTGCCGGGTCACATCCTGACGATCGAGGATCCGGTCGAGTTCTATCACCCGAATCTGAAGTCCATCATCAACCAGCGCGAGGTGGGAGTGGACACGATGTCCTACGCGCGGGCCCTGAAGGCGTCGCTGCGCGAGGCGCCGGACGTGATACTGATCGGAGAGATTCGCGATCGGGAGACCATGGAGGCGGCGCTCGAGCTCGCCAACACCGGTCATCTCGCAATTTCGACTCTGCACGCCAACAACGCCAACCAGGCGATGGAGCGGGTCATCAACATGTTTCCCCAGGACCTGCACAAGCAGCTGTTCATGGATCTGTCCCTGAACCTGCGCTGCGTGATATCGCAGCGTCTGGTCCCGGATGTTCGCGGCAAGCGCTGTGCGGCGATCGAGATCATGATGGTCACCCCCCACATCGCGGAGTTGATCCTCAAAGGCGACCTGGACGAGATCAAGGTTGCGATGGCCGAGAGTGGCGCCAAGGGAATGCAGACATTCGATATGTCGCTCTACGGTCTGTACAAGGAAGGCCGCATCTCTCTCGACGAGGCGCTGAACAACGCCGACTCTCGCACCAACCTCGAAGCGAAGATCAACTTCGGCTGATCGGGTTGGCAGTCGGGGCTTACCCCGGAGGTTCCGGGTGGTGGCGACGGGTTGGGGCGCCGCGGGCCGCGCGTGCCCGGGCGCGAGCGCGACCGCTTACACGATGCCCTCTCGTCGCAGGGTCTCGATCTCGGCCTGGCTGAGACCTAGGCGCTCACCGAGTATCTCCTCGGTATGGGCACCCACCTCGGGTCCCGGCCAGTCGGTGCGCCCGGGGGTCGCGCTGAGCCGCGGAGTGATGGCCGGGACTTGGAGCGGTTTCCCGTCGATCTCCACCGACTCGAACAGGCCGCGCGCCTGGAAGTGCGGATCCCGGGCCATGTCGGCCACGCTGTAGATTGGTCCCGCGGGAACCGCCTCGGCCGCGAGACGCTCCACCACCTCGTCGGATTCGAGCGTGGCGGTCCAGGCCGAGATAGCCCGGTCAATCTCTTCTTCGTGCTCGACCCGGCCGGCGTTATCCGCGAGGCGCGGGTCGTGGGCCAGATCCGCGCGCCCCGCCGCGGTCATCAGGCGCACGAAGATGGAATCTGCATTGCCCCCGATCACGACGTACTTTCCGTCTTCGCACCGGTAGGTGTTGGTGGGCACGATACCGGTGACGGTGGAGCCGGAAGGGCCGCGGACCACGCCGGCTCCGTCGTATTCGGGTACCACGCCCTCGAGGAGATTGAATACCGATTCGAACAGCGCGACATCGACGACCTGCCCCTCCGACGGTGCGTCCCCGTCTCGCTCGATGAGTGCGAGGAGGATGCCGAGCGCCGCGTGCAGGCCCGACAGCGAGTCCCCCAGGCTCAGGTTGGTGCGTACCGGGGGCCCGCCCGGAAAGCCGTTCAAGTGGCGCAGGCCACCGATGCCCTCACACACCGAGGCAAATCCCGGGCGACTCGCGTAGGGGCCGGTCTGGCCGTAGCCGGAGATGCGCGCATAGACGAGGCGGGGATTGGTGCGCTTGAGCTCATCCGGTCCGAGACCCCACTTTTCCATCGTCCCGGGGCGGAAATTCTCGATGAGCACGTCGGCCTCGTCGGCGAGCCGGCGGGCGAGTGAGCGCCCGCGGGATTCGCGCAGGTTCAGGGAGATGCACTTCTTGTTGCGCGCGAGGCTGCGCCACCATAGCGAGGTCCCGCGCTGGAGCACTCGCCATCCCCGCAGCGGGTCTCCGGCGCCCGGCGGCTCGACCTTGATCACCTCGGCCCCGAAATAGCCGAGGATGCAGCCCGCGAAGGGGCCCGCCAGAAGCTGACCGAGCTCGAGCACCCGCACCCCGTCGAGCGGTCGTCTACCGGTCAAAGAATACCTCCTCGGCCTCGAACACCGGCCCGTCCACGCAAACCCGCCTCATGGCGTCGCCGGCAGGGCTGCGCACTCGCACCGCGCACCCCGCACACCCGCCGACGCCGCAGGCCATGTACTCCTCGAGCGCGACCTGACAGGGTAGGTCGAACTCCCGCGCGAGCGCGGCCACCGCCCTCAGCATCGGGGTCGGCCCGCAGGCAAAGACCGAGACCTGGCGACGCTCCTCGCTTCCGAGGTTGGTGAGCCAGTCGCGGGCGAGATCGGTGACGTAACCATCGTGGCACCCCGGGTAGCCCTGCCGGCTCGTGAGTCGGCTGGCGATGCCATTGTCCTCGAGCACCGACAGACAGGCGTTCACCGAGTCGGGGATGCCGGCGATCGGCACGCTCGAGACTCCGAGCTCGAACGGAAACGGCACCTCGGAGCCCATGATGACGACGGGATGGTAGGTCTCAGCGCGGCGCCCGAGGTCCTCGGCCAGGAACAGCACCGGTGGAATGCCCACGCCCCCGCCGATGAGAAGCGCGCGCGGACGCCCGGGATCGACGGTGAACGGGCGCCCGATCGGTCCCAGCATGCTGACCTGCATTCCCGGGCGCTGGGCCGCGAGCGCGGCCGACCCCGCTCCAACCTCCTTGTAAAGGATCTCTACCGACCCGCTCGAGCGGGCCGCGCGCATGATCGACATCGGCCGGCGCATCGCGATCGATGGCTCACAGCGAAGATGAACGAACATGCCAGCGGCGGCGGCGGCGGCAATTCGTGGTGCCCGCACCTTGAGGATGTGCTGTCGTTCCGGGTAGTCGAGATGCGCCACGATCTCCGCATCCTCGCAAAAAATCGTCCCGCGGTCCGTGTTCAAGGCGCGGCGCCGGGCAGGGGGACGTGGGGGGCGTTCATGCGGCAGATTCGTAGACCACGCGACCGGCGAGCAGCGTGAATCTCACCCGGCCGCACATCGTGCTGCCGAGGAACGGGGTGTTGTGTCCCCGGCTCAGCATTTCTGATTCCCTCAGTTGCCATCGTGCGTTCGGGTCGAAAACGCAGACGTCGGCGACCGCGCCGACTTCTAGGCTGCCGCCGGCTGCCCGCCCGAGGATTCGGGCGGGTCGAGCGCTAAGACACGCGATGCAATCGCTGAGCGAGAGGAGCCCCTCGTCCACCAGACGCAGCGACAATGGCAGCAAGGTCTCTAGACCCGATATGCCGGGCTCGGTCGCGGGAAACGGATTCAGTCTTGCGTCACGCTCGTGGGGCTGGTGATCGGAGCAGATTGCGTCAATCGTGCCCCGGCGCAGACCGTCGCGAAGCCCGTCCCGGTCCGCCTCGGTGCGAAGCGGGGGACGCACGTGGCAATCACTGTTGAACCCCGAAACCTGATCGGCGCTCAGGTGCAGGTGGTGGGCGGTGACATCGGCAGTCACCGGCAGCCCCCGCTCTCGCGCTCGTTCGATCATCCCCACCGCCCGCGCGGTGGAAAGGTGGAGAAAATGCGCCCGCGCCCCGGTTTGCTCCACCAGCAAGAGATCTCGGGCCAGGGCAACCGTCTCCGCCGTCTCGGGAATACCGCCCAGCCCGAGTCGGGTGCTGACCGCGCCGTTGTGCACTTGCCGATCGCGCGCCAGCCAGGGGTCCTCGGGCTGCACGAAAACGGTGAGGTCGAAGGTGGCGGCGTACTCCAGGGCGCGACGCATGATCTCGGAGCTCGGCACCGGCCGCGTCGCGTTGCTTACCCCGACGCAGCCCGCTTCACCGAGCGCTCCCATCTCGGCGAGCTGCTCGCCATCCAGATTGCGAGTAAGCGCGCCGACCACCTCCACCCGAGCCGCGCCGGATTGCGCTCCCCGCTGGTGGATGAGCTCGACCACCGCAGGAGTATCGACGACGGGGTCGGTGTCAGGGGGCGTGCATAGGGTCGTCACCCCACCCTTGGCCGCGGCCCGAGACTCGCTGTCGATCGAGGCCTTATGCTCTTCTCCCGGCTCGCGCATTCGCGCGCACAGGTCCACCAATCCGGGGCACACGATCAGACCGGTCGCGTCGATAAGCCGTTCGGGGGCGAACCCTGGCGGGGGTTCCCCCACGCCCACGATCCGGCCCTCGGCGATGAACAAGTCCTTGGTGGCATCCAGTCCTTGCGCCGGGTCGATGACTCGACCGGACGAAATTCTAGCCTGCATGTCGTTCGCGCTCTCGTTCCGCCTGCGCGTGGCTTCCCAGCGCGATCGACATCACCGCCATGCGGATCGCGATGCCGTAGCTTACCTGCTGGAGGATCACCGAACGCGACCCATCGGCCACCTCCGAATCGATCTCCACCCCTCGATTCAGCGGTCCCGGGTGCATGACCACGGCGTCCGACTTGGCCACGGACAGCTTTTGTTCGGTAAGTCCGTAGAACCTAAAATACTCGTGCATGCTCGGTAACAACCCCCCTTGCATTCGCTCGCGCTGTAAGCGCAGCATCATGATCACGTCGGCATTCCGGATTCCCTCACGCAGGTCGTTAAACACCTTCACGCCCAAGGTCTCCACTCCGGCTGGAATGAGGGTCTTCGGTCCGACGACCCGCACGTCGGGCACCCCGAGCATCGTGAGCGCATGAATCTGCGACCGCGCGACCCTCGAATGGGCAACGTCGCCGACGATGGCGACGCAAAGATCGGAGAAGTCCCCCTTGTGCCGGCGAATCGTGAACATGTCGAGCATGGCCTGGGTCGGATGCGCGTGGCGTCCGTCGCCCCCGTTGATGACGCTGATATGCGGTGCCACGTGACGGGCGATGAAGTGAGCGGCACCGCTGTCGGCATGACGCACGACGAACATGTCGCAGTGCATCGCCTCCAGCGTATGCAAGGTGTCGAGCAGGCTCTCGCCCTTTTTGGTCGATGAGGTTGAGACCGTGACGGTGAGCACGTCCGCAGACAGGCGCTTGGCGGCGAGCTCGAACGTGGTTCGGGTTCGCGTGCTCGGCTCGAAGAAAAGGTTGATGATCGTCTTACCGCGAAGCAGCGGAACTTTCTTTACCGCCCGCTCCCCCACCCCCGCGAAGGACTCGGCGGTATCGAGAATCTCCAGCAACCGCTCCCGACTCAGTCCCTCGATGGTGAGAAAATGGCGCAGGCGCCCGTGTTCATCGACCTGGAGACTCGGGGCGGACGGCGCCGGGGTCGTCACCGGTCAGCTCACCGTTTGAATCACGAGGTCGAGCGGGTCCGGCCCCGTCAGCTTGATGTGCTCGTCGGCACCGAGCGTCACCTTCTTGGCGGCGACGTCGGCCTGGATCGGAAGCTCCCGCCCGCCCCGGTCGATTAGGGTCGCAAGCACCACCCGGGCCGGCCGGCCGTAATCGAATATCTCGTTGAGCGCTGCCCGTATCGTACGCCCGGTGTGCAGCACGTCGTCGACGAGGATGATGTTTCGCCCGTCGACCGCGAACGGGAGGTCGGAAGGCGTGACGCGTGGATGTAGCCCGATGCGCGTGAAATCATCCCGATAGAAGTTGATGTTTAGCGATCCGAGCCGCTCGCGGATCTGCAGCCGGGTGCGAAGTAGCTCGGCAATCCACACGCCACCGGTCAGGATGCCGACCATCGATGGGTCGCGGATGTCGAGCTCGCGCAGGCCCTCGGCAAGCTTCGAAACCAAGGAATCGATTTGCGCCGCGCTCATCGAGCGCGCTCGTTCTCGGCCAGCCAGTCTTCGAGGATTACCTGGGCGGCCATGGGATCGTTGCCCTGCGGTGCCTTGCCGGCGCGCAGCAACCGCTCGCAAGCCTCGCGGGTGGAGAGGCGTTCGTCCACGGAGTGAACCGGGAGCGAGAAACGTCCCCGGAGCTGGCGGCCAAAGCGCCGCGCCGAGCGGGTGACTGTCTGCTCGGTGCCGTCCATGTTGAGCGGTAATCCCACCACGAGAGCGTCCGGCTGCCACGTCTCGATCAAGTCGGCGATTCCGTCCCAGTCGGGCCCGGTGCTTCGCACCCGAATCAATCCCAAGGGGCTCGCAGTGCCGGTCAGGGTCTGTCCCACCGCCACCCCGATTTTCTTGTCTCCGTAGTCGAACCCCAAGAGGGTTGCGGCTTGCTTCACGAGTGCCCCGCCCCGCCGAACAGCCGGTCCAGGTCGACTCCGAGAAGCTCGGCCGCGGACGTCCAGCGGTCCTCGTAGGGCTGGTCGAAGATGATTCGGCTGTCGACCGGGCCGCTGAGCCACGCGTTGTCGGCCACTTCACGCTCGAGTTGCCCGGCCCCCCAACCGGCGTAGCCGAGCGCCACGATAGCTTGGTCGGGACCCTCCCCGCGGGCGATGGCGGCCAGGATATCGCGAGAGGTCGCGACGGCGATGTCCTCGCCGACCTTGAGGACCGAGTCCCATTCGCCGCCCGGCTGATGAATGACGAAACCGCGCTCGGTCTGGACGGGGCCACCCTGGAGCACCGGCATCGACCCCACGCTGGGATTCGAGCACTCGATCTCCATGTGGCCGAGGACCTCCCCGAGGCTGAGGTCGAGCGGACGATTGATGACGATGCCCATCGCACCATCGTCGTCGTGATGGCACATATAGGTGACCGTACGATGAAAGTTCGGGTCGGCGAGCGAGGGCATCGCGATCAGGAATTGGTGGGTGAGGTTCATCTCGCGCATAGTATCTGTACAACGCCATGGGGTTACAAGAAGGCATCGCGCCCAATCGCCCGCTCCTAGCCCCTGCGTTGTGCCGGGACGCAATGCGACCCTGCTTACTTGCTTGGCGGCCAAGCCCGCCGGGGCCAATCGACGCTCCTAGCCAGCGAACTGCTGACTGCTGAGGAAGCGCCAGGTGCGCTCGATGTGCAGCAGGTCGGTCTCTTCCAGGATTCCGCGCGGCAGCGGTGCGAACGGCGCCGCGAGCTTGACGATGCGGATGGCGGCATCGTCGAGGACACGATGCCCCGATGATCGACGCAGGACGATGTCGTTGATGCTCCCGTTGGCATTGATCACGACCTCCAGCAGCAGGTTGCCGGAGAGCTTTCGGCGGCGCGCTTCGTCGGGGTAGTTGAGATTTCCTATTCTCTCCACCTTGGCGCGCCAGGCCTCCATGTAGCTAGCGTACTTGTACTCGCGAGTTCGGGCGTTGATCCACTTTCGCCGCGGGCGTTCTGCGTAAGCCTGCAGACGCTGGTCGATCTCCGCGCTCAGGCTCGCGAGCGCCAAGCTACGGGTGACCAAAGAGGTGGCGGTGATCGTCGGCTGGGGGGCGGGAGTGGATTGCGGTGACGGTTGCGGCTCGCGATGCGGCTTTTCCTTCGGTTTCGGGGTGCTGCGTGAGGGCTCCGGCACGGTCGGAGTTTCGGACGCCGCCACCGCAATGATCGGCTTCGGGGTGGGCTGTTCCTCCGCGGGCTGCGGCCTCGGTCGCACCGACGGGGGCTCGGTCGCGGCCCCGGAAAGCTCGCTGGGCGGCGATGCTGCGGCGACGATTGGCTCCGGTCCGGTGAATGGGGTAGGAAGCGGAGTCGCTGGCCGCGCCTTCTCGCTGGCGTCTCCGCCGCCTTCCTGATTGGCCTGGGCGAGGAAGTCGGTCTTCTCCGGTGCCTTCTCGGACCGCCGCTGCACGAGCACGATGTCGAGGGTGCGGTAGCGAGCGTCGTGCTTTTCACTCGGTACGAAGACCACCCCGAGAATTACGATGATGTGGGCGACGATCGCAAAGAAGAGTGTCATTCCCAGCCGATCGCCGGGAGTGACCATCTGCATATGCACCGCCTGAAGCGGAAGTTCGGACGCTACGCTTGCCAAAACTTGTAAAGTATAACGCTGATCGCGGGCGCGTGAGGTTCCACCCGTCAGGCTCGGGAACGCACCCGCGCCTGGAGGTTGTCCATGAGCATCGAACCGATGTCGAGCCCGTACAAGGCGTCCAGTTCGCGAATGCAAGTGGGGCTGGTCACGTTGATCTCCGTCAGGTAATCACCGATCACGTCCAGACCGACGAAGACCAAACCTTGCCGGGCGAGGTGGGGTCCCACCTCGCCCGAAATCCAACGATCTCGCTCGGTCAGCTCCACGCCTACCCCGTGCGCTCCGGCCGCAAGGTTGCCGCGGAAGTCGCTCTCGTGGGGGACGCGGGCGAGGGCAAATTCGAGCGGCTCTCCATCGATGAGCAGGATACGCTTGTCGCCGGTTCGAATCTCGGGAATGAACCGTTGCGCCATTGCGAAGCGTTGCTCGTTTGCGGTTAGCGTCTCGAAGATCACGTTCGTGTTGGGGTTCTTGGGCTCGACCCTGAAGATGGAGGCGCCGCCCATTCCATCTAGCGGTTTCACGATGATGTCGCGCTGCTCTTCGAGAAAGCGACGCAGATCGGCCATGCGCCGCGTCACGAGGGTGGGCGGACAGCAGTGAGCGAACCATGCAGTGTAGAACTTCTCGTTTGCAGCTCGAATGCTCCGGGGCTTGTTGACGACGAGAGCTCCAGCCGCCTCCGCCCGCTCCAGAATATAGGTCGCATACACATACTCCATGTTGAAGGGCGGGTCCTTGCGCATGAGAATGATGTCGAGTTCGCCGAGGGGGACATCCGCGCTCGATTCGAAACCATACCATTCGGTCTTGGAGTCCCGTACGCGGAGCTGCTTGACATGCCCGTAGGCGACGCCGTCGCGCACGTACAGGCTCGAAAGCTCCATGTAGCTTAGCTCCCAGCCGCGAGCCTGAGCGGCCAGCAACATCGCCAGCGTACTGTCCTTCTTGACATTGATGGACTCGATCGGGTCCATCACCACTCCAAGTCTAATCGCCATGGTCGTTGTCACCATCAAGCCGGTTGAGGAAAAACGCCATCTGCGCCGTCTGCCGCGAGCCGTCGCGACCTCGATTGTTCACTAATCTCCGCGTCCGCGCATCTCGATGGCTCGATTTCGGGCCGCGACGGTGCACCACCCCACGGCTGCGTTCCCGCCGCTAGCAGTCTGTCGGACTGGTGGCCGGAAATGACAGCGAACGAATGAATTGTTGCCACTTTGTCGGTCGATGCCTCTTCATTGTGCTCTCCAGCGCGTCAGCGCGATCGCCTACGGCTCAAAGCGTAGTGTCAGCGCGCAAGGTCCTCTGGCCTTCTATCCCGGCACCGCCTCGAGCAGCCGATGTAGCCTCTTACAGTTGTAAGCAAGATTGACCAGCTGCCACTCACCTTCGACTTTTTCATGCCCTCGGAGCATAAACCGAGTGAAGCCGAGCACGCTTTTGATGATGCCGAACACCGGCTCCACCGTCTGTTGGCGCAACCGGTACTTCGCACGTCCCGATTCGCTCTGGAGTCTTGCCTGCATCGCTTCGGCCCAGGCACTGCGAGTGCGACCGGGTCCGTTTGATACCTTCGGCGGACGGAAGTCGTAGCGGCGTTGACGTCCCATGGCCCCCATCGACACCAATACCTCGATACGCCGACCTTGCGCGTCTTGAGCCTCCAGTGCCTCAACCTCGCTCTGATTCGCATAGCCGTTGTCCGCCACCACCGCCTGCGGGCGGCCCAGCTCTTCGGGTATCGCCTCGATGTCGGCCACCAGCTCGTTGGCGTCACTGGCGCATCGGCTCACCCGAGTCCCCAGCACCAGCTGCGAGCCCTCGGCATCTACCACCGACTGCGCGTTGAAACTCTGGCGGTACTCGTGGCGCTTGCTCTTGCGCATCAGAGCACTGTCAGGGTCGCTCAGATTCGTCTGCTCACTCCCACCGGGCCAGTCATCGGGCGGCTTTATCTTCTTGCCCTTGCGCTTGCCCTTTCGGCTCTCGCGCTCAGCCACCTTGCGCTCATACTCGCCGCGCTCGCTCTCAGCGCGCGCCCGCGCCTGGCTTTCCAGCCGCTCGCACGCCGCATCGAGCTGCTCGGCCAGCTTCTCTCGACGCGCCAACTCCTCGGGCAACGATTGGCTGTCCCCGCCACCGGCCGAATCGACTTGCTCCGCCTTCGCCAACAGCTCGCCGATGTCCACACGAAGCTGCTCCACCAGCGCCTTCGCTCGGTCGTAACGCACGCTGCGATGCTTGCTCGCGTTCGCATCAACCTTCGTCCCGTCAACGCTCACCAGCCCTACTCGAACCACCTTCAGCTCTCGGGCCAGCAACAGCACCTGGAGAAAACTCTCCGCCACCGCCTCAAAGTTCTCCCGGCGAAACTTACATATCGTGTCGTGGTCCGGATGCGTGTCTGCCGTCAGGTAACGTGCGCCAATGTCTCGGTACGTCGCTCGCTCGATGCGTCGCGACCCGAACACGCCATTCGCGTAACAATAAATCAGCAGCGCCAGCATCATCCGGGGGTGGTATTGGGCCGAGCCGCTGCCGCGTTCATTGACCCGAAAACGCTGCATCGGGACTCGTTCCACCGCCGCCAGCACAAAGTGCGACAGGTCGTCCTCGGGCACCCATTCGCACAGGTCCACTGGCAGCAGTAACGCCTGGCGTGGGTCGGATTTAATGAAATTTTCCATGCCGGACCCCCGTACTACCTTAGTTCCTATACTGATCGGATCTGAGTCGTGCGGTAAAGTTCCCCGATTCCACCGTGCGGCTAAGTCCGACAGACTGCTAGCCCGGATATTTCACCAAGGCGCCTCGCCGCTCGTGACTAAGCTTCTGAGAGCGATGAGAAAACGAACCGATTTGGGCGGCCCGGGCGCGGTGCAATTTGTTTCCGCGGCAAGTCTACCCGGTCGCGGGGGGG
>JBFHLI010000052.1:0-16161 GCA_041594935.1 Gammaproteobacteria bacterium | reverse complement strand
TGCATCCCATGCAGGAAGCATTTCGTTCCAATCACGGCCTGCAGTGCGGCTTTTGCACTCCCGGCATGGTGATGAGCGCGGTGGACCTCGTGGCGCGCAATCCGGATCCGAGCGAGCACGAGATCCGGGCGTGGCTGGAAGGAAATCTGTGTCGCTGCACCGGTTATCACAATATCGTGAAGGCGATCGAGGCCGGGGCTCGTGCGATGCGTGAAGAGTAGTCCCCATGTTGCACCAAGGCGCCCCGTCGCTCGGCATCCATTCCGTGAGTAGTCCGAGATGAGAGCCAGATTACCGTGACGTCGGGTTGGCGCACATCGTCGCGGCGGCGCGTCTCCCCGGACGTTCACTCGGCTTCGCGGGCTTGTGTACTCGGGCTTCACCAAGGCGGTCGACGCGAGTATCCTTGGTGCATCAGCCCGGCGTTCAAGCCCACCTATCCGTTGCCATCGTTAGGAGCCCTTGGCGCGACATAGGAGCTGATCCGTGTACGGGTTCGAGTATCATCGTGCCGACACTGTCTGCGATGCGCTGCAGGCCCTTCGCGAATCTGTGGACGGCAAGTTGCTCGCCGGGGGAATGACGCTGCTACCGGCCATGAAACAGCGTCTCGCCCGACCTTCCGATCTCATCGATATCGCCGCGATCCCCAGTCTCACCGGCATTCGCCGGGCGGGAGACGATGTGGTGATCGGGGCAATGACGCGGCATGCGGAGGTTGCAACATCGCCCGAGGTGAATCGCGCCATACCGGCGCTGGCGACCCTGGCGGGGTGCATCGGTGACCCTCAGGTCAGAAATCGCGGAACGTTGGGGGGGGCGATCGCCAACGCGGATCCGGCCGCAGACTATCCGGCTGCGTTGGTCGGTCTGGGTGCCACCGTGCACACCGACTCCAGACCGATCGCAGCCGAGGAATTCTTCGTGGACATGTTCGAAACCGCCTTGAAATTCGACGAGATCGTGGTCGCAGTGAGCTTCCCCCGCCCGCAAAAGTCGGCTTACATGAAGTTTCCCAACCCCGCGTCACGTTACGCACTGGTGGGAGTGATGGCGGCCCGGACGGCCGGTGGCGCTCGGGTGGCGATCACCGGGGCGGGGCCGTGCGTGTTTCGCTCGCGAGAGATGGAAGCGGTCCTCGACAATGCCTTCGAATCGGCAGCGCTGGAGGGAATTTCGATTCGACCGGACGGGTTGAACTCGGACCTGCATGCGAGTGCGGAGTATCGCGCGCATCTCGTGAACGTCATGGCCAGGCGCGCCGTCGCCGCCGCGGTCTGAGCGTGCTCCCGAAAAAGTGCTGATGGAGTCACCGGCAAACGTAGACGAGACCGAGCGATTGCTTGCGTCCGGCGACTATGTTGCCGAGCGTGGCCTCGCGACCGCGGTGTTTCTTTCGCTTCGGCTCGAGCGACCGCTCCTGCTCGAGGGAGAGGCAGGGGTGGGAAAGACGGAGCTCGCCAAGGTCCTAGCCTCTACTCTCGGACGCGCTCTGATCAGGCTGCAGTGCTACGAGGGTCTGGACGTTGCGGCTGCACTCTATGAGTGGAACTACCCCCGGCAGATGATGGAGATCCGTTTGGCGGAAGTGGGCGATCGGCCGTCGCGTTCCAAGCTGGCGGAGGACGTGTTTTCCCGACGATTCCTGATCGAGCGACCGCTCCTAGAAGCGCTTCGTTTGCATCAGGGTTCGTCTCCGGTGCTGCTCATCGATGAGCTCGACCGCGCCGACGAGCCGTTCGAGGCTTTCCTGCTGGAGGTGCTCTCGGAGTTTCAAGTTACTATTCCTGAGCTCGGTGTGGTGAGCGCGGAGCAACCGCCGATCGTGGTCATCACGTCGAATCGTACGCGGGAGATTCATGATGCGCTCCGCCGACGCTGCTTCTATCGCTGGATCGATTATCCCTCGGAGGAACAGGAGCTCGAAATACTTCGTGCCCGTTACCCGAACGGGGCCGAGCAGCTTGGCCGGGAAGTTGTGGCGTTCGTGCAACGGCTGCGCCACTTGGATCTATTCAAGCGTCCGGGAATCGCCGAGACCATCGACTGGTGCCGCGCGCTAGCCGCCCTTGGGGTCAAGGGGCTTGAGCTCGATGTCGTGCACGAAACCATCGGTACCCTCCTCAAGTACCAGGACGACATCGACCGGGTACGGGGCAACGTGGTGGAGCGGGTTCTGGCGGAGGTCGATCGGGCCGCCCCTTGCCGGGAGCCGCCGCCCGATGCCTGAGGCCGGGTATGCGGACGTGGGAATCCGGCTCGAAACTCACTTGCTGAGATTTGCACGGGCCCTTCGCAATGCCGGCTTGTCGGTCGGCCCCGACAAGGTGCACCGAGGGGTCGAATCGGTCGTCGCGGTCGGGATTGGAAATCGAAGAGACTTCTACAGCGCCCTGAAAACCGCATTCGTTGACCGTGCCGACCAGGGCGAACTCTTCGACCAGACGTTTGAGGCGTTCTGGTCGAGCCTAGGTCTGCACTTGCGCTTGCCTAGGACTCCCGTGATCGGTCCCCCAAGGGTCGTGGAGAATGCCCTCGAGGGCGTGAGTGCTCGTGCTCTTTCGGTCCCGCCCGTCGATCGCCGCCGGGCTCCGCTCGGCCGCGGGACGGAATCCGAGCTCGGTCATGAAGCGGATGCGGCGATGAGCGCCTCGGGCCGGGAGCGATTGCGCCACCGAGACTTCGAGCAGATGTCGCCGGCTGAAGTGAAAGCGGCGAAGGCGGCGATCGAGAATCTTCGGCTCACCGTCTCGAAGCGACCGACCCGGCGCTTCGAGCAACACCCGCGTGGCACTCGGGTCGACCTGCGCGCGAGCTTACGCTCGGCGCTGCGTTCCGGTCCGGGCAGCCTGCCGCTGCTCAGGAAACGCCGTCGACGTAGAGCCCCGCCGCTGGTCGTGATCTGTGATATCTCGGGCTCGATGAGTCGCTACGCCCGGATGCTTCTACACTTCATCCATGGGGTGTGCGCCGAGCATGCACGGGTTTCGTGCTTCGTGTTCGGGACGCGGCTGACCAACGTTTCGCGCTGCATGCGTCAGCGAGACATCGAGAATGCACTCTATCAGGTCTCCCGAGCGGTTGCGGACTGGAGCGGGGGGACTCGAATCGGTGGGTGTCTGCGCGAATTCAATCGAAAATGGTCACGCCGCGTACTGGGCCAGGGAGCGGTGGTACTTTTCATCAGCGATGGGCTCGACCGAGATGCCGGAGACGGCTTGGAAGCGGAGATGGAACGGCTGCACCGGTCTTGTCGGCGCCTTATCTGGCTCAACCCGCTCCTGCGCTATCCGCGCTTCGAGCCGAAGTCGCTCGGAATGCAGGCGATACTTCCGCACGTCGACGATCTGCGCACCGTACACAATCTGAGCAGTCTCGAGGAGCTCGCGGTCGCGCTAGGCGAGCCGAAACCGACGTCGTCCGCGAATTCGAGGCGATGGTTCTGATGCCGATCGGCGACGACGTGCTGAGTACAGCGCTGGCGTGGCGCGAGTCTCACCGCACCGTGGCGCTCGCCACGGTGGTCGAAACCTGGGGCTCGTCACCTTGCCCGACTGGCAGCCAGCTTGCGATCGCGGGCGATGGCGCCTTTGTGGGCTCGGTGTCGGGAGGCTGTATCGAGGCGGCAGTCGTTACTGAGGCACTCGAAGTCATTCAGACCGGGCAACCTCGAGTTATCGAGTTCGGCGTGAGTGATGGACAGGCGTGGGAGGTCGGGCTTGCCTGTGGGGGCACGGTGAGGGTCTTGATAGAGCGGATTGAATGAGACGCGAAACTCTGCAAGAGATCTTGGAGGCGCGCCGGAAGGAGCGGTCGGTGGCGCTCGTTACTTCGCTTGAATCCTACGAGCAGCGACTGATCGACCCGGATGCTGAGGCGGTTTCCGGCGTCGACGCCGACCTGCTCATGGCGGTTCGTGGGGCGTTGCGTCGGGACCGCAGCGTAGCCGTGCAAACTTCATCAGGTCGATACTTCGCGCAGGTTTTTAACCCGCCGCTGCGGATGCTCATTGTCGGCGCGGTTCATATCGCGCAAGCCCTCGCGCCGATGGCGCTGCTCACCGGTTACGCGGTCACGGTGATCGACCCGCGTAACGCATTTGCGACCGACGCGCGCTTTGCGGGGGTGGAGCTGCGTCATGACTGGCCCGACGAGGCGCTGCTCGAGCTCGCTCCCGATCGGCGAACAGCGGTGATCACCCTGACCCATGACCCGAAGCTCGACGACCCCGCCCTCGGGGTCGCGCTTCGTTCGAGTGCGTTTTACCTGGGCTCCCTCGGCAGTCGGCGGACCCAAGCGCAGCGCCTTGCCCGCTTGCGGGAGGCGGGCTTCTCCGACCGGGAGCTGGAACGTATTCACGGCCCGGTAGGGTTGTCGCTTGGCGCGCAGTCGCCGGCCGAGATCGCGGTCTCGATCATGGCCGAGGTAACCCAGGTGCTGCATGCAGCGAGGACGACTGACGCCGAAGTCCGGCGAGGGTGAAGTGGTGGGCGTAGCCGCAATCATCCTGGCCGCGGGTCGCTCCCGGCGCATGGGTGCCAACAAGCTGCTGGCGGAGCTCGACGGGTTGTCGATGCTCGGGCGTGTGGTAAGCGCGGTCGCTGCCTCCGATGCGGCCCCGATCTTGGTGGTGACCGGCCACGAACGGGACTTGGTGCGGCAAGCGCTGCGAGGTTGGCGCACGCTCGTTCTTGTCGACAACCCGCACTTCACCCGGGGTCTCGCATCGTCGCTGGCGTGTGGCATCGTGGCGCTGCCGCAGCGTGCCCGCGGCGCGCTGATTTGCCTTGCCGATATGCCTGAGGTCACGACCGATGACATCAATCGTCTGGTTACCGCCTTCGAGGAGCGGGAAGGGGAATCGATTTGCGTGCCTTGCCACGGCGGGCGACGAGGTAATCCGGTCCTGTTGCCGAGAGAGTTTTTCCCGGAGGTCGTTGCTCTTCGCGGCGATGTCGGCGCGCGCGCGCTGATTGAGAAGCACCACGATCGTGTTTTAGAGGTCACGGTCGGAAACGCCGGCGTGCTGCGCGACATCGACACGCCGGAATCGCTCGCAGCCTGGAGCGGCGATGCGCATCTGCCAACCGCCGCGGAACCGGTCAAGCCCAACGGTTGCACCACGTTGCCCCGCCGCGATGTGAGACGTCCACCAGACACGGCAGAGAAGGATTGATGCGCAGCAACCTCAGGTCGGCGCACCTTGGTGCCGCGTCGAGTTCACTCGGAGGCTGGCTCGGAGTTGCGGGCAACGCTTGTTGGTTGGGTCAAGCGACCGCATGGGGGACCGACGACGCGCCCGCCCGGCTTCCCGGCTCAACTATTCGTCGCTATCGACCCGGGTCCGCGGTGCAAGGTAGCGGCTGGCTTTGAATCGGTCCCTCTATCATCGTTCCATCCTGGAAGCGGCTGAGGCAGCCTTCGGCGCTGGGCGACTCGACCGACCCGACGCCACGGCCTCCGCCGACAACCCGTTGTGTGGCGATCGGGTAACCATCGACGTTCGGGTGAGCGGCGCGCGGGTGGGTGCGCTGGGTCATGTGGTCAGGGGGTGCCTGCTTTGTGAGGCGGCCGCCTCAGTGCTGGCCCGCGACGCGGTGGGAAAAGAGCTCGGGCAGCTCGAGACCCTGGCCGAGTCGGTTCGGGCAATGCTCGAGAGCACCGCAGGGCCGCCCGGGGTTCCTTGGCAGGCGTTTGCAATGTTCCTTCCGGTAAGGGACTTCAAGAGCCGGCATCAGTGTGTCTTGCTGCCCTTCGCGGCGTTATCGATCGCCCTCGAAAGTGCCCGGAGCTCCGACTGAGGTCTGGTGAGATCCTCCGGGTTGGGTTGCAGTGCGTGATGCGCGATTCCCTCGAGGGACTCGATGGTCAGGGTGATCACGGACCCGTCAGTTTCCTTGTGCTCCATCTTGACCGGAAGGAACCCCAGTTCCGGCGCGCACCAGAAGGTCGTCTCACGATCGGTGTCCGCCCGAATGCGCTCGACCTTGAGAGTTTCCACGAGTCCAATTGGCGTCTGCAACAGCTCGGCCCCGATCGTCTGGAGATGATATCGCTTGAGCTTGCCGCCGTCGGCAATGGGGTACTCGAGCGCTCTCAATCCCGCGCCCAGGTCATGCATCATCGCCAGCATGAACCCGAGCTTGTCGAGGGTGCCGTTCGGCACCGGCATGCTCCAGCTCTCACCGGCCGCGGTGTTAACGGCAAGACCACTGGTCCAGTCAAAGTCAACCGCGACTTGCTTTCGCTTCTTGCCGGTGCGCACGTACCGATAAGACATGGGCTGCCACGTCTCACCTACCCGTTGCCACTCGCTGCGCTCGGTGATCTCGGCCTTGCCGAACAGCACTGCGATACCGGCCGTCGCGCTCCTCGACTGGTACACAAGCCGACGATCGCCGCGGGTCACGAGGGACCATTGCGTCTTTCCGATCAGCGCGCCACGGGATTTTAGAACGAAGCCGGCGGAAAACTCGGACTGAAACACACCGGCCGATGCGGGCGTAATCGCGGGCAATAGCAGCGCGAACAGGGCGAGGCGACGGTAGCGTGAGGCATGGGTAATCATGGCAAGGTTTGACCCGCTCCATGCTAATCCCGCCCGTCGGATGGTTCAACTTGCGGCCGGCAGCTCGGGGCGAGATGCGGCGGCACGGGTATAGCAATCCGGATGCTTCGGCCGCCGGAGACGGGGCTCGGCGCCGCTGCGGATGATTGGCGATGACATGCGGGCTCGGTCTTGGCATCATCCGGGCTCACTCGCGCACCGACCGATCGGAGCGGGAAACACATTCGAGAGGTATTCTTGAGGCTAGTATACTCGGCAGTGCATTACCTGCTGATGCCATTCATCTTGCTGCATCTGGCATGGCGCGGTCTGCGAAATCCCGCGTATTGGCGCCGGTGGGCGGAGCGATTCGGGTCCGGAATCGCGTCGGCCGATGACCGCCCTGTGGTGTGGCTGCACGCGGTCTCGGTCGGGGAGGTGCAGGCCGCGATACCATTGGTCAGAGGTCTGCTGGCCCGGTATCCTTCGCTCGCCGTCCTTGTGACCACGACGACTCCGACCGGCAGTGAGCGGGTTCGTCAGGCCCTCGGGAGTGAAGTCCTGCACTGTTACGCGCCCTATGACCTGCCGGGAGCAGTTCAGCGCTTCCTGAATCGCATCAAGCCCGTGGTGGTGGTCATTCTCGAAACCGAGCTGTGGCCTAACATCCTGCATCATTGTCACCGACGCTCGATCCCGGTCCTGCTGGCCAACCTGCGGTTGTCCGAACGCTCGGCCAAGGGCTATCGGCACGTTCCGGGTCTCGCTCGAGCGATGCTGCGTAACGTGTCCGCCATCGCGGCTCAGAGCGAGGACGATGCTGCCCGCCTGATTCGCCTTGGGGCGAGGCGCGCGACGGTTCGGGTCACCGGCAGCGTGAAGTTCGACGTTGAATTACCACCCAGCCTACGCGAGCAGGCCCAGGTGATCCGTCGGGCATGGGGGGTCGACCGTGCAGTGTGGATTGCGGCGAGCACTCATGAAGGGGAGGACGAGCAGGTGCTCGAAGCATTT
Source organism: Gammaproteobacteria bacterium (assembly GCA_041594935.1). Taxonomy (GTDB): domain Bacteria; phylum Pseudomonadota; class Gammaproteobacteria; order HK1; family HK1; genus JBFHLI01. The sequence goes on along the minus strand of JBFHLI010000052.1, from coordinate 8,600 downwards.
GCGCGCGTCTTACGGCTGACGCCTAATTGCCTGCTCGTCATCGTGCCGCGTCACCCCGAGCGCTTCACTCGTGTTGCCAGCCTGTGCCGGCGGCACGGTTACCACACCGTGTTACGCAGCGATGACCCCATCTCGTGTGCCACGGTGGACGTGTTCATCGGCGATACGATGGGAGAGCTCCCGGTCTTCTATGCCGCATCTGACGTGGCCTTCGTAGGCGGTAGCCTCGTTCGGGTCGGCGGTCATAATGCGCTCGAGCCGGCCGCGCTGGGAGTTCCGGTGGTGTTTGGACCGCATGTCTTCAACTTTGCCGATATCAGCCGGCGGCTGTGCGACATCGGTGCCGCGACGCTCGTGCAAGATACTCGGACATTGGCCGACGTCGTGGGGCGATACCTGAATGATGCGAATCTGCGCCACGCCGCCGGTCAAGAGGGCCAACGCTTCGTCGATCTGAACCGGGGTGCCGGCGATCGGATGATGGCGATCATCGCAGGGCTGATGCCGGCGCACTTGCCGGTGGAGGCCGGCTCGGGGGGGTGAGTGGGCTCGCGCTCAGTGGCCGGGATGAAGCGCCGTCGCGAAGGCCGGGGGTAGCAGGAATCCAATCGCGGGGATTTCCTCGAGATTCCAGCACAGGTCGATTAGCGCCTGCATTTCCGCTCGAGTGGCTGCCTTCCGGTAGGCAGCGAGGCCCATTGCCTTGGCCTCGAGCTCATCGCGACTGAGCGGATTCTCCGGGTCGCCTTTCGGTACGTCGATTCGGGCGACGAGCTGCTCGCCTTCCTTGGTCGCGACTTCCACCACCGAGGACCAGCGATCCGGGTACGCTCGGTCGATCTCCGGGTCGACAATCATCTCCACTCGACGGCGCAGGTCGGCGAGCATCGGGTCCCGGAGTGCCGCGTCATTGAACTCGGTGACCCCGGCGCGACCGCGGGCTGCGATCAGGGCCAGCACGAAGCCCATGCTGAATTTTGATTGGTGGACGGTACGCGGCTCGGTCACCGGGCCGAGCACGTCGGCTGCGGCCTGATAGACTCGCACCCGAATCGATTCGATCTGATCGGGCCCGATGCGCTGTTCGCGAACGATCTTGGCGAGGGCGTCCGCCGCGGGATGGGTGTGCCGACAACACGCGTGAAACTTGATCGATGTCTCACACACCGCCCATCTATCTCCCAGCCGATCGGTGAGCTTCTCGGGGTCGGGAGCCTCGGACATACCCGCACCCATCCCCTGCGGCCCTTCTAGGATGCGGCGGGCGGCGCTGAAGCCGTCGCGGGCCAGATAGGCGGCGAGCAGGCCGTCTGCCGCCGCCTTGGCAGTGTGAAGCTGCTTGGAGTAAGCGCCATCGCGCAGGAACTCCCACAACCCCGCCGCCTGCGTTCCGGCCGAGCCGAGCGCATGTCCCATCTTGCGCCCGTCGGCGTCGAGGAGTCGGGCGACGGCAGCGCTCGCGCCGAGGGTTCCCGCGGTACCGGTAGTGTGAAAGGTGCGGTAGTGTGATGGACCCAGGAATTCTCCGGCGCGGGTTGCCGCTTCGTAGCCGGCCACGCAGGCAGTAAGAAACTTCTCGCCGCCCGCGCTCACCGCTTGGGCCGTGGCGAGGGCAGCCGGAAAGACCACCGTGGCCGGGTGCAAGATCGAGGCGTTGTGCAAATCGTCTTGCTCCACGACGTGGGAGGCGGCGGCGTTGACGAGAGCCGCGAACAGCGGGGATGAGCGTTCTCTCGAGCTGAGCACCTCGCTTGGTCCGGCGCCAGGCCCCATCTCTTTTGCGAAGTGCTCGATGATGTGCACCGGCTCGGCCCCTTTCCCGGCGAGCGTGCAGCCAAGCCAGTCGATGAAAAGCTCTTTGGTCCGCGTTACCACCGCGGTTGGGAGGCGCTCGAACTCGAGCGATGCGAGAAACTCGGCGAGAGCGATGGTGCTCATCTGGCTGCCTTGACCAGTTGTGAAGTCACCAATGGCCGGGTCAGGCGAGCTCGACCTTGGGTTTGACGATACTCGGGCCGTGGCCGCGCCGGTAAACCATCACCGTTCGATTGAATGTGATTACCACGGTTCCGTGCTGGTTGAACCCGGTGGTTCGCACGGTCACGATACCCACGTTGGGGCGTGATCGCGATTCCCTCTTGTCGAGCACCTCCGACTGCGAGTAGATGGTGTCGCCCTCGAACACCGGCTTTGGTAACCGCACCTCGTCCCAGCCGAGGTTTGCCAGGACGTTCTGGGAAACGTCGGCAACGCTTTGTCCGGTGACCAGGGCGAGAGTGAAGGTCGAGTCGACGAGCGGCTCACCGAACTCGGTCTGGCTCGCGTAGTGCTGATCGAAGTGGATCGGCGCTGAGTTCTGGGTAAGGAGGGTGAACCATATGTTGTCGGTTCGCGTGATGGTGCGGCCGAGTGGATGACGGTACAGGTCGCCCACCTCGAAGTCCTCGTAGAACCGGCCTTTCCAGCCGGTCTTCTCCGTCACCATTTCACCCTCCGCTTCGTACCCTTCAATACGATCTCGGTAAACCGAGGACGTGCTCCGCAATGTAGGAAAGTATCAGGTTGGTCGATATGGGTGCCACCTGATACAGCCGAGTCTCGCGGAACTTGCGTTCGATGTCGTACTCGGCGGCAAAGCCAAAGCCCCCATGAGTTTGCAATGCCACGTTCGCCGCTTCCCAGGAAACATCGGCCGCGAGCAGCTTGGCCATGTTCGCTTCCGCTCCGCACGGGGCACCTTGGTCGAACAACGAAGCGGCTCGAAAACGCATCAGGTCTGCGGCTTTCAGGTTTACGTACGCGCGGGCGATAGGAAACTGGACTCCCTGATTCTGGCCGATGGGGCGATCGAAGACGACCCGCTCCTTCGCGTACCCGGATGCTTTTTCGATGAACCAGCGACCGTCACCGATGCACTCGGCTGCGATCAGTATGCGCTCCGCGTTCATTCCATCGAGAATGTAGCGAAAGCCCTTGTTCTCCTCGCCGATCAGATTCGAGGCGGGAATCTCGATACCATCGAAGAAGAGTTCATTGGTCTCGTGATTTGGCATGTTGCGAATCGGCCGGACCGTGAGACCGTTGTCGAGCGCCTCGCGCAGGTCCACCAGGAAGACCGAGAGGCCATCCGACTTCTTGACGACTTCGCTGAGCGGTGTTGTGCGCGCCAACAGCAACATGATGTCGGAATGTTGTACGCGCGATGTCCACACTTTCTGTCCGTGGACGACGTAGCGATCTCCCTTTCGCATCGCCGTGGTCTTGATCTTGGTCGTGTCCGAGCCGGCGGTCGGCTCCGTCACCCCGAATGACTGCAAGCGGAGCTCCCCGGATGCGATGCGCGGCAGTAGCTCGCTCTTTTGTCGCTCCGAGCCGTGGCGCAACACGGTACCCATGATGTACATCTGCGCGTGACAGGCGCCGGAGTTTCCGCCCGATCGGTTGATCTCCTCCAAGATCACCGAGGCCTCGGTGATTCCGAGCTCCGAGCCCCCGTAGCGCTGCGGAATCAACGCGGCCAGCCAGCCCGCCTCGGTAAGGGCATCAACGAACGCCTCGGGATATGCTCGCGCCTCGTCCAGTTGGCGCCAGTACTCAGGACCGAAACGCGAGCACAGGTCGGCGACCGCCTCGCGAAGATCGTCGATTACCGAGTCGGGCTCGGGTCGAATGTTCATCGGACCTCATCCAATCATGGGCGTTGCCGGAATGTACTTTTTGGGCAGATAACTTGCAAAATCTGTTTGATTGCCGGCCGTGCGGGGCGCACGGTATGTTGGATACCGATTCCCATGATTGCGGTCTGGGGCGTGCTCGTTCAGATTGCAATCGCGCCGCGCTTGGGTGATGATTCCGAGCCCTCGTTGAGACTGGCATCGACGTCGATGCAACCACAGAGAGTTCGAGAGATTGGTCAGTTGCCGGCGGGCAACGAGATGGGCGTTGCGTTGTCTCACGACCTTCGACGCACGGCCTGCGGGGCGGTTGCGGCCTCTCCGTGGCGGCGTGCGTAGCATGGTCCCCTGGGACCAGCGTCTCGCCCGGCAATGCGTCAAGGTCATCGCATCGACCTCGATCACGCCCAATCAGATAACCCTGCTCACCCTCACGCTTGCAGTTGCGGGCGCGGGTCTACTCGCTACCGGGGATGCGACTCACGCGAACTGGGGCGCGGGGATTTTCGTCCTGGCTCGGTTCATGGATCATTTCGACGGCGAGCTGGCTCGCCTTACCGGCAATACTTCCCGCCTCGGTTACTATCTTGACTACACCGCGGGCGCTCTCTCTTACTGTGCCCTTTTCGTTGGCGCCGGCATCGGTTTGCGCCACGGTTGGCTCGGTGGGTGGGCGCTGGGGCTCGGCTTCGCCGCGGCGGCGGCGGCGATAATCGCGATGCCGCTCAACATGGCAATCGATTCGATGGCGGGCACGGATTCTGCGGTCGGCTACCCCAGCGTGGCGGGGTTCGAGCTCGAAGACGGCATCTATCTGGTCGCGCCCATTACCTGGCTTGGGTTTCTCGAGGGCTTTCTGGTGCTGGCTGGAATTGGGGCATTGGCTTATCTTGGGTGGACGGCATGGACCTGGCTTCGGGCCCGCTTGCGCTGATCCGCGTCGCCTTGCCTAGCGCCGAGTTCACCGGTCGCGGATCGTGAGCAAGCGCTATATCAACCCTCCGGGATCGCCAACTCCGCGAAGCTATCACCATGTCGTGACGGCGGAGGGCGGGCGTACCGTCTACGTATCGGGACAGGTGGCATTCGACGGAAAACGTAACATTGTTGGCGGAAACGATGTGGTCGAGCAGACTCGACAGGCGCTTCGCAACTTTCGGATGGCGGTCGAAGCCGGAGGCGCGCAGATGAGGGATGTCGTCAAGCTCACGACCTGCGTGGTTGGGTATCATCCCGACCAGCTCGCGGTTATCACCGGGGTTATCGCGGAGTTCTTTCCGAGCGACCGTTTTCCGACCAACACCCTGATCGGGGTGCAGTCGCTATCTACCGCCGGCTTGCTGGTCGAGATCGACGGCGTCGCGGTAACCGACTCCCCGGTTAGGTAGCGATCTTTTCCCTCCCGGCGGGCAGCTTCGAATGGATGCCGCGTAACCGGTTGACGGCGAATCTGGGGGGCTTGTGTTGCCGCCTGACTTTCGATCAGCACCTGCGGATATCGGTCACGAAAGTCGTCGCCGGGCGCTTTTCGCCTCGGCTAGTGACAGCACGGGCCGCGGGCTGATTCCCTAACTTGGTAGTCCGATCGCAGCCCCTCGCGATAGATGCGTTTGCGAAGCGGATCGAGACCGCGTTTCCGGGCGGCGGATCGTGATCGTTGTTCGGGGAGCGACTCCATGACGGAAGTGTGACCTGAGTTGCAGACCAAGAAGCCCTCGAGGGTGTACGGTGTCCGGTGTCCGGGTAGGTTCTTTGCTTGATACACGCTGGAGGCAAGTCGACGGGCGATGACTCGCGAACGTGGATCGACGGTACCTGCCCACGGACCAAATCGGAGCAGCGGTGAACGTATGTTGAAGAACATTGCGATTCCAATAATGCCCTCGCGAAACCTCGATGAGACCCTTTCGTTCTATCGGGAACTCGGGTTCGAAGTGATCGGTAGACAGCGGGCGCCCTATCCCTATGCCATCGTTCGGCGGGCAGAAATCGAGCTGCATTTCTTCGAGCATCCCACCGTGGTGCCGCAGACCTCCATGGCGGGCTGCTACATTCGCGTGGACGATGCGGACTTGCTCTACGAAGTTTGCTCGCAGCTCTCATTGGAACGTGTTGGCATCCCGAGAATGGGCGTAATCGAGGACAAGCCCTGGGGGATGCGAGAGTTTCACATCGTCGATCCGAACGGGAACCTGTTTCGAATCGGTCACTCGACGAACCACGTCTGACTACTAGCGTATCCCCCGATTCTCAGGGCCTTTGCCGTATCCGGCCGAGGGTCGATCGAATTCGCCACCACATGAAGGCCGCGAAGAGCGGGGCGCCCAGTGCGGCGGCGAAGATCAGCCATTTCTGGAAACCCAACATGACGGCTGCCGGTACGACCAGCATCGCGTCGTCCGGATCGAAGCCGGCCGCCCCGGCGAGTTCGCCGCCACGAGGCCCCAATCGACGCTCGGCGCTGATCACCAGCAGCAAGACCGTGGCGACCGCGAGACCCGCAGTGAAACCTAGGGCCACTGCCCACCCGCCGAGCTCACCGTGGCGCAGCCCCAACCCGATGCCGGCGAACGCGAGCGCGTTACATAGGGTGTCCGCTACGAGGTCATAGGTGTGTCCGAAAGGACTGGTCTTTCCGGTCATGCGGGCCAGATCTCCGTCGGCCCGATCGAGGATCATCGAAAGCACGAACAACCCGGCGCCGACCTGAGACCAATATTCTTCGCCGATGGCGAACATGGCGGCCGCAACGACGCCGGCCAGCAGTCGAGCGGTGGTGAGGTGATTGGGGGTCACGGGCGAATGCGCAAGAGGTTTCGCCACCAGTCGGGCGATGCGGTGCAACCAGGTCGAATGACTCATCGGTTTCGCAGGCCACGCAGCTCGCGAGGGTGGTGAGAGATCATGGCTTCACCCGCCCTCGTTGATGTGGTGCCGCGCCGTCGGCGGCTGCCGCCTGCTCGGAATGCGGTGCGTGTTTGGACTGGACCGAGTAACCGCGGATTGAGGAATGTCGCTTGCCCAAGGCGGCTGCGAGATGCATGAGTCGAAACGCCAGACAGCTTGTTCGGCCAAGTCCAAAGCCCCTTGTCATACTCCACGAGTTTTCAGACCTCTCGCGGTGTCCCGTCAAAGCGTGCGTGCTCTTTCGCAGCGCTTCGGGCTCGACGCCTCGAACCCGGCTCAGGCGAGCGTCGTCGCTGACGCCGTGGCCCCGGTCGGTCGACGGTTCTCGCCCACGCGTAACAGGCTCGGCAATAGGAGCAGAGTGAACACGGTGCTGACGCTCATGCCGCCCACGCTGACGGCGGCGAGGCCACGGTAGAGCTCCGTACCGGCCCCGGGATTCAGCAACAATGGCAACATACCGAAAATGCTCGTCAAGGTGCTCATCAGGATCGGCCGCAGCCTGAGTCCAACCGCTTGCTCGACCGCCGCCCGGCGGGTGAGGCCTTCCCTCTCTGCGGAACGAGTCTGGTGCACGAGCAAGATAGCATTGTTCACCACCAGCCCCAGCAAGATGATGAAGCCGATCATGGTCAACAGATCCATCGGTTGAAAGACGACCTTGCTCACGAGGTGAAGGCCGATGACACCTCCCACGGTGGCGAGCGGAAGAGCGAGAAGCGCCAGCAGGCTGTCGAGAAACGAGCGAAACAGCGCGCTCATCAGCAGATAGAGAATTGCGATTGCGAGCAGGAAGCTGCCTCCCATGCTGGCAAGAGCAACCTCGAGCTTGTCCGCGGTGCCGGTGTAGCGAATCTGGCCGTCTTCGGGAAGAAGGGATTCGATGACCGGGGCCACCTTCTCTTCGAGCTCTTCAAGTGCCTCCTCCAACGACACGTTGGGCGGCGGAGTCACCTCGAGCGTCACCGAGCGGCGCCGATCGAGGCGGCGGATCTCGTTGGGGCCGGCCGTCCTCACTACCCGGGTCAGCTCGCCAACGGGCAATACGCCGGCGTTGGGGGTGGCAAGCGGTATCGCAGCGAGTTCTTCGGGCGTTTGCCACGACTGGACGCGCACGATGACGTCGAGCCGTTCTTCCCCGTCGAAGTAATCACCCACGTAAAGTCCTTCGCCAAGCGCCTTTGCCACCGAGGCCATGATCTCCCGATTCCAGCCCGCCTCGGCGATTCGCCGCTCATCGGGCTCGAGCCGGAGCTCCGGCTCCGCGAGCTCCAGCCCGGGGAATGGCTGCACCGAGGAGCCCGGCAGTGCCTCGGTGATAGCGACGAAGGCGGCCACCGCGGCGTGGGTGATCGCATCGACATTCCGACCTTGGATATTGACGTTGATGGTTCTCCCGGATCCGAAGCCACCGAATAGCGAGGCCCGCTTGGCGAAGGCCAGGGTGTCGGGAAAGCCCCTGACCGCCTCATTGATGATCGGGACCAAAGCATCGACCTCGGCATCGTTCGTCGCCCGCGCGCCTAAGAACACGCCCCGCGAGAACGCGACGAAGAAGTAGTGCTCGATTCTAGGCTCTCTTTTCCCGTTCAAGTGAGGCTCGATTCGCGCTGCGATGACGTCCCCCATCTCCTGCTCCAGGTGGTCGATGTTGACACCCGGGGGCGGAACGATGAACGCGAACACCAGGTTTCGATTGCCCTCGGGCAGGTAATCGGCCTTGGGCAGGAGTGTGAGCGAGGCAAAGAGGGGCACGCTCACGAGTACGACGATCCAGAATGTGCGGCGCGCCCCGGTGTCGGTCATGGCGACGATAGCCCGGGTCGCTCCCTGCCACCAGCGGGCGTGACGGTCATGGAGATCGATGTGGCCGAGCCACTGCTGGGCCGCGGCGGGGATGACGCTGACTGCAATGATCAGTGATGCAGTGACGGCGACTGCGATGGTCAGGGCCAGATCGGCGAAGAGCTGGCCCGCCTCGTCGCCGAGAAAAACCACCGGCAGAAAAATCGCCACCGT
>JBFHLI010000051.1:0-16230 GCA_041594935.1 Gammaproteobacteria bacterium | reverse complement strand
CGGCGCTGCGGGCGGAGGCGGCACGCGCCGCGGGCAAACGAGCGGTGGTAAGTGTGACTCCCGGCCGGGTACGCAGCTGGGACCACCGGAAGCTGGGCCAACGATGAGTTGACCCCGTCGCCCGAAACAACACGCGCCCGGGGTAGGTTTCGAGCCCGAACGAGGGCGCGCGTGAACGGCCGCTAGCGCCGCTTTCCCGCTGACCGCCGAGCGCGGGCTCGCGGCGCCGGCGACCACGGTCGTCAGCCCTCGGACGAGCGCTCACTTTGCACCGTATAGCGCTCGAGCACCGTCTCGATCGCGGCGAGCTGCTGCTCGATAGCAGCCCGATCGAGCGGCTCGGGGTGAGCCTTCAGCGCCTCCACGGCGCTACGAATGTCGCCCACGGACTGCGCCCACGCCTCCCTCGTGTCGTTCACCGCGCCGGCGATACGCTTGAGATGGTCCTTCTTGCGAAGCCGGACCGGGGTACTGAGATCGCCGCTCGCGAGCTCGTCGAGAGCGCGAACGATCCGGTACGAAGGCCCCGCGATCCGGTGCGAGTAGAAGGTCGAGATGATGACGATCACGGCGATGTTCAGCGCGGCGGAGACGCCCACGTAGCTCCACACCATCAGACGTTCGCTCGGAAAATCAGCGAACGCACCGTTCATGGAAAAGGCCAGGGTGTCGATGACGTGAAAGCTGACGAGGGCCAGGATCGCACCGACCAGCAACACGAAGAACACCTCACCAAGCAGGCGGAGCTGCAACTCGGGGTCGACGATGAACATGCGGCGACGCTGGCGCGCTTTTTTGACGGGTGCGACTTTGAGATCCGGGGTGTCGCCCCAAGTGTTCAGCGGTGTAGTGTGGGAGTTACTCATGGTCTGGCCCTCGTTGACACGATGTGGTTCTGCGGCGGCGTTCGCGGCTCCACGCTACCAGCAATCCCCTCCGCCGGTGGAACCCTGCACGCCGGCAGAGTTCAGGGTCAGGGTGGCGCACCCGGTGTCGCTCGTCTGAGCGCCCTGCGGGGTCGCGGTCAAGGTGTAGGTATCGGCCGCGACGGCGGCGCTGATCAAATAGAACCCGTTCTCCGACGGGGTGGGGTCGGCGGCAAAACCAAGCGCGGTCATGCTCGCGGTGTAGCTCTCGTTGTCCGTGAAGAAGCGCTCCTGGCGATTCGCAGTCGCGAGAAGCGCCGCGCGCGCATCGGTGCGGCGGGTCTCGCGCACCTTCTGCTGATACCCGGGCACTGCGAAAGCAGCGAGAATTCCAATGATCACGATAACGATCACGAGCTCCGTGAGGGTGAAGCCCGCGACCGCGCCCCGGCCGTGCGGCACGCCCCGGCGCCGAGCCAGGGGGGGTGCCGCCCGGAGGAACTCCTGCGCAGGCGCTCGGTTACTTTCGACCTTCATAAGGATCGCTAGCGGACGACCTCGCGCCAAAGCAGCCGGCGCCGATCGTCACTACCCGCGCCGGTGGTGTTGGTGATGTTGAAGCCAGTCAGGGTATCGAGAGGCGTCACCGTCCCGTCCGCGCCCGTGCCCGTGCCGTCGGAGCCACCGCCGTCCGAACCGTCTCCGGGATCGGAGGGGTCGCCCGGGGTGCCGTCTTCGGGGCAGTTGTCACCGACCTTGGTGGTGCCGCCCACCTTGATATCGAGGCCGCTCGCGCTGGTGTCGCCGCCGCTGAGCATGTCGAAGTTGTCGCTGGTGTCCTTAAGCTTCTTCAGCGCCTGACCTGCCGGCGCGCCGGTCCAGCTCATCGAGACCCCGGTGATGGTGACCACCTCGTCGAGAAGGCTACGGATGCGAATGCCGACCACGTCCTTGCCGCCGTCCTCGAGCGACGACTCGTCCAGGTCGATCTCCAACGGATATCCGCTGATGCCAGTCAATCCGTCATCGAAGGTGTGGCTCGAGCGTTGTGAGGCGCCCGCGGAATCGGTGTAATCCACACCGAGGGTGTAGCTGCACGCACCCGCGTAGGAGGTCGGTACCGTCACCGCGACCGGCACGACGGCGGTCGAGCTTGCCGGCAGCCCGCCCGTGAAGTCGATTCCGTTGGGCTTCTCCTGCTTGATCTTCTTAAGCTTCTGCGCGGCGTTGCCGCCGCTCCAGCTCACCAGCATGTTCTCGATGTTGAGGTCAGCGGAGCCGACGTTGCGAAGACGAATCCGCTTGACCTCCTTGCCCTTGAACTCGATGGCGGTAAGGTCGAACTGGAGCGGGCTGCCAGTGCGCCCGGAGAACAGGTCGGTTGGCTTGAAGGTGATGCTCTGTGACTGGCCGCCGTCGTAGACCACGATCAAGGTCGTCACCTGGTCGTCCTCAACGTTTTTCTCGAACTCGAGCTTGAACTCGTTGGGCGGGATGATGCTCGATTCGCACAGCGGCTCGTCGAACTCGAGCAGCCAGGAGCGCGGGTTGGGATGGGTGTAGGACACCGTGCAGCCGCTGCCGCTCCCGTCGTCACCGCTGCCGCCGTCGTCGGGCGGCGGCGGAGGTGGATCTCCGCCCTCGAGTAACTCGCACAGCAAGGGGTGATCGTTGCGATCGATGCAGTTGCACACGTTGCCGTCGACGAAGCAATCGTCATACGACGCTTGCCACTTCTCCGTCCCGTAGCAGCCGCCCTTCCAGTGCCAGAACACGGTCGACTCCCACAGCAAGCCGGCGGTGGCGTTATGGTGCACCGGGTCGATGGTGCCGGTGGTGGCGTCAATTGCCTGGACAGTGAGCGCTCCGTTGCGGTACTCGCCGTTGAAGCCCGGGTGGTTTCCGCGCACACAGCCGGTCGCGGTACCGATGAGACCCCCCTGAACGATCGCGAGCGCGCTGAAGCTCATCTTGAGGCTCGTGAGCTGCTGGACTCCGTCGGGAGGATTCGGCCCGATCTGGTAAACCGGCAGGGACCGGCTGCCCGCCACGTGTTGCTCGACCGCGCTCTCGTAGGGCACGACTCCGAGCGACGCACCGTTGATCTCGATCACCCCTCCCGGCGACAGGCTCGAGTTGGCCACCACCAGGATGAAGCGCCGATTGGGGTCCGTGATCTGCTCGTCAATGTCGTTGAACGAGGGATCGTTTCGATACAGCGTGGGGTCCTCGAGGCAGGCCTCCGGATTGCCGCACTTGACGATGTTCATGTAGTCGATGGTGGAGAGCCCCGTCTTGTCGTCCCACTCGTGGGTGTGATTGTCGGTGCTGCCGCCGCCGGACTCGTAGATCTCGCTTGCGACGTCGAGGTCGAAGTGTCCCCCGATGAGACCGAGGTCGCCCTCGTCGGGCGGATCGGGCGGAAACTCGACCGGAGAGATTGCGTTCAGGTGATTGATGAGAGCGCTCTGCTTGCCGCCGCCGAGCGAGGCGATCAGGGGCTGCGAGGCAAGACCGAACTGCTGGAACTGCGCGACCACGTGGTCCTCGGGATCGCCGGTGTCGCCGTCTCCGTTGCCGTCCACGTCGTCGCCGGGATCGAGCTGCTTGTTGCGGTTGATGTCCATGATGACCTGGCCGGGGGCGCCGCCGGTCGCGTCGGTGAGCTGGATCAGCCAGTTCTCACCGCTCGGGACGATGGGGTTCGAGGAGGTGAACTGCAGACGCTGGGTGCGCAGCACCGGGTCGGTGAGGAGCCGCTCTCCGCTCGCGGGCAGATCGACCACCCAGCCGCGCGAGGCGCTCCAATCGATCGGATTGTTGCTCGCGACCCGCACCCGCTCCCCGTTGGCATGGGTCTTCTCGGTGAGCGTCTGCTCGACCAGTTCGGCGCGGGCCACCGGCGATGACCCGCTCGGTTTGTCCCAGACCCCGTAGATGCTGTCGGTGCCGACGAGCAGCGGGTCGAAGTCTGATTGATCGAGGAGCCGACCGGTGCCGACGAATACCATCAGGTCGGTGCCGGGATACAACGTGTCGGCCGGGTGCAGCGCCACCTCGGGGGCAGTGGTGATGGGCTGGGGCACCCCGTTGCCGTCCTGCGCCTCGAGCAGCAGCGTCGCGTCGCTGTCATTCCAGCCACCGGGCGCGCCGCTGATGTCGAATGCCCACAGATTGCCCTTGATGTCGCCGGCGTAGACGCGGTCCGCCTTGAAGTCCCCGTCGGTGTCGACCGCGGTCGGACTGCTGAGCCCGTTCGGATTGCCCGCCGAGTCCGAGACGTGCGAGACGGCGATCTCGCCGACCTTGGCGCCGGTCTCGATGTCGAGAGCGTACAATCGCCCCCGGGCGTCGCCCTGGACCGCATCCGCGGCGCTGTTCACGTAGCCGTTCGAGACGATGGCCACCCATTGCCCGGTGGCCTGCAGCCGCACGATCGCGGGGCGCCCGTAGGTGAAGCCGAGGTTGGGGTCGTTGCCCTCGGTGAACTCCCACAGGACCTTGGATGCCGCCACCGCCTCCGTGGTGCTCGCCGCATCCTCCGCGGTGGTGACGTCGAGCGCGTAGAATCCCTGGCCCCCGGCTCCGAGACCTCCGACCAGGATGGTGTGCCAGGCCGAGTCGAAGTACGCATCACGCAGCGTGATCGGCCCGTCGACGTAGTGCTGGTGCAGGTAGGGTCGGCTCTTCAGCCGGTCCAGACTCGGAATAACCGGCGACGGAATGAACGCGAACACCTCCGCCCCGGAGACCGCATCGAAGGCGTGCAGCATGCCGTCGTTGGCCCCCACGTAGACCCGCGGCGCACGCGCCGCATTGGCGCTGGAGAAGCCGAAGTAGTTGTCGAAGGCATAGGGTCCGGAGGGGCGGGCAGCGTACTGGGGGGGACTGTGAATGATGTCGCCGAGCACGCTGCTCCGGTTGCGGTAGGTGCCGCCGTTGTCCGTCTCGTTGCTACGGTCGCCGCGGATGAAATTCAGCACCGGGCTATCCGTCCTCGCAACCAGCATCGCATCGGCCGCCGTGTCGGGGTCGAGTGCCGTACGCTGGGCCGGGGTCAACGAGTCCCAGCCAAAGGGGATGGCGGTACCCGCTCCGTCGGTGGTGACGATCGCCCGGCCCGTGTTCCAGTGCTGGTTGGCGAGGGTCAGTCGCGCCTGCCACAGCGGATTCAGGAAATCCGGGGTTCCGTCGGCGGCGACCCCGATGGCGAGCAGATCACCGGAGAAGGTGGACTTGTCGAACCACGGCGCATAGAGCGTCTCGTTGCCGGAGACGAGGGTGCGACTGCTGCCGGCCGGCGGGGCGATGTAGCCGAAGGGCTGGAGATTCGGCGAGAAAAAGTTGCCGGCCAGCAGGCTTGCCACGACCGCCATCGCCGCCACCGCGCCCGCGAGGAGCTTGAGCCCACGTCGATTCACCCTGGCCATTCGATACGCTCCTCAGGTACCTCAATCGCTCGTCATGAAGATGGATTCGGCAAGGCGCACCCCGCCCTTGCCGGCGTCGCCCCGTCCGGTGATGCGGTACAGGTAACGATGGTCGCCTCCGCCACCCGCGCCGAGACTTAGCGAGCTCCCCGGAGCCAGGTAGGTCCCCAGGAACTCGATGGTGTAACTCCCGCCGCTCGGTGCGTCCTCATAGGCACCGTCGTCGGCGAGCCAATCGACCGCGTCGACCACCGAGGCGCCGAGGTCACCGGGCATGTAGAGCCCGTCGTCGGTCTGGGTCGACCAGTCGAAGGTGGGGGCCGTGGGAAAGTTGGTGACAATGAAGTTCTCACCGTCGACCAGGCTGTTCTCGGCTTCCGAGAGGGCGGTTACCCGGGCCTGGGTATTGCCCGCGAGCACCACCTCGAGATTCGACAGCACCATCGCGTTCACCCCGAGCACGGTGACGATGAGGAGCAGGAGCAGACTGATGGCGAGCACGGTCCCGCGCTGGCCTGCAGGACCGCTCCCCTGCGCGGCCCGACTTGCCTTCGAGCCAGGCGGCATCACGTGTGGTTCCTCAAGTTGATGGTTGCGCTGACCACCCGCCGCATGCGGCGGTCACCGGGGGCGGCCGCGCCCCCGTGCAACGTCTCGTCGAGCAGCAAGTAGTCCCGCGAGTCGACTCCGGCGGCGATAAAGTCGTCGCGGGTGACGAGCAGGAGCCCGACCCGCACGCTGACCACCGTCTCCATGTCGGCCACATTCGGCGCGGTCACATACTGGTTGGCGGCGCCGTCGCCATTGGTGTCGACGCCATAGAGAAGATGCAGACCCTCGACCCGGTCGATGATCACGAGGGTCTGCCAGGTGGCGCCGTCGTCGGTGCTAACCGCGCACTGGAGCTCGTTGGCGGCCGAGACCGAGAAGCGGTTCATCACCCTCGTGCCGGCCGGTACCACGTTGCCGTGGCAGTCTCGAACGAAGCCGTCGGCGGTACCGGAATAGGTCGCCCGGATGGTGTCCATGCCGTTGGTGTCGTTGTCGCTGGCGTCCAACGGGGTGAGACCGCCGTTGGCGGCCGAGAGCGGTCCCAGCAGCCATTCATTCGCGGTGTCGCCCTGATAGCCGTTCATCCGAATCACCCGGGAGATGAGCTCGACTGCGAAGCGGCCGTCCTCCTGCAGGCGCGTAAGGTTATCCTGCAGTCGATTCCCGGCGCGGTTGCTGATCAGCACCTGGATGAGCACCAGGACGATGATCAGGCCGATCGTGATCGCCACCATCAACTCGACCAGCGAAAAGCCATCCTGCGCTCGTGCAGGCGATCGTTTCGTCACAGCTGAATCCTCATGACGTAGCGCTTTTCGGCCGGACCGTCCGGCTCCATCTCGGTCCAGAAGACCTTGACCGCGTAGGACTGGCCCACGTCGTCGCACTGGGGCGCGGCGGCAGTGCCGTCGTCCGGCGTGCTGTCGATGCACACCGTTCCGCTCGCTTCGGGCAGGAAGTTGACGAGGTTTTGCTGCCACTCGAAGGTATCGTTGGCCGCGAGCTCCGCGACGCTGCAGTCGGCCGCGAAATCGGCCCCGGTCTCGGTACAACCGTTGTCGGACGGGCTCTGAAAATCGGTCCCGTCAGCGCTGTTGTAGAAGCCAACGGGGGTTCCAGAGGCATTGACGACCGCGATTCGATTGGCGCGCATTCGGTCCGCCATGTCGTAGGCGAACATGATCGCCTGCCCGCGGAGAAAAGATCCGTGGGTCGAGCGAACCCCCACGATCTGAAGTCTGGCGACCCCGAGGAGCCCGATGGACAGGACCAGCAGCGAGATGAGCACCTCCACCAGGCCGAAGCCGGCAGCGCCCCGTCGGCGTGATTTCGCGAGGTAACTCGAGATGCAGGCTCGGATTTCTTTCACAGACATGCGAACTCGGACATGCTGGGACGTCCGGTCTGCGCGACGACGATGCTTCTTCCCTCTTCCCCCGTGGCGCCATCGTCACAGAACGTGAAGGTCACCTGGGTCGGGGCCACCGACAGGAACCCCGAGGGAAGATAGCGCGCGGTCGCGGCGCTGGCGGTGAACGTGAATGTGCCGTCGATCGGCCCGCCCACCCGGATATCGGGCTCATCGGGATCCTGGTTTCCGTCCCCGTCGGTGTCCTGGTACATCTTCCAGCCCTCTTTCCAGGACAGGTTGCCGCTGGTGGATTCCAGGGCGACGACCTGCCCCCGCTTGCCGGCTTCGCTGCGGGCTAGGAACAGGGCCTGATGAATCTTCTGCGCGTTGGTCGATATGCGGGTGTCCCGCATCAGGGACCGGAAACTCGGCACCGTCGCGGCCGCGAGCACTCCGAAGACGACGATCACGATGATCATCTCCACGAGGGTGAAGCCCCGAAGAGAGGCGGGCTTATTCCCCCGCCGGCGATATCGACGGCCCGCGACCGCCCGACGCGGGCACGAGGCCTCTGGTCTAGGCCGGAATTCGGTCGCGGTGCTCGCGACCGAACGGCGCAGCGGGACATACACAGACGTCATGACCGCGTATCGGCTAGTAGGCGTCGAAGCTTTACGGACGCCGTTCACAATCCAGGCCGTGCCGGAAAAAAACGCGAGGGCGATCGCAAGACGCCGCGGCGAAGGTGGGGGGCGAGGTCGAAGCGGCGAGGGGATTTCGCGTTACGGGCGAATTTCATCGCCCTCTGCCTCCGGGGAAAGCCAGACCGGTAGGCGTTGGGCCGGCTGGCGGCGACGGTCTATCTAACTCGCCAGCGCCCCGAGAGTGGCCCTCTACATTGCGCCGCTAACGGCGTTCCGAGACGTCCGGCGTCGATGCCGTGACGACACGCGCGAGTAGACCCGCGACGCGGCGCTTTTTCCCGGTCTCGTCGATGCTCTCGAACTCGAGGTCAAGGCCGCCCGGGGAGAGGGTACGGCGGTAGGTCTGCATCTCGTAGCCCCCCGCGTCATCGATGAGCAGGGCGTGCATGGTGAGGGTCTCGTCCTTGATGCTCGCCCACACGAAGGGGTCGCCCTTCATGGGGTCGGCGGGCACGGAGTGGCCGAACAGATTGCGCTTCACCGCCGAGGCATACAGGTTCGGCCTTCCTGCCGGCAGGAAATCCATCGAGTGGTCCTTGCGCTTGACGCTGCCGTCGCTGCGCCGGCGAAAGGTCGACCACGCCATGGTGAAGCCGTTCTTGCGCGGCTTGATCTCGAGGCTCATGTCCCGCGTCGACCGCTCGCCTGCGGCATCCACGACGACCTCGCCCGCGTAGTTGCCGAAGAACGACTCGAGGGCCGCCGCGCCGGCATGCGCCGCGAGCGGCAGCAAGGCGGCCACCACCGCGATCCCCACCCAAGCCGTACCCGTGCGCCGGCGGACGTGAGGGGAGGAATCGAGTCCGCCGTGCCGTCGCCCTCGGCGACCCGAGCGCATCTTGTGCCTGGTAGTGGGAATCATCGATGCACAGCCTCATCGGGCCAGAGCTGAGACGCAGCGCTCATGTTACCGCGACATTGGGTGGCTAGCGAGGTGGAGGACTCGCCATTGGCCCCGCCACCGACCTGAGCGCACCGGTGAAGGGCGGCCGGCGTCGCGGGTAAAGTCCCGGACCGGGGGTGTCGTTACTGTACATCGAGACTCCACCGGGCAGGGTTAGGACATGGCGTTCAAGCATCACAGCACCTGGAACGGCTTTTCAGAGAGCCGATCGATGAACACCGCAATCGAGAGCGATGGCCTCAAGGTCGGGCTCAAGACGGCGGACAACCGGAGCTACGAGGGCGAGATCCTGGAGGTTAAGATCACCGGGGCCGAGACCCGCTTTCCCCTCGGAGACGCCCCTACCCTCGCGCTCGGAGAGACGGTCACCATGACGTTCGCCTCCCCGTCGCAGGGGGAGTTCATTCAAGCGCCGGCGCGGGTGCACTTTCGCGCCGACACGCGCGAGCACCGGCGCTTCGGCCTCGAGTTCGAAGGTTCGGAGGAACTGCAGGAAAAGCTTTCCGGCGAATTCTTCCAGCTGCTCTTCAGCCGCCGCTCGCTATACCGAGTGAAACCGGATTCCGCACAGCCGGTCAACGTGCACGTGCGCCTCCTCGCCGGCGCGCAACCGCCCTTCTCCTACCCGCTGTTCCAGCAGGTCCGGGACGCGGGGATGACCGGGGAGCTCAGCGACATCTCCGCCACCGGGCTCGCATTCAAGATCGACGCCCATCTCGACGAGGTCCTCGCCCTCACCGATCTGATTGAGGTGTCACCCATCCTCCCGGGTCGCAGCCAGGATCTGTACCTCACCAGCTGGATTCGAACCCGTCGGCTCGAGGGGGCGTTCGCGCAGTACGGCGTCGAGTTCGTGGCGAACCTCTCCACCTACTTCGAGTGCAAGCAGGACACGATTGCCGAGTACATCTTCCGGCGCCAGCAGGAGGAAAGCACCGCCGGCACTGCCGACGACGGGAACGACACCGAGCGCGTCGCGGTCTGAACCCATCGCGCGCTCCCGCCGGCACCGGCGCTCACAAGGTCCGGGCGAGCTTCCGTCCCTCGTAGATGGCGTGCACCGCCCAGCGCGGGGCCACGCAGTCGCCGATCGCGTGCACCTCGAGTTCGGTGCTCGCGCGTAGCTCGTCGAGAAGCGTGGTCTCCGCGACGTTCGGTGTCGCCAGCACGAGGCCGTCGCACTCGATGCGCTGCTCGGTGCCGTCGAGCAGATTGACGACGGTGGCACCGTCACCGTGCCAGGCCCGGACCGCGGAGTCGGTGAGGAATAGTGCCCCGAGCTTCTTCAGATTTCGCCGCAGCGGAAAATCGGCCGCGCTTCGAACCAGCTCTCGACCGACCATACCGTCGGGCGTGAGCAGCGTCACCTCGTGGCCCTGTTCGGCGAGATGCCAGGCGGTGCCGCAGCCGCGCCAGTTGCCGCCGTCGTCGACGACGAGAACGCGCTTCCCTGGGCGCGCGGCCCGGGCCATCACCTCCTCCACCGACCAGACGTTACCCCGCTCCGCCCCGGCCAGTCGCTCAACGCCCGGCCAGAAACGCTGGAAGCCGGTCTCCGAGGGAAGCGAGCCGGTGGCGACGACCACCGCGTCCGCTTCGAAAGCGGCCACGTCGGCGGCCTCCATCGGGTGATCGAGCTCGACCGTGACCTGGCGCCTTTCGAGCTGCTGCTCGTACCACTGAATGAGGTCGAGGATCTGGGCCCGGCGGGGCTGCATGCCGGCGAGGCGAAACTGCCCCCCCAGCCGCGAGGAGGCCTCGGCCAGCGTGACCCGATGGCCCCGCTCGGCCGCAACCCGCGCAACCTCGAGCCCGGCCGGCCCGCCGCCCACCACCAGCAACGTCCTCGGGGCCGCGGTCGGCTCGAATCGGTCCCCACCCCACTCGAACTCCCGCCCGGCGGAGGGATTGATGAGGCATGAGATCCAGTAGTCTCGCGAGCGCCGCCCCCAGCACATCTGGTTGCAGGAGATGCACGGCCGGATATCCTCCGCCCGTCCCTCCATCGCCTTGTTGGCGAGATGCGGATCGGCGATCTGACCGCGCACGATGCTGACCATGTCAGCCTGGCCGGAGCCGATCACTTGGTCCGCGTTCTCGGGGGTGCGGATGTGGCTCTCGGCCTGCACGCGCGCGTGCTTGACGACCTGCTTCAAGGCCTCCGCGTACGGCGCGCCGAGCTTGTCGGCGTACATGAAGGTGGGCATCAGCTTGAAGAAGTCGAAGTAGCTTCCGGTGCCACACGTCACGTAGTCGATGAGCCCGCGCTCATCGTGCCAGGCAACGATCTCCTGCAACGCCTCGAGCGACAGAGCCACCTCGACCTCGGGGTCACAGCTCACCGCCATCCCGACGATGAAATCCTCGCCCGCATAGCGGCGCACTCGCTCGAGGACCGAAGTGGTGAACCGTACCCGGTTCTCCAACGACCCGCCCCAGCGGTCATCGCGGCGGTTGGACCACGGGGTCCAGAACTGATCGACGAGCGCATGGTAGGCCGCGAACAGCTCGATGCCGTCAAATCCCGATTCCCTGGCGCGACGCGCGGCCTGGCCGAAACCTTCGATGACCTCCTCGATCTCGGCCTCCGACATCGAGTGACTGCCGTCGGAATCGTGATAGGACGGCATTCCCGAAGGCGACCAGCTCGGTTCGTAGGAGTTGTCGAAATCACCGTGCTGCCCGACGTGATAGAGTTGATGAATCATGACCGCGCCGTGGTCGTGGCAAGCGTCGGTGATACGCCGAAAGTGCGGAATAACGGCGTCGTCACCGTGGCGGAAGTTTCCGCGCGTCAACACCCCGGTGCGATGGGCCGGAATCGGCTCACAGACGATCATCGCGGCGCCCCCTCGGGCGCGCTCGGCGTAGTAGCCAAGGTGGCGGTCGCCCGGTAACCCGGCCTCGGCCATGTTCGCGGTGTGGGCGCCGAAATTGAGCCGGTGCTTGAGCGTCTTGTGCCGCAACGCGAGCGGCTGGAATAGGTGGGGAAAGGGTGGCGCCATAACCGGTCTGCAGCTTGCGGGGTCGGAGGCTGCGACTATAGCGTCGTGGCCCCCGCGCAACAATTCACCCGCGGGAGTCGGAGCGTTCGGCTCGAAAGGAACTGTCGATGGCGCAAACGTTCGATTGCGTCGTGCCCTCACCACCGCAATCATAGAGGCGACGGCGGCACGACCCCGGGAAGCAGCGTGAAGCAACGAATTCTCCGCATCAGAAGACGCTTGCGGGCGCGGCACGGCATCGGGGCAGACTTGCGGTCTCGGCCCGGCCGGTACGCACTCGCCAGCTTGCTCCTGGTGTGGGCGGCCTTCACCGCGGCCGAGCTCGACCCCGGGGTGGCGGCCTACCGCAGCGGCAATTACGGCGAGGCGGCGCGGGCGTTCCGCGCCCAAGCCGAGCGAGGCGTGCCTCGCGCCCAAACCATGCTCGGGCTGATGTACGAGCACGGGGAGGGGGTGACCCAGGATCCGACGGAAGCCGCGCGATGGTATCGGCGCGCGGCGCAGCAGGGTGAGCGCAACGCCCAGTTCAACCTCGGGGCGCTCTACGCACAGGGCAAGGGCGTGCGCAAAGATCTGGTGGAAGCAAGAGACTGGTACCTGCTGGCGGCTGCCCAGGGCCACCCGAGGGCCCGGGCGATGCTGGCGCAGACCTCCCAGCACTCCCTCCGGCTCCCCGATATCATCGCCCGCTCCGTCGTGAAGCGCTCGAGCCTACGCCTCGCGCCCACTCTCGTCCTCTACGACCGTGGCGCGGCACCGGCCACGTCGGCGACGAGCGTGCGACCGTCCGGGCCCGTTCGGCTTCGTCTCGACCTCGATCTGGGTCGCCGCCGCTAGCAAGAGGCAACCGGGGTCGTGGCGCCGGCTGCGGCAATGCGCCTCCGCAAGCATCGGCCTCGCCTTGCCGGCGCGCTACTCGCAGGCCTTGCTCGCGTCCCGGTGGGCGGCGGTGAATCCGAACAGGGAGTACTTATCGGTGGTCGTGACCCCTCCGCTCGACTGCCCGACGACGGTCAGTCTCTTACCTCGTTTCATGTCGGTGACCATCTGCAGCTCTTCCTCGCGAGTGCGAAGCCACGCCCCATCGGCCTGGGTGAACATCTCGAAGCGCTTGGAATCGACGATCGCGGTCACCGACGTATCCGGCTGGTACTCGTAGCCCGCGATGATCCCAACCTCGTTCTTGATCTTGAGGCTCGGCCGGTGGGTGACCAGGACCCAGGTCTCGGACCGGCCCGGGACATCGGGCTCGGACTCGGTGGGGTCAGAGGCGATGTAGCAGATCTTGCCGCCGTCAGCCATGAGCTGGTAGACATCCCAGTCCTCGTGGGTCGCGATAAGCTCGGGCTGCGGCTGAGCCGAAGTGCCCACCGGTAGACCCAGGATCCCGCCGGCGAGCAAGAGTCCGAGCCAGTTCCAACGATTGACGATGTTCATAATATGGGCGGCGACCTGGGGGGGTTGGTAATGTTCAGAACCGCAGATGCTATCCGATGCTCGGCGCGGTCTTCAATCCGAAAGCCGGTAGCGGGCGTCGATCGACGGCGAATCCTCGCACTCGATTTGCCCTTCGCCGATGAGATACAGCACGGTGGAGAGGATCTGCTGCGCGGCCGCCGGGTACATAGGGGACGGTAGCCCCAGGTAGATGAGCGGCACCATGTCCGCAATCCGGCTGGTACCGGAGCGAAGGCATCCTAGGATCTGGACCTCGCGCTCTTTGCGGTGGGCGAGAAAAGCGCCAACGTGCTTCCGCGGATGCTCGATCGCCGGGCCGTGCGTGGGCCAGTAGCGGGCGTCCTCTCGCCCAAGCAATCGCCGGAGGCTGGACAGGTACCGGCCCATGTCGCCGTCGGGCGGGGCAATGATGCTCGTCGACCAGCCCATCACGTGGTCGCCGGTGAACAGCGCCCGCTCCTCACGCAGCTGATAACAGACGTGGTTCGACGTGTGACCGGGAGTGTGCACGCATTCCAGTGTCCAGCCATCGCCTTCGATCACCTCGCCATCTCGCACGTTGACGTCCGGCACGAACGATAGATCAGCGCCCTCCTCGACCTCGGTCTCGTGCACGCCCCGCGCGCGCCGGTGGCGGCCGAAGGCGTACGTCGGGGCGGAGCAGTGTCGCTGCAGCGCCCCACAGGCCGGCGAATGGTCGCGGTGGGTATGGGTCACCACCAGATGCGAGATCTCCTCTCCTGCGAGCCCCGCGACCAGCGCCCGCACGTGTTCCGGAAGGTCCGGGCCCGGGTCGACGACCGCCACCCGCCCGCGCCCGATGATGTAGGTGCCGGTGCCGTGAAAGGTGTACGGGCCCGGGTTGCGGGCGGTTATGCGCCGGATCAGGGGCGTCAACGTCTCCATCACCGCGTACTCGAACGAGTATTTGCGAACAAAGGGGACGTTCACGGCCATCGGATTCGCTCACTCCCGCGTGCTCGGCCGCTCGTCAATCCGGCGACGAGCCGCCATGTAAGCCCCGTCGGCGCGGGTCGCGCCCGGCGCCGCCCGCGCTTGATATCCTACTCCTACCCGCATCAGCGAGGATCAGGCTGCCGGCGTACCGGCGAGCCGCCCTCGGCCTTCGCGCGAGAGGTGATCGTGACGCCAGCCGCCGGCCACCCGCGACCGATCGAGGTCGTCGCCTTCGGACTCGGGATCGCGTACTTCGCAGCCTACCAGCTCTTCAAGCTTCCAGTGGTGCTGCCGGTCTTGCTCGAACGCTACCACTATGACCGAACCCTCGCCGGCGGCTTCATGTCGATATACGCGCTGGCCGGACTATCACTCTCGATCTGGTTGGGCCGCGCGGTGGCGAGGCGGGGGCCCGCGCCCTACATTGCAGTCGCGCTCGGACTGAGCGCCGCCGGGAGCGTGCTCACCGTGCTGTTGCCCTCCTCCGGGCTCGCGGTGCTCTCGGGACGCGCCCTCGAGGGCATCGCCTTCGCGATACTGGCGATCGGAGGGCCCGTGATCGCCAATGCCGGCGCGACACCCGAGCGGCTCCCCATCGTCATCGGACTCACTGCGACCTGGATTCCGATCGGGCAGCTGACCGCGATCCTGCTCGCCCCGGTCTCCCTCGCAACCGTCGGGTGGCAGTCACTGTGGTACGCCGGGCTCGGCGCGGCCGTGCTGTTTGCACTGTGGACGGCTCGCCTGCGCCGGGCACCTGGTCTTGCGCCGGGCGGTGCCATCGACCCGGTCGGGGAGCACCGCCGCGCGTTCACCCCCGCCGAGCGACGCTTGCTCGCGCTGTCCGGCACGGTGTTCATGCTGTGGTCCGGTCAGTACTTCGCGTACATGACCTGGCTGCCGCAGTACCTGGTCGAGGTCACCGGGCTGAGCGTAACGAGCGCCTTGGTCGGCTACCTGATCCCGGTGGTCTTCGTGCTCATTTTCAACGTGGTGGCCGGGCTCATGCTGCGGGCCGGCTTCGCGGCCGGCGTGATGATGGCCGGTGCGCTCGCGTGCCAGGCGCTGGTATGGTGGCTCATGCCGGCGACCGGGAGCGGGCTGGGCTTCGGAATCGTATCCCTCGTGGCCTACGGGGTCGGGGCGGGGATCGTACCGGTCTGCCTGTTCGCGATGCCAAGCGCCATCCTCGGTCGTGCCCGTGGCACCGCGGGGGCATTCGGGGTGATCATGACCGGACGAAATCTGGGGGTGCTCATCGGGCCGGTGCTGCTCGCGCAAGCGGTCGACATGACCGGCAGCTGGGCCCTCGCGACGCCGATATTCGGCACGCTGACCACCGTCGGTCTGGCCATCTCGCTCGCCCTTGCGGCCGGCCTGCGACGCCGCGGCGACGCGCCGCCAAGGGGTTGAGCGCAGGCCCGCGGTGCTCAAACGAGGCCGTGACCCGCAGACCGGTTCATGTCCAGTTCAGGAAGGACCGGCATACTACCCTCCAGAACCCAGTGAGCCGCGGTTGTGCGGTGACGAAGGAGATTCCGATGGCAAGATGGCCGAGACCCCTGACCCTTGCAGCAGTGATGTTCGCCGCCGTGGGCCTGATAGATACCGCCCCGGCGGGCGCCTCGAGCTTCTCGGTTCAAGGCGGCCGAGCGGGCCACGACGGCAGCGGGGCCCAACGCGGCCCAGGGCCGCGGGCGTCGGGACAAGGCGCCCGCCCTGACCACCGCCGGCCTCATGCGCGGGAGCCGCGAGGCGGAGGTTATCTCTACTACCGTCCTTCCCCCGGCCCCGGCGCGCGGCACGGGTTCTGGCAACATCGCCACCCACCTCCGCGACACGGATTCGGGCAACATCGCCACCCACCTCCACGGCACGGATTCGGGCAACATCGCTTTCCACCTCCACGGCACGGATTCGGGCAACGTCGCTTTCCCCCTCCGCGACATCAGTTCTACAACTACCCGCCCCGGCGGCTTCACTCGCCTCGCAGCCCGGGGCAT
>JBFHLI010000050.1:0-16563 GCA_041594935.1 Gammaproteobacteria bacterium | reverse complement strand
TGCGTGTCCTTTGCAGCCGTCGCACTTGTCGGTTTTCACGAATGTCGGCATCTCGAAACTCCCCGGGAAATCGGTCAGGTAGGCCTTCCGCGCCCTGGGTCGAAGGTGGCCAGCCAAGATTTGATAGCATGAGCGCCGACCTTCCTCTCAGCCAGAGCGAAGCGAGACGCCGCGGGCATCGCCCACCCTGGGCGGCCCTGAAATGCAATTTCCGGCGGGTCATTCGATGCGCCGCGTCCCTGGCGCTCATCGTGAGGCGTCTCGCCGACGAGGCTCTCGTCCGGACTCATGCCGGGAGCGTTCATTCCTACTCCTTGCGCTCGCCGGGCTTGGAGCCGAACAGGTCGTTCAGCCGCTCCCGGGCCGCGTCCGCATCCGAACTCGAGGTGCGGCCGGGGGATGGCTCCACGCCGAACAGGGCCTCGAGCTTAGACCGAGATGTCGCGGTCTGCGACTCGTCTCTCGGATGGTACGCCCGCGGCATTGGCTGGAAATAGCCACAGAAGTTGGACCGCTCCTTGTCCGAGACCTCATCGGCGGTCGGCTCGCGACAGCTCGAAGCCACCGAAGGGTCATAGAACGTACACATTCGACACACGTGGAGGTCCGCATTGCAGGCGCCACACTCCTCGAGGCGACGCAACGGCAGGCCGACATCCGCCAGCATTTCTCCGCATTTCCAGCATTGCAGATCGTTCATTGCGCCTCCGATTGACGTTTCATCACTGGCGTAGCGCCAACCCACCCGGGCACTGCAATATCCTCGCAGATCCGGATGCTGCCGGGAGGGTCCGGTCGACCCCGACCCGCGGCTTCTCCCGTGGCGAGGGTTCAGACTTTCGCTCCCCGGGCGATAAACCGGTGTCATTCGCGAGCCGCGGAGAGCTCGTCACCCGTCGACCCAGGCCACGGGGATAAGGATACAATGTGAATTCAGCTGCTATCATAACCGCCGGTCGACTCTCCGTCCGATGGGTCGGGCAGGGACCGTCCCCAGCATCGGTTTGTCAGCCCACGCGCGGTGGCGCAGCGGGCCGGTCGCAGCCTCGGTCTCGGTCTTAGCCGCCTGGTCGCGAGGCTATAATTCCACATGATGGAAGTCCCTGGGTTCGACATAAAAAAGACGATCGGGAAGGGCGGGATGGGCACGGCCTATCTCGCGGTCCAGGAGTCGCTCGGAAGGCAGGTGGTGCTCAAGACCATGAACACCGGCCAGGCCGATCAGACTGATTTTCTGGAACGGTTCCTGAACGAGGGTCGGATCGTCGCGGCCCTTCGCCATCCCAACATCATCACCATCTTCGACATCGGCGCCACCGACGAGCTGGTCTACATGTCGATGGAGTACGTCGAAGGTGGTGATCTGAAGAGCAAGATCGCCAAGGGGTGCACCCCGGACGAGGCCCTCTCCGTCATGGAGCGAATTGCGAGCGCCCTCGAATTCGCCCACCGGGAGGGAGTGATTCACCGAGACGTTAAGCCCGCCAATATCCTGTTTCGGAATGACGGAACCCCGCTGCTCAGCGATTTTGGCATTGCCAAACAGACGCGGATAGACACCGAGCTCACCTCCACCGGGACCATTCTCGGCAGCCCGTTCTACATGAGCCCGGAGCAGGCCGAGGGCCACAAGGTGGACGGCCGCGCCGACATCTACAGTCTCGGGATCATCTTCTACGAGATGCTCACCGGGGACCGACCGTACCCCGGGGAGTCGGCCATCAAGATCATCGTCCAGCACATCCAGTCCCCAATCCCGGATCTGCCGGGATCGCTCGGAAAATTTCAGCCGCTGCTGAACCAGATGATCGCGAAGAACCGCGAGGACCGCATACCTGACGCGGGAGCGGTGGTCGAGCGGGTCCGTGAGCTGCGCAGAGCGACGGTACAGCAACGGCCGGCTCCCAAGGTGGCCGTCGAATCACCCGAGCAACCGGCATCGTCCCCGCGGGCCGAAGGCTTTGTCGAGCACAACAAGCGGGCACTGGCGCTCGGCGCGATGTTGCTCATGTTGACCCTCAGCTACGGAGGGTTCTACCTCTACACCCAGTCGCTCACCCGGTCCACCTTCGCCCGACCGTCTACCGCCCCGGTTACCGTGGATGGGTCAACCGAAGGAACGGCAGTGGTCAGTTCCGGCTCCGGCGTCCCGGCCGTGACAGCCAGTACGGCGCCCCCGAGCGGAGGCCCCGACCGAGAGGAGATCATCAGGGCCCTCGAGTGGCTCGCCGAAGCGCGACTCAAGCAAGATCAGCTCACGGAGCCGCCCGCGGACAACGCGCACTATTACTTCAGCCGATTGTTTCCACTGGACAAGGAAAAGGCTGGGCGTGGTTTCGCCCTGATTGCCGAGCGTTTCGTGGTGTTGGCGGAAAAGCAGTTCTCGGATAGGAACTATCGACAGGCTCAGGCGTACATCACCCTTGGCCTGCAAGTACAGCCGGACAACGAAGGCCTTCTCGCGCTCCAGTCCTTCATCGACAACCGCGAGAAATCGGTCCTCGAGAATCTGATCGACTTCTTCGCCGACAAGGGCTGAGAAACCGGCTAGACGGCGGGCCTGCCGCCGTAGGTTTGAGAGGGCCTGGGTGGCCCAAATATTAGACTACGGAAGATTCAGGCTGTCCCACTGCTCGATCAAGCCCTTTAGCTCCTCGATTCGTTGCTCACTGATGGCCTCCGGAATCTCGAGGGCCAGGGGCTCACCGTCCTCTTCCGGTAGCTGCGTCGCCTTTCGCTTGGCGGCCCGTTTCGATGCGTCCTCGAGTGCATCCTCCTCGAGCTGTCTCAGGGCCTGGAGTTGCTTGGCCTCTTCGTGCTGCCGGAACGCTTCTTCTCGCAGCGCCCGGCTCTGCTCATCCGACACTGCAATCGCGGTATCGTCTACGATTCGGCCGTTATCGAACACTCGAACTCGCGGCCCGCCCCAGCCGCTGCGGTACCAGGCGGGCGGCGTACCCGACATCTGTGGCGTACCGGTGTTCGGATCTGCCCACTGATACATGCGGGCCGCTGAGGGCATCGCAAGCAACACCCCGAGGATCAAAAAAACCAGTCGCGTCACGCCGATACGGACCCGTGCGAAGAGTAAGGCTTAGTATAGCATCGCCTCACTTTGCGACCGACGCGGTCCATTCGCCCGCCGGCGGAAGGAACAACCCGGTGAGGTCGTTGAGGTATCGATGCCCCAAGGGCGTCGGCGTGATGACATCATCCCGGTAGACCAGGAGCCCGCGCCGCTCCGCTTCGCCAAGACCCGCGGCGATCTGGTTGCGTGAGAGTCCGGTTCGTGCCTCGAAGGTCGCCATGGATATTCCCTCCGTGAGGCGCAGCGCGTTGATCATAAACTCCAGGGGAAGCTCTGGTGGGCTCACGACTCGCCGCGACAGGACGTACTCTCCATCCTCGAGGCCCATCAGGTATCGCCTTGGATGCTTCTGCTTGAGGGTACGTTCGATCAAGCCTCCCGCAACATCGCTCAGCTTTGCATGCGCGCCCGCCCCCACCCCCAGATAGTCACCGAATCGCCAGTAGTTGAGGTTGTGCTGACAGCGAGCCGAGGGTCGCGCCCAGGCGGAGACCTCGTACCGCGTGAACCCGCCCGCGGCCAGACGCGCCGCGCACAAGACCTCCGTCTCTTCGATCGCATCCTCGTCCGGCAGCGCGGGCGGAGCCCGATGAAACTCGGTGTTAGGCTCTATCGTGAGCTGGTAGTGCGAGATGTGGGCCGGGTTCCACTCGAGTGCCGTCTCGATATCCGCGAGCGCCTGGTCGGGACTTTGCCCGGGCAAACCGTACATGAGATCGATGTTCAAATTCTCGAATCCTGCCCGCGCCGCTCGCTCGAGCGCGAGCTCCGCCTCGCGTCCATCGTGAATGCGCCCGATTCGCCTGAGCGCAGCATGATCGAAGCTCTGCACGCCGACCGACAACCGATTGATTCCGGCCGATTGGTAATCCCGAAATCGTGAGGCGTCCAGGGCGCCCGGGTTGACCTCCACCGTTACCTCGCAGCCAGCGACGAGCCGGCAACGGTGTTGCACTCCCTCCAGCAGACGCTCCATCGATGCCGCGGAGAACAAGCTCGGAGTACCACCACCGATGAACACGCTCGAGATCGGCCGGGCCTCCACTCGTTCGAGGTCCCGCTCGAGATCATCGAGGACCGCCTGTACGTAGCGTTTCTCGGGTAGCGTCCCAACGACCTGGTGAGAGTTGAAATCGCAATAGGGGCACTTGCGCAGGCACCACGGCAAATGGATGTAGAGCGAACGCGATTCGAGTCCGGCCGTGTTGCCCTCGGCGCCATGTGCATCTATCTCATCCACCGTCGCCATGCTCCGTCTCCAGCAGGCACGCTGCCAGAGCGCGCAGAGCCTGGCCTCGGTGACTCAGCTCATCTTTGCGCGAGGGGCTTAGCTCGGCCGCAGAGAGGCCGAGCTCCGGGACCAAGAACACCGGGTCGTAGCCGAACCCCTTGTCGCCCCGGGGCCCGCACAGAATGCGCCCGCGCCATGTGCCGCAGGCAATGACCGGCGCGGCGTCGTCGGGGTTGCGAACATAGGCCACCACGCACTCGAAGCGCGCGGTGCGTTGCGCTTCTGCCACACCCGTGAGGTCGCGCAGCAACTTGGCGACATTCGCCCCATCGCTCGCACCCTCACCCGCAAAACGCGCCGAACGAACCCCCGGCCGACCCCCGAGGGCATCGACGAGGAGACCGGAATCGTCTGCGACTGCGGGAAGCCCCGCCCCCCGCGACGCGTGGCGAGCCTTGAGTAGGGCGTTCTCACGAAACGTCTTGCCGGTCTCCTCGACCGCCTGGATATCGAGCATCGACTGCGGCACCAGCTCCATCGGCACGTTTTGCAGCAATCGTCGAAACTCAGCGAGCTTGCCCGCGTTGGCGCTCGCCAGCACCGTGCGAGTCATGCGCTGAAGCCGCTTTGCGGCAACTCCCCCTGCGCCCTCTCGCCGGATAGACTCCGACCGCCCTCTCGGTCTGCGTTCGAGACCATACTCTTGCACAAGCAAACCAATCTGGCGTCACGCGGCGCGTCGCATCGGTCCATCAGCGGGCGAGCGCCTCGCGCTGCATCTGGAGCAGCTCGCCGATTCCACTCTTGGCGAGCTCCAGCATGCTCATCAGCTCATTCATTCGGAATGCATGACCCTCGGCGGTGCCCTGGATCTCGATGAAGGCCTCGTTCTCGTTCATCACGACATTGAGATCCGTTTCAGCCTCGCTATCCTCCGCGTAGTCGAGATCAGCGACCGGCTGGCCCCGATAGATCCCCACCGAGAGTGCCGCGACCTGCCCATGGACCACGTCAGACTTCAGCAGCTTTCGCCGCTTGAGCTCGTGCACCGCATCGACCAACGCTACGTAGCTCCCGGTGATACCCGCGGTTCGCGTACCACCATCGGCTTGAATTACATCGCAATCGATGTAGATGGTTCGCTCCCCAAGAGCCGCGAGGTCCGCGACTGCCCGCAGCGAGCGTCCGATGAGGCGCTGGATCTCGAGGGTTCTTCCGCCTTGCCGACCGCGAGTGGCTTCACGCATCATCCGATCGCCGGTCGAGCGGGGCAACATTCCGTACTCGGCGGTGATCCACCCCCGCCCTTTGCCTTTGAGGAAATTGGGCACCCGCTCCTCCACGCTCGCATTGCAGAGCACCCGGGTGTCGCCGAACTCGACGAGGACCGAACCTTCCGCATACCGCGTGTAGCCGCGGGTCAGTGTGACCGCGCGTATCTCTGCCGACGATCGACCACTCGGGCGCATCTGGGCTCCTCGGTTCCGGGTGACGGGCCGTCAGTATAGTGGCTAGGCGAGATCGCACATAATTCATGCGCCCTCGCCCGCGCTATAGGCGACGGTAGGCAGAGCGTATACCATGGGCACTCGCGGGGTTCGAGTCCAGCTATGATCTACAGCATGACCGCGTTTGCCCGAACCGAGGCCTCCGGCGACTGGGGGAGTGCGGCATGGGAGCTGCGCTCGGTCAACAACCGCTACCTCGACGTGAGCACTCGTTTACCCGAGGATCTTCGAACGCTGGAACCTCCCACGCGTGAGCTCATTGCGGGTCGACTGGCGCGCGGAAAGTTAGATTGCACACTGCGATATCAGCCGGCGCCGCGACAAGCCGCCGAGTTCACTCTCAACCGGGAGCTCGTCGAGCGACTGGTGGATGCGAGCCGGGAGATTCAGACCCTGCTCGGTCAGCCAGCCCCGCTCAGCTCAATCGAGCTAATGCGTTGGCCGGGTGTCGTGCAGTCGGTTCCACCCGACCTCGAAGAGATCTCCGAGGTCTTGCTGCAGCTCTTGAACGTGGGCCTCGATAGCCTCATTGCGATGAGGGGTCGCGAAGGGGACAAGCTCGCGGGGCTGATCGAGCAGCGTTGCGCTGCCGCCCAGCAGGTCGCAATTGAGGTACGTGAGAGCCTGCCCCGTATTCAGGAGGCAATGCGCCAACGGGTCGCGGCGCGACTCGCCGAGCTCACCGCCCAGCTTGACAACGACCGCGTCGAGCAAGAGATGGTGCTGCTGGCCAACAAGATGGATGTAACCGAGGAGCTAGACCGGCTGGACGCCCACATTGGAGAGGTGAGTCGTGTCTTGGGCTCCGGCAAGCCCGCCGGTCGGCGCCTGGACTTTCTCATGCAGGAGATGAATCGGGAAGCCAATACCCTCGGCTCGAAGTCCGTCGATGCGACCATGACCCGCGCCTCGGTCGATCTCAAGGTTCTCATCGACCAGATGCGCGAGCAGATTCAAAATATCGAGTGATGTCGGAGCCCCCAGACAATCGGAGACGGCGTGAAGCCGCGGGGAACAAGCGTGCGGGGCGATGCACTTGACTGAAATTGCGAAGAGCGCATGGGTGTGAGCGACAAGCAGTTTCCCCCTCGTCCCGAGGCGGCCGGGGTACTCTACGTGGTCAGTGCGCCCTCCGGAGCCGGCAAGACCAGCCTGGTCGAGGCGCTGGTCGCGAGCGAGCCCGACGTGGTGGTGTCCGTTTCTCATACTACTCGCGAGCGCCGAAAGACCGAGGTCGACGGGGTGAATTATCATTTCATCGACCGGGCGACCTTCGAGTCGATGCTGGAAGAGGATGCCTTTCTCGAGCACGCTCTGGTGTTCGATAACTACTACGGAACCTCCGAGGCGTGGGTGCGGAGCGAGCTCGAGAAGGGCCGCGACGTGGTGCTGGAGATCGACTGGCAGGGCGCCCGCCAAGTGCGGGAGAAGTACCCCTGCACCGGGGTATTCGTGCTGCCGCCGTCTCTCGAGGTGCTTGAGGGTCGGCTGCGGGGTCGGGGACTAGACAGCCCCGCGACCATCGAGCGGCGCATGACCGACGCGGTCAATGAGATTTCTCACTACGCCGAGTTTGACTACGTGGTGGTGAACGAGGACTTCGATCGGGCACAGGCGGACCTTCGGGCAATCCTGCGTGCGGCACGTCTCACCCTCGCTCGGCAAATCAGCGCGCGTGGCGCTTTGATCGACGCGATGCTGCGCGGCTGACGAATCCATCCGTGCAACGGGGCCTGAATTTTCGTAAAATAAAGCGTTTAACAAGCCCGATTAACCTGGAGCAGATTCCGTTCATGGCTCGAATCACGGTAGAAGACTGTCTCAAGCACGTTCATAACCGATTTCAGCTGGTGCTGGTCGCCACCACCAGGGCTCGCCAGATTGCCAACGGCAAGGCACCCCTGGTCGAGCAGGACAACGATAAGCCGACGGTCATCGCTCTGCGCGAGATTGCGGAGGGTAAGATCGACGAGTCTGTGCTCGACGAGCCGACCGAGGACCTTCTCGAAGAAACTGCCGAGGCGCCCAGCCCACTTCCGATGCCCTAAGGAAGACCCGGTAAGCTCTTCCTTTGCCCGCGCGGGACCACCTCGTTTCGTCGGCTCACATCGCGGCTAGCAGGCAGGGTGGCGAGTAGGAGGGCAGTGCTCGTTCTGATGACCCGCGTCGTCACTGTTGCGACGCAAGCGAGCCGATCGACTTCGGGGTGAACTCATCCAGGTTAGCTCGATGTCCCCAATCAGAGAGCTCTGTCGTCAGGTAGAGTCCTATCTCGAGCCGAATTTCGTCAACGCCATCTACCGCGCCTACGAATTCGGGGCTCATGCCCACTCCGGGCAAACCCGCCTCACCGGCGAACCGTACATTCACCACCCGATCGAGGTGGCGCAGATTCTCGCCGAGATGCACATGGACCCCGAGAGCATCATCGCGGCGATCCTGCATGACGTCATCGAGGATACTCCGACCGCCAAGGAACAGATTTCCCGCGAATTCGGGGCCGAGGTGGCCGATGTCGTAGACGGGGTCAGCAAGCTGACCCAGATCTCGTTCGAGAGCAAGGCCGAGGCTCAGGCAGAAAACTTTCGCAAGATGTTACTCGCGATGTCGCACGACATCCGGGTGATCTTGGTGAAGCTCGCAGATCGCCTGCACAACATGCGAACCCTGGAGGCATTGCCGTCGGAAAAGCGTCGTCAGATCGCCCGCGAGACCCTGGAGATTTACGCCCCGATCGCAAATCGCCTCGGACTGCACAACATCTGCCTCGAGCTGGAGGATCTGGGCTTCGCCTCGCTGTATCCCAAGCGCTATCGAGTCCTCTCGCGCGAGGTCAAGAAGGCCCGCGGACATCGCAAGCAGATCGTGAAGAAGATACTCACCGCCATCAAGCGGCGGCTGAGGCAGGAGAATCTACCGATCAAGGTTATCGGACGCGAGAAGCACCTCTACAGCCTTTACCGAAAGATGCACATGCGCGGCCTCTCGTTCTCCGACGTGATGGACGTCTACGCATTCAGGATCATCGTCGACTCCGTGGACACCTGCTATCGCGTTCTGGGCGCGATGCACAATCTGTATAAGCCAGTGCCCGGCAAGTTCAAGGATTATGTGGCGATTCCGAAGGCCAACGGCTACCAGTCGTTGCACACGGTGCTGTTCGGCCCCTATGGTGTTCCGATCGAGGTCCAGATTCGAACCGAGGACATGCACGCGGTGGCGGAATCGGGCATTGCTGCGCACTGGCAATACAAGACCGAGGCCGGCGGCATCAGTGCGGCCCACAAGCGCGCGCACGAATGGCTGAGGCAGCTGCTGGAGCTGCACAAGCAAGCCGGAAATCCCCTCGAGTTCATAGAAAACCTGAAGATCGACCTCTTTCCGGACGAGGTTTATGTCTTCACTCCGGCGGGGGATATCATGGAGCTTCCCCGCGGCGCCACTGCCGTCGACCTCGCCTATGCGATTCATACCGATGTCGGCAACCGCTGCGTGGCGGTCAAGGTGGATCGGCGCTATCTCCCCTTGCGTACCCAGCTCACCACCGGTCAGACGGTCGAGGTAGTGACCGCGCCGTGGGGGCGGCCAAACCCCAACTGGCTCAACTTCGTGGTCACCGGCAAGGCGCGTTCGAACATCCGAAATCGCTTGAAGAATCTGCGCAAGGGTGAGGCGGTTGAGCTGGGTCGCCGGCTACTCAGCCAATCACTTGCGAGTGGCTCTCCGCCGCTCGAGGAGATCCCGGACAACCGGATCTCGACCGTGCTGGCGGAGCTTGACCTGGAGCACCTGGATGAGCTGCTAGAGGATATCGGCCTTGGCAACCGCGCCGCCCCGCTTGTCGCGCGTCGTCTGTTTCCGCACCCCAGCACCGGCCCGAGCGCGAGCTCCGCTGCGATTCCGAGCGTGCCTGGGAAATCCGAACCGCTGCAGATCAAGGGATCTGAAGGGCTGGTGGTCACGTTTGGCCGGTGCTGTCACCCGATTCCCGGGGACCCGATCCTGGGATTCATGAGCACCGGTCGCGGGCTCGTGATCCACACCCAGTCGTGCAAGAATATCGCCGAGTTCATGAACCATCCCAACAAGTGGATCGATGTTGAATGGGCTCCTGAGCTGAAGGGCGATTTTCCGGTGGAGATTCGACTCGATATCGCTAACCAGAAGGGCGTGCTGGCAACCGTCGCCGCGGCCATTGCGACCGCGGGCGCGAACATCGACAACGTCGTGTTCGAGGACCGCGATGGTCTCAACTCGTCCCTCAAGTTCATCGTGGAAGTGGAGAATCGCACCCATCTCGCGGCCATCATGCGTACACTGAGAGAAATCAAGCAAGTCAATCGAATTGCACGCACTCGCGGCTGACGACTCGGACGAACCAACGTGAAGAAACAAGTCATTGAGACCACCAAGGCACCCGGCGCAATAGGCACATACTCGCAAGCGGTGCGCTTCGGCCGCACCGTCTACTTGTCGGGGCAGATTCCGTTGGTGCCACAGAGCATGGAGCTGGCGGGGCCCGAATTTGCGACCCAGGCTCACCAGGTATTCAGCAACCTGGGAGCGGTCGCGAAAGCGGCGGGCGGATCGCTCGACGACATTGCCAAGCTCACGATCTTTCTCACCGATCTCAGCCACTTCCCGAGCGTAAACCAGATCATGTCAGAGTATTTCGAGCCACCCTACCCGGCCCGTGCTGCCATCGGGGTGGCTGCGCTCCCGAAGCAAGCCCTGATCGAGATAGACGCGGTGATGGTGATGGGTGGCGAGGGCATCGAATAGTCGCGCCGGCCACGCTCAGCGAGCCGTGGCAAGCGCGCACCACCACCATCGTCGTTTCCGGCTGAGGCCGGCCTCAATGCGGCTCGAGACGCCATCTTGGTCCGCGCCCAATCCGGTTTGAATCGATGCCGGCCGAGTCGGGATTAACCGAGGCTCGCTCTGCGCCCCTGGACGGGCTCTCGATCAGCGCCCTCAAAGGCGTGGGACCGCGAATCGCCGAGCGGTTGAAACGCCTCGGAATCACGACGATTCAGGATCTCCTCTTCCACCTCCCCTCGCGCTATGAGGACCGTACCAGAGTCACTCCGATCGGCGCCTTGGAGGAGGGAAGGCCGACGGGCGTGATCGGCGAGATTCAGCTCACTCAGGCTCGCTTCGGGCGACGCCGAGCGCTCGAATGCCTGGTGAGCGACGGAACCGGCAAGCTGAGCGTGCGCTTCTTTCACTTCCGGGCGAGCCAGCAGCGAAGCTTGGCGCGGGGAGCCCGAATCTATTGCTTCGGCGATGTCCGTGGAGGCTCACCGGACTTCGAGATGATTCACCCAGAGTACCGGATACTCGGCCCCGACGAACCGGTGGAAACGGACGCTCACCTAACCCCGCACTATCCGACCACCGAAGGGTTGAACCAGTTGAGCCTGCGTCGGTTAACGGGGCAAGCGCTTCGTCTCCTCGCCCGATACGAAATTGTCGACTGCTTGCCGAGCGCGGTCTTGAATCGATTGAAACTTCCTCCGTTGGCCGAGTCGCTCACGCTGGTGCATCGCCCGCCGCCCGATACTTCACTTGGCCTGCTGGAGACCGCACGGCATCCTGCCCAGCGGCGTCTCGCGTTCGAGGAGCTGTTGGCCCACCACTTGAGTCTACGCCTTCGCCGACGCATCTTGCAGCGACAGCCCGCAATCTCCCTGTCACCACCGGGACCGCTCAGCGCCACGTTCTTAGACGCCCTCCCGTTCTCGCTGACCGAGGCACAACAACGGGTCGTGGCAGAGATTCGAGATGACCTCGTGCGTCCCCATCCGATGCACCGGCTCCTGCAAGGCGATGTAGGCGCAGGCAAGACCTTGGTCGCAGCATTGGCCGCCCTACAAGCGCTAGAATCGGGCTGTCAGGCGACGCTCATGGCCCCGACCGAGCTCCTCGCGGAGCAGCATCGGCGAAGCTTCAAAAAGTGGCTCAGCAAGATGGAAGTGAGAATCGGCTGGCTATCCGGTAAACAGACCGTGAAAGCGCGTCGAGAATCTCTCGACGAAATTGCCAATCATCGGGTCTCCCTCGTGATTGGCACCCATGCTCTGTTCCAGCAACCAGTCACATTCTCCCGCCTCGGGCTCGTCATCGTCGATGAGCAGCACCGGTTCGGGGTGCATCAGCGCCTGTCGCTGCTGAGCAAGGGTCAAGACGACGGAAATCACCCCCATCAGCTCATCATGACCGCGACTCCGATTCCTCGCACGCTCGCGATGGCAGCGTATGCTGACCTCGACACTTCCATCATCGACGACTTGCCGCCCGGCCGACAGCCGGTGCAAACCGCGGCCGTACCTGAGGCCCGTCGAGAGGAAGTCATGGAGCGCGTTCACCAGGTCTGCCTAGAAGGTCAGCAGGTCTACTGGGTATGCACGCTGATCGAGGAATCTGAGGCGCTCCAATGCCAAGCTGCAGACGACGCTGCCAAGCTGCTGACGGACGTGCTTCCCGATCTTCGCATCGGACTTATCCACGGACGCATGAAAACCTCCGAGAAGGATTCAATCATGTCGGAGTTCCGAGCCGGGCGCATCGACGTGCTGGTGGCAACCACCGTGGTCGAGGTAGGGGTCGATGTCGCCAATGCGTCCCTGATGGTTATCGAGAATGCGGAAAGATTGGGGCTCGCCCAGCTGCATCAACTGCGCGGTCGAGTCGGGCGAGGGGCTCGAAAGAGTGTTTGCGTGCTGATGTATCGCGGTCCTCTCTCGGCGTCGGCGCGCCAGCGACTCAACGCGTTGCGCGAGACGAACGATGGGTTCGAGATCGCGCGTCGAGACCTGGCGCTGAGAGGCCCCGGCGAGGTACTCGGCACCCGACAGACCGGAACTCTCGAGCTGCAGATTGCCGACTTGGCCAGAGATCAGGCAATGTTGCCGCATATCGAGGCTACCGCAACCCAGATGCTGTCGGAGCACCCACAGCTTGTCTCTGCCCTCATCCGGCGATGGATTGGCAATGCCGTGAGCTACGCGGATGTTTGAACCTTCACAGGTGCACCGACGCATCCGCAAATCCCTGCATTGCGCCACGCGGGGTGTACCGACCCCAGGTACGAGGTCGATCGGAGTCACGCTCGTGGTCTCAAATGCAAAGCCGAATCCTTAGACGCAAGGTTGGACAGTACGCACGACTGGCGCGTTTTGACCGGCCAATCGGAACTCTGCTATTGCTTTGGCCCACCCTATGGGCGCTGTGGCTGTCCTCCGATGGCCGCCCCGACCCGTTCGTGGTTGTGGTCTTCGTGGTCGGGGTGGTACTGATGAGGGCGGCGGGCTGTGTGATCAATGATTACGCCGATCGCCATATTGATCCTCACGTGAGCCGTACCGCCGGGCGGCCCCTCGCTTCCGGTGAGGTCTCGTCCCGGGAAGCGCTGGTCCTGTTCGCGCTGCTTTCGCTCAGCGCCTTTGGCCTTGTCCTCTTTCTCAACCGGCTCGCCGTACTGCTCGCGTTTCCCGCGATCGCGCTCGCGGCAAGCTACCCGTTCATGAAACGCCACACTTACCTTCCTCAGGTTCATCTCGGCATCGCCTTCGGTTGGGGCGTCCCGATGGCTTACGCCGCCCAGACCGGATCCGTTCCCACCATCGCCTGGCTGGTGCTAGTGGCAGTGGTGCTGTGGGCGGTGGTCTACGACACGATGTACGCGATGGTCGACCGCGAGGATGACATCAAGATAAACGTCAAATCGACCGCTATACTCTTTGGGGAAGCCGACCGGGCTTGGATTGGGATCTTGCAGCTGATGTTCCTGGGCGTGTTGCTGATCATTGGCTACCAGCTGCGGCTCGGGTACTGGTACCATTCCGCCATCGCGGTGGCCGGGTTGCTATCGGCTTATCAGCAGTACCTGATTCGGGAGCGCATTCCGGCACGGTGTTTCAAAGCATTTCAGAACAATACTTGGCTCGGAGCTGCGGTGTTTGCAGGCATCGTTGCCGAGTTCATTAAAACCAGCTGAGATACCAGCGCAAAACAAGAAAGGATAACAACTCTTTGCGGTCATCCCCAAGGCAGATCCAGAACACTCCGCTGCTCGCGCGCGAGACCGACCGAGGAACGTCGATGAGGGTCGTTCTCGCGCTCAGCCTCTGGTTAAGCGCTTGGTCGACCACCTCTGCAAGCACTGCCCCCGTCCCACTCGTGAAGCCGGACTCCCCCCGCGTGGGCGTAGACGACGCACCGGCGAAATCGAAGCGGTCCTCCGGCGCGAGGGCCGTCCCGATCCCAAGGTTCAAGCTCGGAATCGAAATCAAGCACCTGCCGATGCCCCGACTATCGCCGGCTGAAAGCGACCGCACGCTCATCGCACCTTCGATGGTGAGCGAGGGCACGTCGATGCCGGTTCCACGCGAAAAGCCGGAATACGAAATAGCCGCACGCTCATCTTCGAATCAAGGACCTGCATCCGCCGAGACCGCGGTCTCCGACCTGTGCGAGAAGATATCCGCCAAGCTGGCCAGCATCGGTCTCGAGGAGTGCTTGGCCCGCAATCTGGTCGTCTCGGGCGGGTTTTCGGTGCGTGGCACTCCAATCCTCGTCAAGGAGTATCCACCGCTGCCGGGGAAACGCGCCCACGCGCGCGTGCTCGTGGTTGGAGGCACTCACGGCGATGAGTACTCCTCAGTGAGCGTGGTGTTCAAGTGGATGAGAATGCTCGACCAGCACCACGCCGGAATGTTTCATTGGCGCGTTTCTCCCCTGATGAACCCGGACGGGCTGCTGAGCCAACCTTCTCTGCGCACGAACGCGAATGGAGTGGACCTCAATCGCAATTTCCCTACCCCGAACTGGGCGGAGGAAAGCGAGCACCATTGGATCCACAAGACGGGCCGTAATCCAAGACGCTTTCCGGGGCTCGCTCCGGTCAGCGAGCCCGAGAGTCGCTGGCTCGTCGAGGAGATCGAGGCCTTCAAGCCGGATGCGATTATCGCGACCCATGCGCCCCACGGGATTGTCGATTTTGACGGACCGCCGCGGGGCCCACTTCAGCTCGGACCGCTCGCGCAGCGTTTTCTCGGCACTTATCCCGGTTCGCTGGGAAACTTCGCGGGAGTGCACGGCAACGTGCCGGTGGTCACGGTCGAGTTTTCCTCGGCAAGCGCCATGCCCACGCCCGAGGAGATTGAAGGAATGTGGATCGACCTACGGCGCTGGCTTATCTATCGCTTTCCGGGTGACAAGACCAGGGAGCTACGGGTTGAAGCTGGAAACATTTGAGCGTCCCGAATAGGGAATACCACGCGTGTGCACCGGCCGCCAAGCGGCCGAACCTTCGTACACGATGCGCCAGACCCCGTCCGGCTCCTGCCTCCAGTACTGACGCTTGGCAGACTGACTCTTGAAGTTACTGCTGCGATAGTCCTGGTCGAATGTCACTACCACCAGCCCGTCCTCCCCCGGGTAGCCGAAGATGCTGACGCCGGAGATGTCCACCCGGATCGAGGTCTTGCTCGCATTGACCCGCTGCTTGTAGTCGAGCCAGGCTCGGTGATTCTTGCTTTCGCTGCGAAACCGCTTCGAGTAGTGACGCTTGTATCGTTCGAAATCAAGGCTCTCCCAGTCGCGCCGCCACTCTTCGAGACGTTCCCGGACCGCCCGCCGACGCGTCTCCAGGGTTGGACCTTGAACCCACTCGATCCCGTTCGCTATGACCACCGGCGTGGCGGTCGAGTATGCGGGGCGGTCGAGATCGAATCCGCCCCAGATCTGACTCAGATCCTCATTGGCCAACGCCACGCAGCCGTCGCTTGCCCGCGGGACTCGGCTGTACGTGTTGCTCGGTACGCCGTGGATCCAGATTCCGAAGCCGGTGCGCCCGAGCCGCCCGTCCCACTCATTGGGATAGTTGACCGGTAACGCTCCCCATCCGTAGAAGTCGGGCAGCTGCTCGGAGGGTATCCGACGGGTGACGAAGTACACGCCGACTGGGGTCCGCTGGTCGCCCTCCCTCGTTTTCATGGGCCCTTTCTTTCCGGTCGATGCGTAGTAGTCCCCAACCAGTTCGAGCGCGCCGCCACGGTTCTCGAAGTAGTAAAGCCGCGAGGTCGAAACGTCCACCACCAGCGCTTGTCGCTGACGGTCCGAAAGCTCGATGAGAAACTCCGGCAGCGTGCCGGAGGGAGGATTCGACCGGTGGCGCTTGAGCCGCATCATGGCTTCGTCGCGCAAACCGGCGACGTCGGCCACCTGGCCGTTTGCATGGCCCCCGAAATCGGTCAGCGGCTGAGACTTCGCTAGCAGCAGGTCCGCATAAACCAGCTGCGCCAGGCGAAACTTCGGGTTTCTCTCGGTCAGACTCTCCAGGTTGGCGATGGCATCGTCGATTCTTGCCTGCCCGGCGTCGCGAAGTGCCAAAACCAAGGCCGATTCATCGCGCAGGGCGTCCCGGCTGACATCCGCGAGCGAGTGCACCCCGTTGACCGGCAGGGGCAACCGACTCCTCTCGCTCACTGGAGGATTGGGCATGCTCGAGAGCGTGGCTTCCCCGAGACTCACTTGCGTCGGGACGGAATCCGCGACCGGGGAAGCGTCCAAGCCGGGCTCCGATACGATGTCACCGTACTGGATAACATCTGTTAGCGACACCTCGGAAAAGAATCCGAGTCCCGCCATGGCGACCGCGGCGCAAATGACGCGGGTCGACCAGCTACCTAGGCGCTTCATTCGTTGGTGTTCTCGCTAACGATTACCCAGCG
>JBFHLI010000049.1:0-16792 GCA_041594935.1 Gammaproteobacteria bacterium | reverse complement strand
GTCACGGTCGTCGGCGAGGTTCAGATCGCGGAGCTCAGCGGGTCGGAAAGCATCGTGCGCCTGACGGTGGAGGGAAACAGCTGGGTATCGGAAACGCATGGCATTCATGCCTACGACCTCGGGGAGCGCGTGAAGTTTTTCTTCGATGCGAACCGTTGTCTGTATTTCGACGTGGATGAGAATTTCATCCCGGCTTAGGGCGTCGACGGCTAACACCATGGCGAGGATCGATTTCAAGAACGTACGGCATGCTTATCCGCCTCCCCCGGGACAGCCGCCGGTCTACGCGCTGCAGGAGGTCAACCAGATCTGGGAGGACGGCGGCGCGTATGCGTTGCTGGGCCCCTCCGGCTGCGGGAAGACCACGCTGCTGAATATCATCTCGGGGTTGCTGACACCCTCGGAAGGCGCCGTGTGCTTCGACGGCCAGGACGTGACCCGGCTGCCGACCACCGAACGCCACATCGCGCAGGTATTCCAGTTTCCCGTCGTCTACGACACGATGACGGTCTTCGACAACCTGGCGTTCCCGCTGCGAAACCGCCGCATGCCGGAGAAACAGGTCGCGGAGCGCGTGCAGCAGATCGCCGCGATGCTGGACCTGCAGGCGAGCCTCAAGAATCGGGCCGCAGGTCTAACCGCGGACGGTAAGCAGAAGATCTCCCTCGGTCGTGGCCTCGTCCGCTCGGACGTCAATGTCATCATGTTCGACGAGCCGCTCACCGTCATCGATCCGCACCTCAAGTGGTTGCTGCGCTCGAAACTCAAGGAGCTCCACAAGCAGATCGGAGTGACCATGATCTACGTCACCCACGATCAGACCGAAGCGCTGACGTTTGCCGACAAGGTGGTCGTGATGTACGAGGGCACCGTTGTGCAGGTTGGCACCCCGGTCGAGCTTTTCAGCCGGCCGAATCATACGTTTGTGGGTTACTTCATCGGATCTCCGGGTATGAATGTCCTGCCGTGCGAGGTCGAGAATGGAACCGCCGTCTACCGAGGGCACCGAGTGGACGTCAGCAATTTGGTCGAGAAGGGCCTCGACGGGAAGCTGGAGATCGGTGTGCGGCCTGAGTTCGTTGCGTTCTCCAGCCACGGCATTCCGGTGCGGGTCGATAAGGTCGACGACCTCGGTCGGTTTCAGGTCGCAACCGTCAATCACGACGGTGACATCATCAAGATGGTGTTAGCAGAGGACGCGGAGATACCCTCCGAGAATCCGAGAATACGATTCGAGCCCGATAACACCCGAATCTACGAGAACGACTGGGTGGTGGAGGCTGTTTCCCAGTGAACAAGACCCTCAATCAGAAGGCGTGGTGGCTGGTGTTGCCGGTTCTGTTGCTGGTCGCGTTCAACGCGTTCATCCCGTTGATGACGGTGGTCAACTATTCGCTACAGGAGACCTTCGGCGACAACGTCTTCTTCTGGGAAGGACTTACCTGGTTCGAGGGTGTGCTCAACTCCGAGCGCTTCCACGCGGCGTTTCTGCGTCAGCTCCTGTTCACCGGCATGATCCTTGCCATCGAAGTGCCGCTCGGTATCGCGGTCGCATTGACGATGCCGCGCAAAGGCCCCTGGGTGTCGGTATGTCTGGTTCTGATGGCGTTGCCGCTGCTGATTCCTTGGAACGTGGTGGGCGCGATGTGGAACATCTTCGCGCTGCCAGATATCGGGCTGCTTGGCTACACCCTGAACTCGATGGGCATCGACTACAACTTCACCCAGCAGCCGGTGGCAGCGTGGATGACCACGGTGGTGATGGACGTCTGGCACTGGACATCACTGGTGGTTCTGTTGTGTTACGCGGGGCTTTGCTCCATCCCGGATGCCTACTATCAGGCGGCGCGCATCGACGGCGCCAGTGCCTGGGCGACCTTTCGCTACATTCAGCTGCCGAAGATGAAGCGGGTGCTCACCATCGCGATCCTGCTGCGGTTCATGGACAGCTTCATGATCTACACCGAG
Organism: Gammaproteobacteria bacterium; assembly: GCA_041594935.1. Classification (GTDB taxonomy): domain Bacteria; phylum Pseudomonadota; class Gammaproteobacteria; order HK1; family HK1; genus JBFHLI01. Next base: position 14,824 of record JBFHLI010000049.1, on the reverse strand, counting down.
CCGTTCGTACTGACCGGCGGCGGGCCCGGTAACACCACGACCTTCCTGTCGATCGACCTGGTCAAGATCGCGCTCGGACAGTTCGACCTGGGTCCGGCGGCTGCGATGTCACTCATTTACTTCTTGGTGGTGTTACTCATCTGCTGGGCCTTCTATACGATCATGATGCGCGACGAGAATCAGTGAGATGATCCGCACGAGGCAATGGATCGTACCGACGCTGTACATCGCGTTTCTCATGCTGCCCATCTACGGGCTCATCTCGATGTCGTTCAAGACCACCAACGAGATCCTCGGGGGGTTTTCGTTTTTCCCCAACGAGTTCACCCTGGCCAACTATGAAAAGATCTTCACCGATCCCACCTGGTACAACGGCTACATCAACTCGTTGATCTACGTGGTCATGAACACCGTCATCTCCGTTTCGGTGGCTCTGCCCGCGGCGTACGCCTTCTCCCGTTACCGATTCCTCGGCGACAAGCATCTCTTCTTCTGGCTGCTCACCAACCGCATGGCGCCGCCGGCGGTGTTCGCGTTGCCGTTCTTCCAGCTGTACTCGGCGATCGGGCTGTTCGACACTCACATCGCGGTAGCGCTCGCGCACTGCTTGTTCAACATCCCGCTCGCGGTGTGGATCCTGGAAGGGTTCATGTCCGGCGTTCCCAAGGAGCTGGATGAAACCGCCTACCTCGATGGGTACTCGTTCTGGCGGTTCTTCATCCGAATCTTCATTCCCACGATCGCGGCCGGGATCGGGGTGGCCGCCTTCTTCTGCTTCATGTACTCATGGGTCGAGCTCCTGCTTGCCAAGACCCTGACCTCGGTGGCCGCCAAGCCGATCGCCGCGACCATGACCCGGACCGCCAGCACCTCGGGATACGAGCTCGGCTTACTGGCTGCCGCGGGCTCGCTCACCATCATCCCCGGGGCGTTCGTCATCTACTTCGTCCGCAACTACATCGCCAAGGGCTTTGCTCTCGGCCGTGTCTGACGATCGGGGTTAAGGGAGCGCCAATGGGGTTATCGTGGATGGCTTGGACCTGGCCCACCGCCGCCTTCTTCATCGCGGTGGTAGGCTCGATCGCGGCCATGGGGATCTGGGAGAGATTCAGTCCCGGTGGTGCGCCTCGTCACGGGGTTCTCGGGCTTGACACCACGCGCGGGGATCGGCTGTTCATCTCCTGGATCGGTACCGGCTTCATCAATCTCGCATGGCTGGGCGTCTTCGGCGGACCGCTGTGGGGCGCACTGGTGGTATCCATCCTCTGGTGGTTCTTCGTCTTTAGGTGGGTATGAGATACCGCGAGTTACCCGCCGCCGAGCCCCGGTGACTCGAGACCCGCGCTCGTGCCAACCGGGTCAGCCCCGCATGCGTTCGCCCCGGGGGTCGAACAAGGGCTCGGCGATCAGGTGCATCGCCCGGCGTTCGCCCAGGATCTCGACCTCGAACTCGGCGCCCTCGGCGATGAGCTCACTCGGCACGAAGCCGAGGGCCACGCTCTTCTCGGAGAAATGGGCGTAGCCGCCCGAGGTCACGAAGCCGACCACCTCGTCCTCCTTCCAGATCGGCTCGTCCGCCCAGACGTCGGCGTCCGAGGCCTTCACCACGAAGGTGCAAAGCCGTCGTCCGGGAGGCGATTCCCGCTCCGCCATCACCGCGTCGCGGCCGATGAAATCGTTCTTGTCGAAGCGTATGAAGCGATCGAGCCCGGTCTCGGCCGGGGTGTAGTCCGGCTTGTACTCGCGCAGCCACGACCCAAAGGACTTCTCGAGCCGAAGGGACATCATCGCCCGCATCCCGAAGGGACGCAGCCCCAGCCCCTCGCCCGCCTCGCGAAGCCGCTCGTAGAGGGCAACCTGATGGTGCGAGGAGACATAGATCTCGTAGCCGAGGTCGCCGGTATAGGTCACGCGGCAAACCAATGCCGGCACGAGCCCGATCTCGAGCTCGCGCACCGCCAGAAACGGCAGGGCGGAGCTGGAGACATCCGCGTCGCTTACCCGGGAGAGCAGATCCCGGGAGTGCGGCCCCGCGACCTGAAACCCGATACGCTCGAGCGAGACGTTTCGCACGTCGACCCCGGACTCGGGGAGGTGGGTGTGGAACCACCGCAGATGGTAGGCCTGGGCGGCGAACGAGGCGGTGAGCTGGAAACACTCCGGGCCGAGGCACGCGACCGTGAAATCACCGATGAGCCTACCCCTGGGGCTGAGCATCGGGGTGAGCGCGATCCGGCCCGGGCGCGGCATGCGGTTGGCCATGATGCGGTTCAGCCAGGGCTCGGCGTCAGGCCCGGTCACCTCGTACTTCCCGAAGTTGTGGATCTCGTTGATGCCGACCGCGGTGCGCACCGTGCGACACTCCTCGCCCACCGTCTCGAACGCATTGGAGCGACGAAAGCTCGGGATCTCGAAGGGTTCATCACCTTCGCGGGCGAAGAAGTTCACATGCTCGAGCCCGTAGCCGGCGCCGAACACCGCATTCTGGGCGCGCCAGAGCGGGTAGGCAGGGGTGGTGACGAGCGGGCGCCCGGCCGGTAATTCCTCGTTGGGATAGGAGATAGCGAAGCGTCGCTGATAGATCTCTCGGACCTTGGCGCGGGTGTAGGGCTTGGTGCAAAAATCTCCGAAGCGGGCGACGTCCATCGCGAAAACATCCCGGGACGGCTCGCCCTCGACCATCCATTCCGCCAACGTGAGGCCGACTCCGCCGCCCTGGCTGAACCCCGCCATCACCGCGCAGGCGCACCAGTAGCCGCGTAGCCCCGGTACCGGACCCACCAGCGGGTTGCCGTCCGGCGCGAAGGTGAACGGGCCGCTGATGATCCGCTTCACCCCGGCCCGTTCCAGACAGGGATAGCGCCGATAGGCGATCTCCAGATTGTCCGACATGCGCTCGAGCTTGTCCGGGAGGAGCTCGTGCCCGAAGTCCCACGGCGTGCCGTCGACCGCCCAGTGCTCGCACCCCTGCTCGTAGACCCCGAGCACGAGGCCTCGGCCCTCCTGGCGCAGATAGCTCTCCCCGGCGGGGTCCATCACATGGGGCAGCTCGGTCGCGCGCTCGTAGACCTCCGGGATGTCGTCGGTGACCAGGTACTGGTGCTCCATCGGGTGACAGGGAAGGTACACCCCCGCCATGTCTCCCACCTCGCGCGCCCACAGCCCGGCCGCGTTCACGACGTGCTCCACCGTGAGAGTTCCCTGCTCGGTCACCAATTTCCAGCCGCCGTCGCGCTGAGGCTGAAGCTCGAGCACCCGGTTGCGCAGATAGATCTCCGCTCCCTGGGCCTTCGCCGCGTTCGCGTAGGCGTGGGTGGTCCCGTAGGGATCGAGGTGCCCGTCGAGCGGGTCATAGAGCGCGCCGATGATGTTCTCGACGTTGGTGATCGGGCTGAGCCGCCGGATCTCGGCCGGGCCTACGATCTCGGTCTCGAGACCCATGTAGCGGTGCTTGGCCCGCTCCGCCTTGAGAAAATCCATCCGGTCGTCGGTGGTCGCGATGGTGAGTCCGCCGACGTGGTGCAGACCGCAGGTCTGGCCGCTGATCGTCTCGAGCTCGCGGTAAAGACGAATCGTATAGCCCTGCAGCGCGGCCATGTTGGTATCCGCATTGAGGGTGTGGAATCCGCCCGCGGCGTGCCAGGTGGAGCCCGAGGTCAGCTCCGAGCGCTCGATGAGCACGACGTCGTTCCAGCCGAGCTTGGTGAGATGGTAGAGCACGCTGCAGCCCACCACCCCGCCCCCGATGACTGCGACCCTGGCGTGCTGCTTCATGTTGTGTCTCCGCCCCGCGGCCAGGGCTTGGTTGCGTTTTCGACCCCGAGCCGGCTCACGGCGCTGCGAGGCGGTCGATCAGTCCCTCGATGAATTTCTCGCACTGTCCGATCTGGTCGAGCTCGATGAACTCGTTCGGCCGGTGCGCCTGCTCGATGCTCCCCGGCCCGCACACCACCGAGGGCATTCCGGCCGCGCTGAACAGTCCGCCTTCGGTCCCGAAGCTCACCTTCGCGGTGGTGTTGGCGCCGGTCAGCGACTGCGCGAGGCGAACGATGTCGGCGTCCTCGTCGGTGTCGAGCGCCGGAAACCGGGGCAGGGGCTCGAAGTCAAAGCCGGTGTCGGGAGCGACGGCATGCATCTCGGGCAGCAGGGATTCGGTGAAGCCGCAAACTTCTTGCAGCATCGCTTGCGGGTCTTCTTGCGGCAAATGTCGAAACTCGAAGTCGAATGTGCAGCTCCGCGGCACGATGTTGAGCTGGGTGCCACCGCGAACGACTCCGGTGTGCACGGTGGAGTACGGGGGATCGAGCTCGCGATCGAACGGGCCGTGCTCGCGCCGGTGCCGCGCCATTGCCTTGAGGTAGGCGATCGTCTCGGCCGCGGCCTCGACCGCATTGACCCCGCGGTGAGTGAGGCCGGAGTGGCTCTCGTGACCGCGCACGTGGCAGCGCATGCTGAGCTTGCCCTTGTGGGCCCGCACCACCTTCATGCTGGTTGGCTCGCCGACGATGCACCCGCTCGGTCGAACCGGCATGGTTTCGAGCTGCGCGATGAGAGAACGGACCCCGAGGCAGCCCACCTCCTCGTCATAGGAGAACATCAGGTGGATGGGTATCTTCAGCTCACGCTCGAGCATCTTCGGGACGAGCGTGAGACAAACCGCGATGAAGCTCTTCATGTCCGCGGTGCCTCGACCGAACAGCCGCGGTCCGCGCCGCTCCATCTTGAAGGGCTCGGTATCCCAATCCTGGCCGTCGACCGGGACCACGTCGGTGTGTCCCGACAGGGCGATCCCACCGCGGTCGGTGGGCCCCAGCGTCGCGAAGAGGTTGGCCTTGCGCTCGCTCTCATGGGGCACCAGCGTCGCGGAGATCCCCAGACCGCTGAGGTAATCGCGGACGTAGTGGATAAGATCGAGGTTCGAGTTACGACTCGTGGTGTCGAAGGCGATGAGGCGCTCGAGCATCGGGACGCTCTTGGGTTCATCGGTGCGCATGCGGGTTGTCGCTCGGGCGATGACTTTCCGGCATTATGCGCAAGCCTCGTCCCCACGACCAGGCTCGCGCCGTCGCTCGAAGGACGCTTGTCTCGAGCCTGACGCGAATACCGCCAGATCCACTTTCCTAGCGACTCGAGGAGACTGTCATGCCCATCCGTCCAGGCGACGAGCTGCCGAACGTGACCCTCACTCATATGACCGGTGAAGGACCGAAGGAGATCACTACCGAGGAGATTTTCGGCGGCAAGCGGGTCGTGCTTTTCGCACTTCCCGGCGCGTTCACGCCGACCTGCTCGGCCGCGCATTTGCCCGGGTACGTGGTACACGCCGACGCGGTCAAGGCGAAGGGCGTGGATCGGATCGTATGCCTTTCGGTCAACGATGCGTTCGTCATGGACGCTTGGGCGAAGACCCAGAACGTCGACGGCCGGGTGGAGATGATTGCCGACGGAAACGGCGATTTCACCCGCGCGGTCGGGCTCGAGCTCGACCTGCGGCCCCGCGGCCTCGGCGTGCGCTCGCAGCGCTACGCGATGGTGGTTGACGATGGCGTGGTCAAGACGCTCAGCATCGATGCCCCCGGCAAGTTCGAGGTGAGCGATGCCGAGAGCGTGATGCGGAGCCTGTGAGCGCGCGCTCGCCCTCCGGACCGGCGCGACCAAGCTCAAGGACTCGCGCATGCTCGCCGATTCTCTGATGAGATCGTGACCAGCCCGGGCATTGGCCTCGAGAAGCGGTTGTTGTGTGAGATGGGGCACGTTTTGGCCCGGGTCGATTAGCTACACTCATTAGGCACGCCGGCCACAGGAGGGACGAACCCAGGTGCGGATTTACGGGCTTGATTTCACGAGCGCCCCTGGCCCCGGGAATCCGATCGCCTGCGCGGCGTGCGTGCTCGAGAATCAGGTCTTGAGCGTTCATTGCCTCGCCGCCCTCGTCAATTTCGAGACCTTTGAGAATTTTCTCGGCAGCGAGGGGCCTTGGGTCGCCGGCATCGACTTTCCATTCGGCCAGCCCCGAAAGCTGATCGAAGATCTCGGTTGGCCATCGAGCTGGGAAGGCTACGTCGGCTGCACCGAGTCGTTGAACATGCAGGCGTTCGAGCGTCTGCTCAACGACTACACCGAGGAACGCGCGCCGGGAGACAAGCATCATCTTCGGGCGGTCGACCGGGAAGCCGGCGCGCGCAGCCCGATGATGCTCCACCGCGTGCCGGTCGGAAGAATGTTTCTCCGGGGGGCGCCTCGGCTGTCGCGCTCCCCCGCCTGCATCCTGCCGTGCCGCCCGAACGACGACGAGCGGGTGGTGCTGGAAGCTTACCCCGCTTTGGTCGCGCGCCGATTGATAGGACGGTGCAGCTACAAGGGCAATGGACCGGGCGACGAGGCCGATGCTCGGATTGAGGCGCGACATCGCCTGCTGCGTGAAGTCTGCTCCGATTCGCTGGCTCGAGACTACGGGGTCACGGTCGCCATCGAGCCGTCCATGATGGCGGAGCTGGTCGAGCAGCCCGGCGGGGATTTTCTCGATGCGGTGCTCTGCGGTCTGCAGGCGGCCTGGGGATGGTCGCGGCGCGAGGCCGGCTGGGGAATACCCGATTGCGCGGATCCGCTAGAGGGCTGGATCGTCGACCCTTCTCTCGCCCCGCCGCCGGACCGCGACCGGAGCCACTGAGGGCGGGGGCTCCCGGCTCAATCCTTCAGCGCTGCCTCGAGCTCCGGGACCACCTTGAAGAGGTCTCCGACGATCCCGTAGTCGGCGACCTGAAAGATCGGTGCCTCCTCGTCCTTGTTGATGGCGACGATGACCTTGCTGTCCTTCATTCCCGCCAGATGCTGGATGGCGCCGGAAATTCCCACCGCGATGTACAGGTCGGGAGCCACGATCTTGCCGGTTTGCCCCACCTGATAGTCGTTCGACACGTAGCCGGAGTCGACCGCCGCTCGTGAGGCGCCGATGGCGGCGTGGAGCGTGTCGGCGATCCCCTCCAGCAGCTTGAAATTCTCTCCGCTCTGCATGCCGCGCCCGCCGGAGATGATCACCCGGGCCGATGAGAGATCGGGTCGATCGGTCACGGTGAGGTCCTGGCTGACGAAGCTCGACATCGCGGGATCCTCGGCCGGTGGCAGCTCCTCGATGCTTGCGGACCCGCCCTCCGCCGCCACCTCCTCGAAGGCGGTGGTACGCACGGATATGCACTTCGGGGTATCGCCCGATTGCACCGTCGCGAGCGCATTCCCGGCGTAGATCGGGCGCACGAAGGTGTCCGCGGACTCGACGGCGCTGATATCGGAGATGGCGGCGACATCCAGCAGCGCGGCGGCACGAGGCAGCACGTTTTTTCCGAACTTGCTGGCGGCCACCAGGATGTGGCCGTACTCCCCCGCGACGCTCACGAGCAGGGCGGCCAGCGGCTCTGCCAGCGGGTGCTCGTAACGTGGGTCGTCGCTGATGCGCACCTTCGTGACCCCGGCACATTTGGCCGCGGCTTCGGCCACGGGGCGGCAGTTGTGGCCGGCCACGAGAACGTGCACGTCGTTCTCGAGCTGCGTCGCGGCGGCAATGGTGTTGAGCAGGCCCGGGCTCAGCTCGGCATTGTCGTGTTCGGCAAGGACTAGTACGCTCATCTAGATCACCTTGGCTTCGCTACGCAGCTTGTCCACCAGCTCCTTCGCGCTTTGCACCATGACGCCGGCAGAACGTCGGGGCGGCTCGGTCACCTGCAGCACCTTGATGCGCGGCGAGACGTCGACGCCGAGGTCGGTCGGGGTCATGGCATCGAGCGGCTTCTTCTTCGCCTTCATGATGTTTGGCAACGAGGCGTAGCGGGGCTCGTTGAGTCGCAGGTCGGTGGTGATCACCGCGGGCATCTTGAGCGAGAGGGTCTCCAGCCCGCCATCGATCTCCCGGGTGACGTCGATTTTCCCATCCCCGATCGCCAGCTTGGAGGCGAAGGCGCCCTGGGGCCAGCCGAGCAACGCTGCCAGCATCTGTCCGGTCTGGTTGTTGTCGCTGTCGATGGATTGCTTGCCGAGGATCACGAGTCCCGGCTGCTCGCGCTCTACCACCGCTTTCAGCAACTTGGCGATTGATAGCGGCTCGAGCGGGGCGTCGGACTGCACCAGAATGCCTCGATCCGCCCCCATCGCGAGCGCGGCCCGGATCGTCTCCTGAGAAGATGTCTCTCCCACCGAGACCGCGATGACCTCCGACGCGTGGCCGGCCTCGCGCAGGCGAATAGCCTCTTCGATCGCGATCTCGCAGAAGGGGTTCATGGCCATCTTCACGTTGGCGGTTTCGACCCCCGACTGGTCGGCCTTCACCCGGACCTTCACGTTGGCGTCGATGACGCGCTTGATTGGAACCAATACTTTCATCTACCTCACCTGAGCCTGGGCGCTGCCGCCGCCTCGAATCACCGCGGGCGAACGTTAGTACGTCGCGCCGGGGGTTGCAACCGGTGTCTCCCCAAGCCGGCCGCCAGCCGCTACGATACGGGCTCGCCGAGAGGTTTGTCATTGCCCGGGTGGGCGATCGGCCTTGCCCACGGCGGGTAAGCCCGACGACCCGTTCCCGCGCGCTCGAGTCGCGAGGAGAGGAGCCATGGAAAGAGAATCGATGGAGTTCGACGTGGTGATCGTCGGAGGGGGTCCCGCGGGCCTTTGCGCCGCGATCCGGCTGCGGCAGATTTGCGCGGAGCGTGGCGAGGAGCTCAGCGTGTGCGTGCTCGAGAAGGGTTCGGAAATCGGTGCGCATATCCTGTCCGGCGCGGTGCTCGAGCCGCGGAGCTTGAACGAGCTCATCCCGGACTGGAAGGACAGGGGGGCGCCGCTGAACACGCCGGCAAAGCGCGACGAGTTCCTGTTCTTGACCGAAACCGGCGGCATCAAGCTCCCCACGCCCCCCCAGATGCACAACGAGGGGAACTACATCATCAGCCTCGGGAACCTGTGCCGCTGGTTGGGCGAGCAGGCGGAGTCGCTCGGGGTCGATGTGTTTCCGGGCTTTGCCGCGGCCGAGGTGCTGTACGACGAAACGGGGGCGGTTGCCGGGGTCGCGACCGGCGACATGGGGGTGGGGCGCGACGGCAAGCACAAGGCGGGTTACCAGCCCGGGATTGAGCTGCGCGCTCGCCAGACTCTGTTTGCAGAAGGCTGCCGCGGCTCGCTCACCAAGACCCTGTTCGAGCGTTTCGGGCTACGCGACGGGGTGGACCCTCAGACCTACGCGATCGGCATCAAGGAGCTGTGGGAGATCGATCCGTCCCAGCACGACCAGGGACGGATCGTGCATACCGTGGGGTGGCCGCTCGACCGCGCCACCTACGGCGGCTCCTTCCTTTACCATTTGGAGGACAATCAGGTCGCGATCGGATTCGTGATCGGGCTCGACTACCGCAATCCGCACCTGAGTCCTTTCGAGGAGTTTCAGCGCTTCAAGCTTCACCCTAGGATCCGACCGACGCTGGAGGGGGGGCGCCGGGTTGCCTACGGCGCCCGTGCGCTTAACGAGGGCGGCTTCCAATCGATCCCGAAGCTCACCTTCCCAGGCGGGGCGCTCATCGGCTGCGCCGCGGGATTTCTCAATGTGCCGAAGATCAAGGGCTCGCACACTGCCATGAAGTCCGGCATGACCGCGGCGGAAGCGGTGTTCGATCACCTGCGCGACGGGCAGGGCCAGGAGGTCACGAGCTATCGTGCGCGGCTCGAGAAGACCTGGTTGTGGGAGGAGCTGCGCCAGGTACGCAACATCCGACCCTCGTTCCGGGCCGGATTCTGGGGCGGCTTGCTCTACTCCGGCATCGATACGTACTTGCTGCGGGGGCGGGCCCCCTGGACGTTCCACCACCATCCCGACCACGCGAGCCTGAAGCGGGCCGCCGAGTGCCAGAAGATCGACTATCCGAAACCCGACGGGGTGGTTAGCTTCGATCGGCTCTCCTCGGTCTATCTCTCGGGCACCAATCATGAGGAGGACCAGCCGGTTCACCTGACGTTGAAGGACGACACGGTGCCGATCGGCGTGAATCTCCAGAACTACGATGCCCCCGAGCAGCGTTACTGCCCCGCGGGGGTCTACGAGATCGTCTACGATCAGGATGGAAACCAACCGCGACTGCAGATCAACGCGCAGAACTGTGTGCACTGCAAGACCTGTGACATCAAAGACCCAACCCAGAACATCAACTGGGTGACGCCGGAGGGCGGCGGCGGGCCCAACTACCCCAACATGTGACCCGCGCCGGGAGGGCGCTGGCGCAACCACGAGTCCCGTTCAGTCATGGCAACGTATCAGGCACCGCTTCGCGACATGCGCTTCGTGCTCCACGAGCTGCTGAACGTCGAACGGCGCTTCGCGGAGCTTCCCGGCGCCGAGGAACTCAGTGCGGAGCTCGTCGACGCGGTCCTCGAGGAAGTGGCTAAGCTGTGTGAGGCGGTGCTGTTGCCGCTGAATCGGGTCGGCGACGAGGAGGGGTGCCGGTTCGAGAACGGGGTGGTGCGCACCCCGAGTGGGTTCAAGGAGGCGTACCGGGCGTTCCGCGAGGGCGGCTGGACGTCGTTATCGTGCGACCCGGCCCACGGCGGGCAGGGGCTGCCGAAGACGATAAACTTTTTCGTGGACGAGATGGTTGCCTCGTCCAACATGGCCTTCGGCCTGTACGTGCTCCTTACCTATGGCGCATACCGGGTGCTCAGCGAGTACGCCAGCGAGGCCGACCAGGCCCTTTACCTGCCCCGTCTCGCCTCCGGCGAGTGGACCGGGACGATGTGCCTGACCGAACCCCACTGTGGTACTGACCTCGCATTGACCCGCACCCGGGCGGCGCTCGAGCCCGACGGCAGTTACCGGGTGACCGGCACCAAGATCTTCATCACCGGCGGTGAGCAGGACCTCAGCGAGAACATCGTGCATCTGGTGCTGGCCCGAGGGCCCGACGCCCCGCCGGGGGTGAAGGGACTCAGCATGTTTCTCGTGCCCAAGTTCCTGGCGAAGAAGGACGGCTCGCTCGGGGCCAGAAACGGCGTGTCGTGCGGGTCCATAGAGAGCAAGATGGGAATACACGGCGCTCCCACCTGCGTGCTGAATTTCGACGCGGCGACCGGTTATCTCGTCGGCGAGCTCCACGGCGGCATGCACCACATGTTCACGATGATGAACCACGCCCGGCTGGTGGTGGGGCTCCAGGGACTGGCCCAGGCCGAGGTCGCGTATCAGAGCGCCGCCGGCTACGCCAAGGAGCGGCTGCAGGGTCGCTCCCCGGCCGGTCCCCAGTCGCCCGAGCGGGCGGCGGACCCGATCATCGTGCATCCTGATGTGCGTCGGATGCTGCTCACCGCTCGGGCTTACAACGAGGCGGCGCGCGCGCTCGGCGCCTGGGTCGGGGTGCAGCTCGATTGCTCCCTGAGCCACCCCGATGCAGATCTACGACAGCGGGCCGGGGACCTGGTCGCGCTGCTCACTCCGGTGGTCAAGGGTTTCTTCACCGACTATGCCTGCGAAGCGTGCAATCTGTGTCTGCAGGTCCTCGGCGGCCACGGCTACATCAAGGAATGGGGCATGGAGCAGCTCGTGCGCGACGCTCGCATCGCGCCGATCTACGAGGGCACGAATGGCGTGCAGGCGCTGGACCTCGTTGGGCGCAAGCTTTTCATGCACGATGGCCGCTTGATCGAGCAATACCTGGGTATCATCTCGGAGTTCGCCGAGACCCGTCGAGCTCGTGCGGATCTGCGCGAGTTCGTCGATCCGCTCGAGGATGGGGTTCGCAGACTGCGGCGAACCACTCGGTGGATCTGCGAGCAGGGGTCGCGTGAAGCGCAGGAGCTCGGCGCGGCGTCGAGTGATTACCTCCGGTTTCTCGGGCTCGTCAGCTTCGCGTTCATGTGGGCGATGATGGCCGACGTCGCGGCGGGAAGAGCGCATGGGCCGGAGGCGGACTTCTATCGCGCCAAGCTCCAGACCGGACGCTTCTTCATGCAGCGTCTGCTGCCGCAGATCAATACCCTCGAGGCGGTGATATCGGCCGGGGGCGGCAGCCTCATGGAGCTTCCGGCGGAGGGATTCTGATTTTCGATGCGGATCCGAAGCGCTCTGCTGGTCTTCTTTCTTGCCATCGGCGGGTGTGCCTCGACGCCGGACGTGGTGGACCGCGAGGCGCGGATCGGTGCGGCCGCGGCCGCGTTCGGCCGACCGTTCACGTATTTCTACGTCCCCTCCGAGGGTGCGATCGAGGATGCTGCGTTCATCGCGATGTCCAAGACCACCGGGTCTTCCGGAATGGCACGACAGCTGGCCGGACTCATGAGTGCGGCGACCCAGAGCCCGCTCCGCGTCGTGGTAACCGGTCCTTCCCGGGAGAAGAACGAGCGTGTGGTCCTCGACGCGGTTGCCGCCCTCGCCGGAAAGAGCCTGCCGCGATTGCAGTTCCTATTTCTTGGAAACCCCACTTATGAAGCCAAGATCCGCAGCGCGATCGAGCCGCTCGATGCCGAGTTCTTCTTCGCTCCGTACTGACCCTTGCCGGCCCGGGAATCGGGCTTGGCTCCGCGACGTCCGGTATCTGCGACCGGCGGCGAGGCGTTGCCTTATGGGAGCGATGACCTGATGCAGGCTCGCCCGGCGAACGACGATGACATCGCCGCCTGGCTCGCGATGCGCGCCGCGCTCTGGCCCACGATCTCGGCCGAGAAGCACGAGGAGGAGGTCGCGAGGATCGTGAGCAACCGCCTGCAGAAGGCGGCGTTCGTATGCTGCCCGGAATCGGACTCACCGATCGGATTTCTCGAGGTCCTCCTCCACCCTCGCGTACCCGGGTGCGGCTCGAGTCCGGTCGCCTGCGTGGAGGCGCTCTATGTGCACCCCGATCATCGGCGGCGAGGCGTGGCGGCGCGTCTGATCGAGGCGGCGGAGAACTGGGCGCGGAGCCGCGGATGCCGCGAGATCGCTGCCAACGCGGACATCGAAAATGTCGCCGCGCACCCCTTGCATCGCGCCCTTGGCTTCGAGGAGGCGCAGCGCCTCGTGTTTTTTCGAAAGCCGATCGGGGCGCTTCCGCAAGCAATCAAGCGTCAATCGCCGGACCCGGTGCCGAGCCGGGTTGATAGGCTCGATTCTGCCGTAGCGACGGCGCCCCGACGGAGCGTGAGTGGACACCGGTGGTGGGTCGTGCACGGCCTCGTTGGCGCCGCCGGGCTTGCGGCGGTGTATCACACCGACATCTCGAGCCCCGATGTGGTCCGCGGCGCGTTGCTGCCGCTGGTCGGGGTGGTGTGCGTGCTCTACGGTATCACCGCGGTGGCGATCTGGCGGTTTCGACGCCACACCGATGCGGGCGATCGCCACGGAAACCTGTTGGCGGATGGGTCGGGGTCGGGTTTGGACGATTAGCGCAGCTCTTGGTGAGTTCCCCCACTCGAGCGCCTGGGTGCGAGATTCCGGCTAGGCCGCTGGCGCGGGGGGCTCGGCGGCCGATATCCGGGAACGGGCCTCCCGGCAGAAGCGCTCGTCCGCTCTCGACAGGCGCTCGACGATCTTGTTCAGAAACACCTTGTGGAAGCGAAGCTGGGTATCTTTCGAGGTTTGCTCGATCAATGACGAGCGCACCTTGATGGTTGATACCGGCGTGGCCGCGATGATGCTCGTGCTTGGCTTCGCACCGCCGATGAGACCGGTTTCACCGAAGCAGTTTCCCTGGCTGAGACCGTCGACGTCGGTGCGGCCTTTGCGCACCACCACCTCACCGCGCACGATGACGTGGAAGGAATTGTCCACCTCGCCTTCCTGCAGGATCTGTGCCCCGGGCTCATAGTCGTGCCACACACATGCGTTCAGGACCTCCCACACTTCCGGTTCGGAGAACTCGTCGAAAAAGCTCAGTCCCCGGACCATCTTGAACTTATCCTGACGTGAGAGCTCATCCTCGGCACACCCCAGCTCATCGAATATCGCGCTCAGGTCGGCGGCGAGATCGAGCGCCGTCGGATAACGGGCGCCGGTCTCCTTCTGCAGCGCCCGGTCGACGATCTGCTCCAGTGGCGTCGGCACCTCGGGGCGAATCGCACGCACCGGGGTGTGCTGCTTGGCGGTGACCTGATAGATCACCGTTGCCATTGCGTTGGCCGCGAACGGTGTTCTTCCCGTCAAGAGCTCGTAGAGCAGGACCCCGAGCGAAAAGATGTCGCTCTGGTGGGTTATCGGCTCACCCTTTATCTGCTCTGGCGACATGTAGAGCGGCGACCCGAGATAGCCGTCGACCTGAGTCTCCGTTACGTCCAGCCCGGTTCGTAGCGCGACGCTGAAGTCGCTGATCTTTACCTCCCCGAGCTCGGTGAGGAGAATATTCTTCGGCTTGATATCACGATGAACGACGCCCTTGCGATGCGCGTAGTCGAGCGCCTTCGCGCATTTGAATACGATCTTCACCAGCTTCTCGATCGACAGCAGCGATTCGGGTCGAGTATGGCAGTGAAGCGTTTCGCCGCCCGGCACGAACTCCATCACGATGTACCAGGCCTCGTCATCGAAGCCCGCGTCGAACACCGAAACGATGTTGGGGTGCCGCAGCATGCCGGTGATCTTGGCTTCGTTGAAGAACAGCTTGCGGTAGCGGTGACCGGACGTCTCGTCGGTGAGGGCCTCCTCGTGGGCGACCTTGATGGCGACCTGACGATCGGTGAATGGGTCGTAGCCGAGAAAGACGGTTCCCATGCCGCCCCTTCCGACTTCCTCCAGAAGGTCGTACTTGCCGATCGTCCGGGCGGTTAGTCCACTCACGGGCGGTGTCGATTCGTCTCGGGGAGAGGTTTCGAGGAATCGGCGCCCGGGGGG
>JBFHLI010000048.1:0-17118 GCA_041594935.1 Gammaproteobacteria bacterium | reverse complement strand
GTCGACTTGAGCCGCTACGAGTACCTCGAGCGACACGACAAGGTCGGGACCGCGGTCGGGGCGGGTCTCTTCGACGCCGGAGCGCTCAACGAGTCCACCTTCAACAAGCTGGTCAAGAAGGGCGTGCCGATCCGCGAGCTGGCCCGCTTCACCAACGTGACTAAGCCGTGGATCGCACGGGCCGGGCTGTCCGACCGAATCTTCAACGCTTTGCAGGAGACGCTCTGGGAGATGGGTAAGCGAAAGGCGTGGATTGCGCTCAAGAAAGACGCCTTCCTGCCGGCGAGCGACGAAGACTACGCGACCATTCGCGAGGCGATGAACGCCAATGACACGTTCATCGACCCCAACCCGTCGCGCCAACTCGCCGGCGCGAGTGAGTCGGGCACCGGCACCACTGACGACGCGTCGGGCAACGCGGGAGCAACGGAAGGCATCACGCCAGCTGCGCAACCGGGCGTAAGCCCCGAGGAACCAGCGGTGGCAAGCACCCAGCCCGACGTCTGAGGACGCTCTCGCCCAAGGGTCGAGGTCGCGCGCATCCAAGTAAGAGAGTTCGGGAGATCTCCAGTGTTTAGGACGCTAACCGGTCACTGGCC
Source organism: Gammaproteobacteria bacterium (assembly GCA_041594935.1). Taxonomy (GTDB): domain Bacteria; phylum Pseudomonadota; class Gammaproteobacteria; order HK1; family HK1; genus JBFHLI01. The sequence continues at coordinate 16,519 of JBFHLI010000048.1, read as the reverse complement.
GTTGCGCCGACAGCTGATTGTCGCGCTCGGCAGCACTGTCTTGCTGGTCGGGTTCATGTCCGGCGAGCTGGTCCGTCGGCTGGAAACGGATTACCTGCTGCAGACCTTCCACCAGACCAGCGAGAAGACTTTCTCCATGCTGTCGGCGGCCTCGATCGACGCGGTGGTGAGCGAGGACCGCCCGCTGCTGGAAACGATCGTGGCCCAATCGGTCGGATTCGACCCCGACATTCGCGCGTTGACGATCGAGAACGAGCTGGGTGAACCGCTGGTCACCTGGGAGCAAGAATCGGAAAGGCCCACGCCCGCCGATTCACTGTTCCGATTCTCCGACAACGTGGTGTTCGAAGGCGAATCCTTTGGCACCATCAACATCGACTGGAACGTCGAGAATCTGCGCCGCGAGATCGAGGCGCACGTCGACAAGATGCGACTCTACGCGATGGGGGTGGTGCTCGCCCTCGCAATCTTGTTCATCGCCGCAATTCACCGCCTGGTGGTGAGCCCGGTCAATCGAATTCATCGTCGGCTTACCGCGCTCGAGCGTGGCGACATCGATCCGGACTCCAAGTTTCATCTGTCGGCGGCGGAGGAGCTGGTTCGCCTCAGTCACTCGGTCAATGCGCTGCAGGAAACTCTCTATCTGAAGCAACGCCGCGAGGCGGAGCTCGAACAGGCCCAGCACTCGCTGAGCGAAGCGTGCGAGCGCGCGGTGGAGGCATCGCGCACGAAATCGGAGTTTCTCGCCAACATGAGCCACGAGCTACGCACCCCGATGAACGGGGTACTCGGCATGCTGGGGCTGCTGCAGGACACGAACCTCAATGGAGATCAGAATCGCTGCGTGAAGGTCGCAATGGGCTCCGGTAAGACTCTTCTCACCCTGATCAACGATATCCTGGACTTCTCCAAGATCGAAGCGGGTCGGCTGGAGCTGGAGTCGATTGATTTCGATCTGCGAAACATGATCGAGGATAGCGTCGAGCTGCTGGCCGAGCAGGCGCATGCAAAGAAGCTGGAGCTCGTCTGCCTGATCGATCCGCAGATTCAACCGGTCGTGAGAGGCGATCCCACTCGCCTGCGCCAGGTGATCACCAACTTGCTGGCCAACGCGGTGAAGTTCACCGAGAGCGGCCAGGTAGTGGTCCGCACCGAGGTGCTGAATGTCGACGACGGCTCGGTAAAGCTACGCTTCGACGTCGAGGATACCGGAGTCGGCATCTCGGGCGACGCCTTGGAACGCGTGTTCGACTCCTTCACCCAGGCCGACGGCTCGACGACCCGGAAGTACGGCGGCAGCGGGCTCGGGCTCGCCATCAGCCGCCAGCTGGTCGAGCGGATGAATGGCGAGATCCACGTCGAATCGGAGCTCGGCCACGGCACCACTTTCTGGTTCACGGTAACCCTCGAGTGTCCCGAGGAGAGCCTGCCGGAGTTCTCTCCCCTGCCAAACCTCAACGGCGTGCGCGCGCTCGTGGTGGACGACAACGCGACGACCCGCGAGGCGCTGGTGGCATGCCTGCGGGCCTGGGGCATGGCCTACGAGAGCGCGGATACCACCGCGGGCGCGCTCGAGGCGCTGCGCGAGGCGGCCGCCCAGTCGGAACCGTTCGAAGTGGCCCTGCTCGACCTGACGATGCCGGAGCTCGACGGTCTCCAGCTCTCCGAAGCGATTCGCCAGGATCCCGCGACCGCCGACGTGAAGATCATCCTGCTCACCCCGTTCTCTCCCCACGCCGGGGATACCGCCAAGGTGCGGGCGGTCGGAATCGACCGACAGCTCACTAAACCGCTGCGTCAGCTTACGCTGCACGATGGGCTCGCCATCACGCTCGGATTGATGGAGCCGGACTCCGAGGTGGAGCTGCGCAATGAGGAGGTTTCGGAAGTGGTGATGGAGGCCCGGCGCCAGCGCCGCATCCTGCTGGTCGAAGACAACGAGGTGAACCAAGAGGTAGCGCTGGGAATGCTGCAGAAGCTCGGCTACGAGGCCGACGTAGCCCCGAACGGCATGGACGCGCTCGAGGCGCTCGAGAGCTCCGAATACGACCTGGTGCTCATGGATTGTCAGATGCCGGTGCTCGACGGCTACGAGACAACGGCAAGAATTCGCAACGGCGAGAACGGCGAGGGCCGACTTCCGGTCATCGCCTTGACCGCAAATGCGATGAAGGGCGACGCGGAGAAGTGCCTCAAGGCCGGCATGGACGGCTACCTGGCCAAGCCCATCGAGCTCGAGGCATTGGCGGAGAAGCTCCTCGAGTGGCTGCCGGATACCTCGGCCCGCGAACCCGGGGGCGGCGACGGCATCGAAGCCCTCGACTCAGAGTCCGACGGCCCCGATGACGCCGCCACGAGCGACGCGCCGATCGATTCGGACTGCAAGCGCGCCAGGGCATCCGCGGGAGCCGGGCACTAAGCCCATCACACCGCGTGTCTTGCGAGAACATGGATACGAGCGACGCCCACATGCGTTCATCGAGCTCCCTTAGCCGGAGAGTCCGCACCCGGCGCGATCTCCGCTCGCTAGCGCTAGGGCTGGGACTTGCATTCGGGTGGTCTGCTCCCGCCTGGGCGATTCCGTCCCCGGACCTCGTGATCAGCCTGTCCGCAAGCTTCGCTCAGGTCCTCGGCCTGCTCAGCGTGGTCTTCGGCGGTCTCGCCTTTTCGTCCCGAACCACGCTCACGGGAGAAGCCAAGACCCAGACCCCCGCTCGCCGTTGGAGCTTCAAGATCGTCCTCGGCCTGTTCATCGCCGCGCTCGGCGTGAATATCTATCAGTACACCCGCGAGGCGGATGCGAACAACCAGCGCCTGCGCACGAATCTAACCCGAGCGTCGGTCGAGCAGGGCGAGAAGGTCGGCGATGTCTCACTGAAGACCCTCTCCTACAGCGAGCAGCTTACCCATCCTCTTGGCATCGAGACCGACGAGCTGGCCGCGTGGATGGCCGAGGGTCGGAGCGTCAACCTCATCGATATCCGCGAGCCCGAAGAGCGCGAGTCGGGCTATCTCGAGGGCACCTCGCACATCCGGTATCCGGATCTGCAACGCGATCCGAGCAAGCTCAAGGCGGGGCAGGAGACGGTGCTGCTGTGTTATTCGGGCAATCGCAGCTCCGAGCTGTGCGAGTACTTTGGCCAGGAGGGCCAGGCATGTCGCTTCATGGTCGGTGGGCACGAGAAGTGGATCGCGGAGGGCCGTTCTCTCGTACTCGACGGGAAAAAGGTATCCGAGGATCTGCGCGCGCTGCCGGACTATCCGAACAAGGCGGTGCTGCTCGACACGCCTGAGGTGACGGATCTCGTCGCGAACGACGGCGCGATCTTCGTCGACGTGCGATATCCCGGGGAGTTCGAGCAGGGTCATCTGCCGGGGGCGCACAACATCACGGTTCGCAAGCTGCCGAGCGACGAGTTGACCCAGGCGCTGGAGGGCTTGCCCCGCAAGCCGATCATCGCGCCCTGCTACGACAAGCGAAGCTGCTTCTACGCCGAGATCCTGGGACTGCGCCTGTCGCGCCTAGGCTACGACTATCGCGGCCGTTACACGGTGCCGCACGAGTACACGCCACCGCGCACCGACAAGGCGCACGTGGCCGCCTGGAAAGCACGCAACGAGGGAGCGACCCTCTTCTCGCTGGTGTCGCGGCCTCTGCGTGCGACCCTTAACTACTTCACCGAGTGGACCGGACAGTACGCTACCGGCATTCTGCTCCTGGTCTTGTTGCTACGTCTGGTGTTCCTGCCAATCTCGCTCAAGGCGGACCGCGATCAAATGGTGCAACGCGCGCTCGCCCCGGAGCTCAAGGAGCTCAAGCGCAAGCTCGCCGGCGATACCCAGCGCATCTCCAAGGCGACAATCCGCCGATATCGCGAAGAGGGCCTCACCCCGGTTCGAAATCTGATCGGCACCTCGACCCAGCTAGTGCTGTTTCTTGTCTTCTTCTCGGTCGTGAATCGCGTCGCGAACGAGGTCGATCAAGGCATTCTGTGGGTGTCCGAGGCCCGACTGCCTGACCCGCTCTATGTTCTGCCCGGGCTGGTAAGCGCGATCTTTGTCGTGTTCATCGTCACGAGCTTTGCGCAGCGGACCCCGGGGAAGCTGGCGCTGGCGGGACTCGGCGGAATCCTGATGGCGATGCTCACGGTCCGTCTCAATGCCGCGGTAAACCTGTACCTGGTGCTCAATGTATCGCTGATCCTGCTGCAGACGACCGCATTTCGAGCCTTGATGAAGCGTCGAAAGCGCGATGCGGCGGGGCGGCGTCCGCGCAAGGAAGATCCGGGCATCGTCCCGCTGCGCGACGCCGCGCACTATCCGGCAACCGGGCAAAAGGCGATTCGGCTCTCGCAGATGCTTGCGGCCGGCTTTCCGGTCCCGGATGGTTTCGTCGTCACCTCCAAGCTGCTGTGCCGAAACGGAAACGGCACCGAGCTGACCCTCTCCGCGACAGAGGGAAAAGCCCTCGACCGTATGTGGCGCAAATCGAAGGCGTCCACCGTCGCGGTGCGCAGTTCCGGCCTCAACGAAGACAGCTCCACCAGCAGCTATGCCGGAGTGTTCGACTCCATTCTGAAGGTGGAGCGTGAAGGCCTGGTCGACGCGCTAAATCAGGTCCGTAGCTCGCTGAGCTCCAAGCGTACCGAAATCTATGCCGGCAACGAGGACGAACAGGGAGGCGCCCTCGTGCAGAACATGGTGGAAGCGCAGTTCGCAGGCGTCCTGTTTACCGAACACCCCGACTCGACCGGCTCTGCCTTGGTGGAGCTGGTGGTGGGTCTCGGCGACAACCTCGTCAGCGGCAAGGTGACGCCCGGCTCCTACCGGTTCGGCCGCGTGAGCGGACGTCTTCTCGACGACGCCAAGCCGGCGATCGACCTCGCCCCCCTCATCGCCCTGGGACGGAAGGTGGAAGAACTGTTCGGGCGACCCCAGGACATCGAGTGGGCGTTCGCCAGCGGCAAGTTCTTTCTGCTCCAGGCCCGCGACATCACCGCGTCTACCCACGACGATCAGACTCCCGAGGGTGCGGCCGAGCGCGAGCGACGAAAGCTGATCGATCTGGCGCGGGGTGCCGATCCGGACGAGATGATATTCGTACAGAACGAGCTATCCGAGCTGTTGCCCAAGCCGACTCCGTTCAGCGCCTCCCTGATGGAGCGCCTGTGGGCAGTCGGGGGCAGCGCGGATCTCGCGTGTCGCACGCTCGGCATCCCCTACGACGTCGACGATGACTCCCAGCCCTACGTCACCACGATCTTCGGCTCGCTGTACGTGAACCGCCGTGAGGAACGGCGTCGCATCGGCAAGGGAACCGGGGCGATGGCCGCGTTCCGGCTCGCCCGCGGGGCAGAGGACATCGAGGCGCAGTTTCGGGATAGCTTCCTGCCGGCTTTTCTCAAGCGCGCCCGTCTGCACGAAGCCCTGGACTTCGAACGCCTGTCCACCGAGCAGCTGCTGTCGCTGTACGATACCTGGACGGAGGAGTTCATCACCCAGACCTATCGACAGGCCGAGGTCATCAACGTCGCCACCGACTTCTACTGGAAGACCGCCTCGCGCAAGCTCCAGCGTAAGGGCATCGATCCGGCGCTGTACCTCGGCAAGATGCCGGAGACGGTGGTGCACCGGGCGATGTCACTGCTCGGCAATCACCAGAAGGGCCCCGAGTACATCAAGCAATTTCTCGAGCTCTTCGGCCATCGTGCACCCTATGACTACGAGCTGTCCCAGCCGCGCTACCGAGAGAGCTCTGAGCTGGTCATCCAGCAGCTCTCCACCGCCAAGCATTTCGTCAGTGCGGCAAGCTTCGACGAGGTACTGCCCACTGACCCGGTGCTGCGACTGGCCGTGGCCCGAGCGCAACGCTTCCAGGTGCTAAAGGAGGACGCCAAGCATCACTGCTTGCGTCAGCTCAACAACTTGAGACAGCTTCTCCTGGCGCTCGACCGACGCCTGGGGTTGAACGGGGGCATCTTCCAGCTCAGCTTCTCCGAGATACCGGAGCTTGCGCGGGCGGGCTTCGTCGAGCACGCCGGCTACGTCATCAAGCAACGCCGCCAGGAGCTCAAGGCGTGGGAGTCGATCCGTCTCCCGAGCGAGCTCTCGGCCACGGATCTCGAGAAGATGGAGACTCAGACCGGGTCGGTAAAGAGAGCCGGCGGCGAGCAGCTGCAGGGTACGCGGGTCGCAGGCCGCGGCGACGTCGTCGGTATCGTGCACGTCATTCACGACCCGAGCGATGTCAAGAGTTTCAAGAAGGGCGAGATCCTCGTTGCCCGACTCACCGACCCGACCTGGTTCCCGCTGTTCCCGCTGACCGGCGGAATCGTCACCGAGGTCGGAGGCTGGCTCAGCCACGCGGCAATTGTCGCGCGGGAGCTCGGAATCACCGCCATCGTCGGGGTTCGCGGCGCGTCGGATGCACTGCACACGGGTCAGCTGGTCCGGCTCAATCCCGATGGCACCATCGAGAAGCTCGAGGACAAGCGCAGCAGCACCTCGCCCCTTCGCGCCCAGCGCGACCAGGAGCCGCCTCCCGCTATCGAGCTAGATGCCGCCGCCGTCGGCTAAGGTCTCGGCCGCGAACAGCGTGAGTTTCGTGCCCGGTCGCAACGCGAGGGCTTGGCGGCGACCGCGGTCCCCCGTCGGGCGGAACCGGCACCGGTGGCTTCAAAGTGTGCCTCGAGCACAATCCCCGAGCGCAACACCGTCAGTTGGGAACGATCCTTGAGCGTCTACCTGAGCCCGCTGCATGACTAAGCACACCGTCGATGCCTCGCTCGCCCCCAAGGGCAGCCTCGAGATTCTCTCTCAGCTCGAGGTCAATGCCTTGCTGGACACCAGCGCGAATGGCCTCTACGACGTGTATCGACGCTGCTCGCTCGCGGTGCTCAACTGCGGGAGCCACACCGACGATACGAAAGAGATCTTCGAGCTTTACCGGGATTTTCAGATCCGCCTCGAGCAACAGGACCGGGGCGTGAGGCTCGAGCTGAGCCATGCCCCCGCCGCCGCTTTCGTCGACGGCAAAGTCATCAAGGGCATCCGGGAGCATCTCTTCGCGGTGCTTCGCGACATCATCTACCTGGACAATGAGATCCACGGCAGCGGCAAGTTCGACCTGAATGAATCGGCCCACATCACCTCCGCCGTGTTTCACATTCTGCGCAACGCCAATGTCCTGAAGGTGGGGTCGAGCCCCAACATCGTGGTGTGCTGGGGCGGACACTCGATCAGTCGCCATGAGTACGAGTATTCCAAGATCGTCGGACACGAGATGGGATTACGCGGGCTCGACATCTGCACCGGGTGCGGCCCCGGCGCGATGAAGGGGCCGATGAAAGGAGCGGCAATCGGCCACTCGAAGCAAAGGATCCCGGCCGGCCGATACATCGGCCTCTCCGAGCCGAGCATCATCGCCGCGGAGTCGCCAAACCCCATTGTGAACGAGCTCGTGATCCTGCCCGACATCGAGAAGCGGCTGGAAGCGTTCGTGCGTCTCGGCCACGGAGTCGTCGTTTTTCCGGGCGGTGCCGGCACCGCGGAGGAGATCCTCTATCTGCTCGGAATCCTGCTCCACCCCGACAACCGGGATCAGCCCCTGCCGCTGGTGCTCACCGGTCCCGCCTCGAGTGAAGCCTATTTCGAGCAGATCGACGCCTTCATCGCGGACACGATCGGTCCCGCCGCCCAGGCCCGCTACGAGATCGTGATCGACGACCCGCGGCGAGTGGCGCGACTGATGCAACAGGGGTTGAGCGCGGTGCGTGAATTCCGGGTCACGGGCAAAGATGCCTTCTACTACAACTGGCTCCTGAGAATCGACCCGATGTTCCAGAGCGCGTTCGAGGTGACCCACGAGGCGATGGCCACCCTCGCCCTGCACCACCGGCAAGCGCCGCATGTGCTCGCGGCAAATCTGCGCCGCGCCTTCTCGGGCATCGTCGCCGGCAACATCAAGGAGGCCGGGGTCAATGCCATCGAGAAGCTCGGCCCGTTCGAGGTCACCGGCGATGCGCAGGTGCTCGGCCCCATGGACGATCTGCTGGCGGCCTTCGTCTCCCAGAACCGCATGAAGCTTCACGGCGCCGACTACAATCCCTGCTACCGGCTGCTCGGCTGAGACCAACCGCAGACCACCCGACCCGTGCGATCGCGAGAGGCCGGGAGCACACCGTCTCCGCGGAAGAAATCGGGACGCCCGAAGAGCGGCCATGGGCGGATGTCATGCTCGATGGCACGGCTCCCACCGGTGTAGACTCCCGCGCTCCATGGGCCGTGAACGATGGCAACTCCCGCGCGCTGCAACTCGCCCGGTAAGCGTTGACTCGAGCGTTTCTCGCGGCGGGAGCGTCGACCGCGTCGCCCGGCGGTCGTTCCGCATCCTGTTCGGATGCCTGGTCTGCGTCGGCATGGGACATTCCATCGCCTTCTCGGTTTTTCCCCCGCTCGCGCGCGAGCTCGGCATCTCCGAGTTTCAGGCGGGCACCGTGTTCAGCGTATCCGCCCTTCTTTGGGTTCTGACCAGCACCGCCTGGGGCCGACGAAGCGACGACTGGGGCCGCCGCCCGGTCATCCTCATCGGGCTGGTCGGCTACGCGGTCTCCACGCTTGCCTTTGCCGTCGCGGCCCACGCCGGTCTCGCGGCGTTCCTCTCGGTCGCGGTGGTGTATCCCTTGCTGATCGGCTCGCGCGCCATCTTCGGCGCCATCGGTTCGGGCATCTTCCCGGCTGCGCAGGCCTATATCGTGGACCGAACCTCTCCCGAGCAACGCATCGCGGGAGTCGCGACGATCAGCGCCGCGCTCGGGCTCGGGACCGCGGCCGGACCCGCCCTCGGGGTCGCGCTGGTGGCATTCGGCCTCGTGGCGCCGCTCTACGCGGTCGGAGTGATCGCCGCGATCAGCGCGGTGGTGATCTGGCGGTGGCTGCCCGAGCACCGACCGCCGGTTCAGCTTCGAGCGAGCGCGCGGATGAGCCCCTGGGATGCCCGGGTCCGCCCGTTCATCTTGATCGGCCTCGCCCAGAGCACCGTCCAGGCAATCCTGATGCAGACCATCGGCTTTTACTACATGGATAGCCTCTCGCTCGATCCCCGCCGCGCCGCGGCGGTCGCCGGTATCGGCCTGAGCGCCTTCGCGCTCGCGACGCTGGCGGCGCAGCTCGCCCTCATGCGCTCGGGGCGGCTCGGCGCCGCCACCTTGCTCGTGCTCGGTGGGGCGGTAGGTCTCGGCGCTTGTGGGCTCCTGATCGCCCCCGCGAGCTTCGTGAGCCTGACCGCCGGGATGGCATTCGCCGGCCTCGCGATGGGGATGTTGCGCCCCGGCAACGCGGCCGCGATCAGCCTCTCGGTCGGCCCCGATCACCAGGGCGCCGCGGCCGGACTCCTCGGTGCGACTGCCGCCGCCGGTTGGGTGATGGCCCCGGTCCTGGGGGCTGGCCTGTATCAGATCTGGCCGGTCGGTCCGTATGTCCTCAGCGCGTTCCTGCTTGCCTCCATCGGGCTGCTCGCGCGCATCCACCCCGGAGTTCGGAACCTCCGCTGAGGCCGTCCGTCGCCATCGCCCCGGGTCCTTGATGCAACCATGGGGACTAGTCCTCGCACGAGTAGCCGAGCTGAGACAGCCCCTCGGCGAGATAGTCGGCAACGAGCGGGGTACCGATCAGATACTCGGCGGTGCGCGGCGTCCAGCGCTGCCTCGCCTGCGTGAGCGCCGATTCCCACTCCTCGGCACTGAAGTCGCCGCGTCCCAGCCACATGAGCGCCACCAGACTGACTTGCTGATCCGGCTCGAGCTCCGCGATCACGGCGTTCAGCTCTTGCAGGGTCTGGTCGTCCTCGTGATCCTCCAGAATCTGCCTTGCCCAGTCTTCCGCATCGTCGGTAGGCTCGTCCGGATAAACGACACCCTCCTTGGCGTGGAACTCTTGCGCCCGGATGATGATTCCGCAGACGATTTCTGGATTGAGGTCGAGCATGGGTCGATTGCCGGTGACGTGCTAGCCCCCTTGTAACGGCCGAGCCACCCCGCCGTCAACTCGGCACGCCGGCGCCGCTCAACCGCGGTCGTTTCCGGCCGGGGGAGGCGCGCGGCGCGCGCGGCGGTTCCACCGCCCGATCAAGAGCCCGATCCCCGCCAGGAGCACCGCCCCGGCAAACAACACCGCGGCCGCGCGGCGGTACGAGTCGATCTGACGCACCCGCGCGCCGACGATCTGCTCGTAGCTCACGGAGATGGGCTCGCTCGGGAAGTTCTCCGGCAGATGCTGCACGAGCTGATAGACCAGCATCGGCTCCGGCTCACCCAGCGAATCGCGTCTCACCCAGACCTCGACGTCGAAGGCGAGCCGATCGTAGACATCGGTGTAACCGGGAAAACGAGCCGGGTACTTGAACTCGCCGTCTACTCCCTTCAAGGTGAAATGAGCCGAGTTCGTCGGGAGTCGCATCATCGTGGGCTCGCCGCTGAGATCGTCGATCAACACGAAGGTCGCGATCGAGCCGCTCACCCGCTCGAGCTCCGCCCTCTCCGGCAGGTCGGCGCGCACGTACAGGGTGAGCAGCACCGCGGCCACGATGGCGCCGAGAGCGGCTAGGAAGTAGTAGGGCCAAACCGGCAAACGCCGGCTCATGCCGTCCACGAGGGGCCTTGCTCGCTCTGCGCCACGGCGCCAGCGTCAATCCCGGCACGGCTCAGAAGTTGCGGACCGGGGTTGGCTCCACCCGCGGGCTGATTGGTCAAGCATTTAGGCCTTCGAGCGCCTGCCCGACGTCGGCCTCGATATCCGCCGCGGTCTCGAGGCCGATCGAGAGCCGGAGCAGACTGTCGCTGATTCCGTGCCGCGTGCGCTCTTCCGCGCTGTACGTCGCATGGGTCATCGTCGCCGGATGCTGCACCAACGACTCCGCGTCTCCGAGGCTCACCGCCCGGCTCACCAGGCTCAGGCGATTCATGAACTTCCGACCCGACTCGATGCCCCCTTTGAGCTCGAGCGCGATCAGACCTCCCGGTGCCGACATCTGACGCTCGGCGAGCTCGCGTTGCGGGTAAGAGTCGAGACCCGGATAGGCCACCCACGTCACGGCGGGGTGGCTTTCCAGCAACGCGGCGACGGCACCGGCATTGCGGCAATGACGTTCCATGCGCAGCTCGAGCGTCTTCAGCCCCCGGAGAATCAGAAAGGAGGACAGCGGCGAGAGCGACGCGCCGGTCATCAGCCGCAACCCCTGGCGCGCCTGCTCGACGAGGTCCTCCGGCCCGAGGAGCGCCCCCGCCACCAGATCCCCGTGGCCACCGAGGAACTTGGTGGCGGAGTGAACGACCAGGTCCGCGCCGTGGCGCAGAGGTTGCTGCAGGGCGGGCGACGAGAACGTATTGTCCACGACCACGAGGGCACCGACGGTATGCGCGATCTCGCTCACGCGCTCGATGTCGATGACCCGCAGATTCGGGTTGGCCGGGGTCTCGAAGAACACGAGGCGAGTCTTGGGCGAGATCGCCGCCGTGAGCTCCTCGGGACGCGTCATGTCAACCAGACGTACGTCCACGCCGAACCGGGTGATGCCGTGCGCGAAGAAAGCGAAGGTGCAACCGTAAAGCGTGTGGTCGATGACGATCTCGTCTCCCGCCGCGCACAACGCCCATATCGTGCTCGTGATCGCGCCCATGCCGGAGCCGAACATGGCGCCCGCCGGCGCTCCCTCGAGACTCGCCAGACGACGCTCGAGAATGGTTTGGGTGGGATTCTTGGCGCGCCCGTAGACGTAGCCCTCACGTTCCCCGGCAAACGTCGCGCTGCCTTCCTCGGCGCTATCGAACGCGAAGGTCGAGGTCATGTGGATCGGGGGTGTGAGCGCCCCCTCGATCTCGCCCGGCTCGTAGCCGACGTGAATCGCGCGGGTTGCAAACCCCCGCAGACGGTTACCTCTATCGGAGTCCCTCGCCATGGGTTCTGTGTCTCGCTGGGCTGAGCCGGCCAAAGAGCGCCAGTGTAATCAGGTTGGACGCACGAAACCAAAGTCAGGCGGCACGGAAGTTGCCGCATTGGCCCCGCGACTTGCCGTCGCGGCCGGCACGCTCACCACGCGAGTGGTGCCGGCCGGGCTCAAGTGACCGTCAGCAGCGGCAACATCAGGGTCGCGAAGCTCAGGATCAGGAAGAAGCCGCACATATCCGTGACCGTGGTGAGGATCGGCCCCGAAGCGAGCGCCGGGTCGAGCTTCAGTCCCCTGAGCAACAAGGGAACCGTCCCTCCGATCGAAACTGCCACGACCGTATTCAACGCCAGCGCACCGCCCACCACCAGACCCAGATACACGTTGTCCTGCCACAGCCACGCCACGGTACCAAGGAGCACCCCCAGCACCGCTCCGTTCGTGAGGCCGACCGACACCTCGTGGGCCCAGACCCTGAACGCATCGAGCGGCTTGACGAGGCCGAGCGAGAGCTCCCGCATGCTCACCGCCACCGCCTGATTACCCGAGCACCCGCTCATGTCGGAGACGATCGGCAGAAACACCGCCAGCGCAATCACCGCCGCGAGGGTGTCCTGGTACACCGCGATGACGCTGGCCGCGATGATGTTGAGCACGATGTTGATGCTCAGCCACGATAGCCGGCGCCGGGAGCGGGTGAAGACCGGCATGGTCCGCAGCTCCTCGCCGCCGACGATGCCCTGGGACTTCAGATGATCACTGTCGGCGCGATCGATCAACGCATCGTCGACATCGCTTTCGAGCACCACGCCGACCATCCGCTTGGTCTTGTCGACTACCGGTATGCTGAGCAGCTCGTAGCGCTCGAACAGCTCCGCCAGCTCGTCGAGGGGCATGTCGACCGGTACCGACATCGGTGACTTGATCATGATGTCCTTCACCGGAGTGTCGCGCGGAGAGAGCACCAGGTCGCGCAGCCGAATCACCCCCACCAGCCGGCCGGCGGGAGAAACGACGTAGAGGTACTGGATGTCGTAGTCCTCGTATTCCTCAGCGCTCGCGCTCAAATCCTCCGCGACGTCGCGCACCAGAGCACCTCGCGGGAAAGACAGGAACTCGGTGAACATCAGCCCGCCTGCGACGTCCGACTCGTACTCTATGAGCCGACGTGCCCCCTCGGCCTGCTCGGGGTCCATCTCGGCGAGGATCGCCTCGGCGTCTTCCTTGTCCAGATCGCCCAGCAGGTCCGCCTGCGCGTTGCTGTCCATCTCGTTCAAGATGCTCGCAGCATCGCTGGACGCCAAACGCTCGATCATGTCGACCGCGTGCGCGTCAGGGACGTCCTCGACGAGCTCGGCCGCCTCGGCCGGGGTCAGGGTGGTCAGTATCTTCTGCTGGATATCGGACCCGAGGTGAGAGATCGCGTACACCGCCTGGCTCGGCGTGAGCGACTCGAGGAATTGCTGCAAAGCGTTCGCATCACCCGCCTCGACGAGCTCCGTGAGCCTTTCCCACGGATGAAGTTCAACTTCGGATTGCATGACGTCCTCCTTCTCGGGCGGCCTCGCGCGGTCGCTTCGCCGCCCGCCCATTCGATCCGTCGACCTGGCGGGTGGGCATCGGCGTACGGTGCCGCTGGTCGGCGCCCGTTCCGGGGTCCCGCCGCGGAGTACGCGGAGACGACGCGGTGAACATGGGGAAAATGGGGTGAACCGGCGTCAGCTCGACCCGCTATCTCTCGGGGTCATTCGCCCCGATCCGGCTACTTGCCGCTCGCGGTGAGCAAGCCCGGCGGCTGGCTTCTTTTAGCCTGCCCGCCTCGGGTCGAATTATAACCGCTTCACCTCGAAAGATCCCGGCTCGTTCCGTCGGGCCGAAGCCGTCCGGAGCGAGGGGACATCCGGGTTAAGGGGCAGGCGCCGATCGTTTGACGCGGAAACAAGTCGCTGCGCGCGCGGGCGTAGTAGAGCCGGCGAGGATCGCCGCAGGAAGATCGTTTAGGTCCGACGGATGGCTACGCGCAGCGCTTGTACCGACGCATCACCTCGAGCAGCGCATCGTGGTCGATCGCACGACACACTTTTTGCGGCGATCGAACGGTGGTCATGTCCTCGGCCGCCAGCATCGCGTTGACAACCGCCTCCTCGGTGGCCTCCACGGCGGCGAGGTAGATCGAGTCAAAGTGCTCGTCGTTGACGAAGCGCATGCCGAGCGTCGGGGAGGCGAAGCGGGGCAGCGACATCTCGTTGGCCACGCTGAACGCAAGAAAGATGTCGCCCGAACCGTTCCCACCAACGGTGCCGTTACGTCCGATCCCGATCGCGGCGCGCTTGGCCACCCGGGTCAGTTGATGGGGCAACATCGGCGCATCGGTCCCCAGCACCACGATCACCGAGCCCTGCTCCTTGTGGGCGAGCCCCGCCCCGCCAAGGTGGCGCCCAACCGGCACGCCGAGCACGCTCAACCACTCGCGTCGCCCGTGGTTTGCCTGCACCAGGACCCCGAGCGTGAATCGCTTTCGCCCGACCCGGAACCGTCTCGAGGCGGTGCCGGTGCCGCCCTTGAAGTCGTAGCAGATCATGCCGGTGCCGCCGCCCACGTTTCCCTCCGCGACGGCGCCGCCGGCGGCACGCTCGAGCGCGTCGATGACGTGGCGCTCGCGCACGTGCTGCCCGTTGATATCATTCAAGATGCCGTCGTAGGTCTCGGCCACCACCGGCAGAGCACTCACGTCGTGGCGGTGCCGGGACCCCGCGTAGCGCTCGAACATCCACTTCAAAATGGCATGGTGAACGATGCCGACACTGTGGGTGTTGGTGATACAGATCGGGCTCTCGAAGTAGCCCGCGTCCTGGATCCAGTGGGTGCCGGTCATCTCGCCGTTGCCGTTGAGGGCGTAGTACCCGGCCCAGGTGGGGGCGAGCTCGGCTCGCTTTCCGCGCGGCAGAATCGCGGTGACCCCGGTGCGTACCGGCCCCTTGCCAACCACCAGATCTCCCTTGCCCCGGATCAGGGTTGCGAAGCCGACCTCGACTCCCGGCACGTCGGTGATTGCATTGAGCGGACCCGGTTGCCCCGGAAAGTCGAGCCCCAGCTCGCGTGCCCTTCTCTTCGCCATGACCGTTCTCCGCGTGGAGCCCCCGGGGTGATTGTAACCGAGTCCGGAAACCGGGTCGGCCGTCCTCAGCCCCCGGTTTGCGCCCCGCCTCGACTAGGCGGCTTGAACCCCCGGGAACAAAGGTCGAAACTATCAGTCGGAAGCGACAGGTGGGGATAGAGAACTGACGATGACTCTGAGGCTCTCGGTGTTAGCGGTTGTCCTTGCTGTTGTCGGACTCGGCTCCGACCCGGCGCTCGCGGGTGGCTACGGACATTCCTACGGCCACCGACATCATGGCTACCACGGTCACGGCCGGTCGCATTACGGATTCCGTGCCCACGGTGACGGCTATCTCGCGCTCGGTCTCATCGCCGGCACGGTCCTCGGCTACGCGATCGCCAATACCGCCCGGCACTCGCACTACCGGCATTATCGGTATCGCGATAATTACTATTATCGAGATCATTACTACCGCGACTACTACTACCCCCGGGAATACATCTACTATCGCTCCGCCCCGGCCCGGGTGGTATACGTGCAGCCGCCGCCGGCGCCTGCCCCGGCCGTTCGCAGCTGCCTACAGGAGCGCGAGTATCAGACCGTGATCACGATTGACGGGCAACCGGTCCCGGCATGGGGCACCGCTTGCCTGCAACCGGACGGCACCTGGAGCCGGGGCGGTCTGAACATCGCCCCCCGGTAGGGCCCGTGAGCACCGCGGTGTCGGTTCCGGGCGCGGTCTTTCTACATCACCCTCAGACGAGCGCCAGCGGATAGCTTGATAGCTGCTCGTGGCCGTCGGCGGTGATCAGGACCTGCTCCTCGAGCTTGATCCCCTCGCGCCCGTCCGCAGCGCCGATGTACGACTCGACGCAAAGCACCATTCCCTCCTCGACGACCCCGTCATAGCCCCGCTGCTCGAAGTCCGGCCAGTGCTTGATCGCGGGATACTCGTCACACAGGCCCACCCCGTGGATGAGCGACCCATAGCGGCTGGCGAGGAATTCGTCGGGAATCCTCCAGGCCTTCTCCGAGAGCTCCCGAAAGCCGACCCCGGGCTTGAGCAGCTCGCGGTTGTAAGCGATCTGCTCGGCTGCATAGGCGTGCAGGCGCGCCTGCTCGTTGGTCGGGGGCACGTCGCCGCAAACCCAGCTGCGCGACAGATCGGCGCAGTATCCGTACGGACCGATCAGATCGGTATCGAAGCTCACGATATCGCCCTGCTCGATCTCGCGCAGACTCGATTCGCGAAACCAGGGGTTTGTCCGAGGTCCCGAGGAGAGCAGGCGGGTTTCGATCCACTCCCCGCCGAGCGCGATGTTGGTCTCGTGCAGCTTCGCCCATAGCGCGTTCTCGGTGATGCCGGGCACGAGCGCGTCGCGCATGGCCCGCATGCCCCGCTCGCAGGTCTCGACCGCATGGCGCATCAACGCGATTTCGCCCGCCGACTTGATCTTGCGCGCATGCTCCATCAGCTC
>JBFHLI010000047.1:0-17208 GCA_041594935.1 Gammaproteobacteria bacterium | reverse complement strand
CCTCGCCGCTCGTCACCAAGCTTTTGAGAGCGATGAGAAAACGAAACGTGTTGGGTGGCCCGAGCGCGGTGCAATTGGTTTCCGCGGCAAGTCTACCCGGTCGCTGGCTCAGCTACGCGTGCCCGGACTTGGGCTTCGGCCAAGCGATGGCTACGGCTATCCCTTGCGCTCCCGCCCGGCGTCCGGACTCGCCTATCCGTCGCCATCGTCCCGGGTCCTTGACGAAGTATCCAGGCTAGAGGCGCGGGCCGAATGAGTGAATCGGTTGCGCAATCCGTTCGCTACCTCACCACGCGCACCGGTGGCCGACTGGCTTATCACTACTCGAGCGGGGCCGAGCCCACCGTGGTTTTTCTCGGAGGCTATGCCTCTGACATGACCGGCAGCAAGGCCTTGTACCTCGAAACGTATTGTCGCGCGCGAGGACAGGCCTTCCTACGCCTCGATTACGGCGGACACGGGTTGTCGTCGGGCGATTTTCTCCAGGGCACCATCGGGTCGTGGGCCGACGATGCGCTCACCGTCATCGACGCGGCAACGGCCGGTCGAATCGTGCTGGTCGGCTCCAGCATGGGGGGGTGGATCATGCTGCTCGTCGCGCTCGGGATGCCGGATCGCATTCACGGTCTGGTCGGGATCGCGGCCGCGCCCGATTTTACCGAGGACCTGATGTGGGCCGAGCTCGATCCTGAGCAGCGCACGACGTTGCGTGAATCCGGCGAGCTGCATCTCCCGTCCGAGTACGTGGATGACCCGTATCCAATCACCTGGAGGCTGATCGAAGAGGGTCGGGGTCATCTGCTCCTGCGCGGGCCACTCGAGATCGAATGCCCGGTGCGCTTGATCCACGGTCTCGTCGATCGCGATGTGCCCTGGCAGACCTCGCTCACGCTCGCCGAGCGACTGATAAGCACCGACGTCACCGTCACCCTGATCAAGGGCGGCGGCCATCGTTTGTCGGAACCTGAAGAGCTCAAGGTCATCGCCGCGAAACTTGCCGAGCTCGTGGAGTTCAATCAGACGGCCGGTGAAGTCACCGCTCTCGCGGGCGTGGCGCCTCCGACGCAGATGGATTAGGGGGCATGAGCGCGCCCGGTTTGGCTCGGCCCAAGTGGTTCGGAGCGCACTGAGCCGTGCCTGACATACGCCCGAGCCAGCTACGACTGCTGCGGGCGCGCCGCTTCCTGCCCTTGTTCACGACTCAGTTCCTCGGGGCTTTCAACGACAATGTCTATAAGAACGCACTTATCATCTACATCACGTTTCTGACCGCGGCCGGGGCTCGCAGTGACAGCGCCCGTCTTGTCACCATTGCGGCCGGGATCTTCATCCTTCCGTTTTTCCTGTTTTCGGCCACCGCGGGACAGATTGCCGACAAGTACGAGAAATCGATGCTGATTCGCCGGGTAAAGCTCGGTGAAATCGCGATCATGACGCTCGCGGGTCTCGGTTTCTGGGTCGGAAACGTCTGGTTTCTCATGGCCATCCTGTTTCTCATGGGCACCCAGTCGGCGGTCTTCGGTCCTCTTAAGTACTCAATTCTCCCCCAGCACCTCGCGCCCGGTGAGCTCATCTCGGGTAATGCGCTCGTGCAGATGGCCACCTTCCTCGCGATCTTGCTCGGTACCATGCTGGGCGGGTTCGTGGTTGCAGTTCAAGGCACCGGGCCCACCCTGGTCTCGGCCGTGGTGTTGTGTCTCGCGGTCGCGGGCTGGCTTGCGAGCCGCAGCATTCCGCGGGCGGCGCCCGCCGATCCACGCATCGCCGTCGACTGGAATCTGCTTAGCCAAACCGTGGAGGTGATGCGCCTGAGCCGCGAGAACCGTCACGTGCTCGCGGCAACGCTCGGCATTGCATGGTTCTGGTTCTTGGGCGCCACCTATCTGCAGCTTCTGCCGGCCTATACGCGAGACGTGCTCGGTGGCAACGCTCACGTCGTCACCTTGCTGCTGAGCGCGTTCTCGATCGGCATCGGGTTGGGGTCGATCCTTTGCGGACGCATTTCGGCCGGACGAATCGAGCTCGCGCTGGTCGCGGTCGGCGGCCTCGGGTTGAGCGTGTTCTCGGCCGGGATCTACGTGCTCAGCCAGCTCGCCGATCCTGCCCCTGAAACCCGGATCTTGCTCGGGATCGCGGGTTTTCTCGCCCAGCCGCACCACTGGTGGGTGTTCCTGGATCTGCTGGCGGTGTCGACATTCGGGGGGCTTTACATCGTGCCGCTGTTCACGCTGTTGCAGTCCCGCGCCGCGCCGCAGCACCGCGCGCGGGTCATCGCGGCCAGCAACATTGTCAGCGCACTGTTTATGGTCATGTCGGCGCTCGCCACCCTTGCGTTGCTTAGCCTCCGGCGCTCGACCGACGAGATCCTCCTCTTTGTCGGCCTTGCCAACCTGGTGGTGATCGTCGTCATCGCGGTCCTGTTGCCCGAGAGTCTCCGGCGCTCCGCGAAATCCCCGGCCCGCCGCCGAGAGGCCGAGGCAGGCGGGCCAACCGAGGAGGAGCAGCGGTGAGCCTATCGAAGGAGACCGGCTCGTCTGATGAAATGGCACCCATGCCCGATGCCTTTCGACTCCTCGAGCCGCTCGCCGACGGCTGCTTTCACTCGGAGTCGGAATTGGCGCAGGGCCTAGGGGTTAATCGTTCTGCAATTCCTCGGCTGGCGGCGAGCCTGAATGGCCACCACGTCGGGATTGATAGGCTACCTGGGAAAGGCTACCGCTGGGTGAAGCCGCTCGAGCTGCTGGATGTGCCAAGCATCCGCGATCGGTTAACGCCCGCGAGCACGGCATTATTAACGCGGCTCGAGTTGTTCCGTTCGATCGACTCAACCAATCGTTACCTGACCGAGGGCGCGGCGGCCGGCTGGCCGGCTGGGTCGGTGTGCGTGGCTGAGCACCAGTCCGCCGGGCGGGGCCGGCGGGGGCGGCGCTGGGTGTCGCCCTTTGGCAACCTTTCTCTCTCGGTGCTGTGGCGGCTGAACCCCGGCGGGCCGCCCCTCGATGGTTTGAGCCTGGCGATGGGGGTGGTGACGGTGGGGGTATTGACCGGGCTCGGCGTCGAGGGAGCCGGGTTGAAGTGGCCCAACGACGTGCTGTGGCAGGGCCGCAAGCTGGCCGGAATCCTGGTGGAGGCGGGGGGCAACAGCACGGCCGGGCCCTGGGTGGTGGTCGGGATCGGGCTCAACGTGGAGCTAGGGTTGTCGCAAGGCGCGGACATCGGGCAATCCTGGGTGGATCTCAGCCACGCGATGACGGGTTCACCGGAGCGGAACCGGATCGCTGCCGCCATGGTCGAGGGCGTTTTGAACGGCCTGGACCGATTTTCCCGCGACGGATTCGGTGGGTTTGCCGGGCGATGGCGCGAGCACGATCTGGCGTTCGATCAATCCGTCGTGGTGCACCTGCCGGACCGCCAGGTCGCCGGAAAGGCGCTCGGAGTGGACCATTCGGGGGCCCTCATGCTGCGCGCGGACGGTTCGGTGCAACGGTTCTCGACCGGCGAGCTGAGCTTGAGGTTCCTGCCGTGATCCTCTGCGTCGATATCGGCAACACTCGCATCAAGTGGGCCTGCGCAAATGAAGGTTCGCTCCACGGACATGGTCAGGCACGCTACGATCAACGTGATGAGAATGTCCCGCTTACTAGCGTCCTCGATGAGCTGTGGGCGCGGCTCACCAAGCCGAAGCGGGTGCTCATCGTCAATGTCGCGGGGGCGGATGTTGCGCAGCGGATCCAGTCCTGGGTTGCCGCACGCTGGGCCATGGAAATCGAGCTCGTGCGTTCGGTCGCAGCCGGCTGGGGGGTAACGAATGCCTATACGACGCCGGACGCCCTCGGGGCCGATCGCTGGGCCGCACTAGTTGCCGCCCACCGTCGCTATCGTGTGCCGGTCTGTGTCGTCGACGGCGGCACCGCTCTCACTGTAGACGCTCTCGGAGGAGACGGAGTGCACCTGGGCGGGTTGATTCTGCCCGGAGTATCATTGATGCGTCGCGCCTTGGGTGAGCATACGTGGGCAATTGGGCAGAGTGCCGGCTTGCCTCGTCTCGAGCTGGCAACGAATACAAGCGATGCGGTGGCAGCGGGGGCTGCCTATGCGGTGGTCGCGACGATTGAAAAGGTGCTCGGTGAGCTCGAAAACCGACTCGGAGAGACACCGAGGTGCGTTCTGACCGGGGGCGACGGCGCGCTCTTGCAAGGCGTCTTGCGAACCCGGTGCGATCGGCAGGACGACTTGGTGTTGCAAGGACTGGTTATCATGGCGGGCAGTGACTCATGAAGTGGATCTTCTATGCGATGCTGCTCGTTAATCTCGGATTCCTCGCGTGGCGCCTGAACTATGCGGCCCCGCCTCCACCACAGTTAACGACCCAGGAGGAGTCGGTCGCGGGCAACGTTGATCGACTGCTGCTGCTGAGCGAATTCGACGCCAAGTCGCTGCGCGAACGAAGACGGGCGCCTCCGAGTCCGTTCGCCGAAAACAGCCCGGTGGCGGAGCCCGTAGCAGACACCCAAGTGCCGACGCCGACTGAGCCGATGTGCTTCAGCGTAGGTCCGCTCTCGAGCCCGGACGATGTCGAGCGCATCGGGGCATGGCTCGCATCGCAGGGTGGAGAAGCATCCCTGCGGGAGAGCGAGCGACGGGAGATATCGGTCTTCTGGGTCTACTTCCCACCCTTTCCGAGCAGGGAGGAGGCGCTCGAGTTCGTCGCCCGAATGCAGGCGGACGAGATCGAGGATATCTACGTGATTCGCCGGGGTGACATGGCCAACGCGATATCGGTCGGAATCTACAGTCAGCGTGCCTCCACGCAACGGCGGTTGTCCGAGCTGCGGGGCAAGGGCTACGAGCCGTCCATCCTGCCCCGCTACAAGACCAAGCAGGCCGCCTGGTACGATGCACGCTTCCCCGATGGCTACGAGTTCCCGGAGGCGCAATTCGCGGAGGCGTTTCCCGAAATCGAAGCGGCCTCCGTCCGCTGTGGATGAGACCACGATTGCCTCATCCAGATTGATTTTCTACAGTTCATGATCATTCCCCTCGCCCCGATAGTTAAACGGTATAACCACTGATTTGTAATCAGTTATTGGGGGTTCGATTCCCTCTCGGGGCTCCAACCTCGGTTCGCACAGTGGTTTGTGGGCTATCGCATCGTAACCGTTTCTTGATCGAGTCTTTGGCCACCGATTAAACGGCGTGTAGTACCGTAGACAGCAGTACGCGCATGAACGAATCGCTCGAAATCAAACCCGTCTCGACCAACGCGCCACCGTGGGGTACCTATCGTCCAACCGGCTACAAACGGTTCCTGCGCCTGCTGGTGAAGCTCGGATTTTCCCATGGCGTTACTAAACGGTGGTTCCAGCGCCGATGGTTTTCATCCGGTGAGCGTACACCGGTGGACCTTGTGTATCACGGCGTGAAGTTCCGCCTGCATCCTTACGACAACATCATCGAGACCAGGATCCTGCTCGGGTCGCGCGCCCGGGATGACCAGGAAATCAGAATGTTGCTGGAAAATCTGCCTGCCGGTGGTGTATTTCTCGATGTCGGCGCGAATATTGGATACTACTCATTGATCGCCGTGGCGTGTGGCGCCTACCGCGCACTCGCGGTGGAACCAATCCCCGCTGCCTACGAGCGACTGGCCTTCAACATCTGCGCGAATGGTTTTCAGGACCGGGTCATTGCGATTCAGACGGCGCTCGGCGCCGAGCGTAAGACAGTCTGTCTGACTGTGGCGGAAGGCGACTTGGGTGGCAGCAGTATCGTCAAGAGCGAGATTCAGGGGCAACAATTGCAGGTGCCGATGATGCCGTTGGCCGAGGTCTTGGCCGAGCGGCGGATCATGAAGGTGGACGCCATGAAGATCGATGTGGAAGGAATGGAGGATTTGGTCTTGTGCCCCTTCTATGAATCCGCCCAGGAGGCACTCTGGCCGAGATTTGTCATCATGGAGCATGTTCATGGCAAAGATTGGAAGCAGAATGTGCTGGCCTTCATGCTGGACCGCGGCTACGAACAGGTCGGAAAGAATCGTTCCAATGTTTTTCTTCGATTCCCTCGAAAGCCGGCATGAAAAGTTCAAACATACCCTGAATGGACACAAGCCCCATCCTCAGGCCAGCGCATAAATTTCGTCACGTCCAGCTAGCGCCGCAAATCGATAGCCCTGGGCGACCATGTAGTCCTCTATGCCACGCGTGAAATAGTTATTCTCTACGCTGACGACCCGGATCTTCAGGGCCTTCATGTCGATACTTTCCAGGATCTCCAGCTCGCCACCTTCGGTATCGACGCTGAGATAATCGACATGACCCAGTCCGTGCTGACGCAGGACGGTAGCCAGGGTGTAACAGGGTACCGTGATCTCACGGCTGGTCGCCTTGTGGCGCCTAAGGTTCTTGCGCACCCGGCGCGCGTGACGAACGTCGTACTTGTCAGGTATGCCGCTAAGCATCTCGCACGGCCCGCTGATCTCGAGGAACGAAGTCACGCCATCGTAGTCGGTCACTGCACCGTGTACGGTCGTACACTTTCGGTTCTTTCGCAGGTCCGCGTAGGCGCGCGGCAAAGGCTCTATACAAATTCCCTGCCAATCCAGTTCGCTCTCGAAGTAATAGGTGTTGCTAAGGGTCACGCCGTCATTACCTCCAATCTCGACGAACACCCCCCGCTGCACGTGGCTGAGCAAGTGGTGCGCGATGTACTCGTCCTGACCGTCGGCGGCACGGCTGAGCTCCGATTGACGGCGTACGCGCGGCACGTCGCGGTGGCGCAAATCGTAAGCGAGCTTGGCAATCTTGGTTCTGATCTTCATCATAGATTTCGTTGGGGTAGGAATGGGTGCGCGTCTCAGGCGGCAAGGTGGCCAGCTCCCGGCACGTTGTCGCTGAGCGTGAATGATAACTGAATTACGTGCGCCTCCGGCGCCGCGGGCGGGGTCTCCAACCGGCGTGTCACCGCCTTGCACTGGTAAGGGGCACGTGGATCTTGTCCTTACCGGCTACGCATACCAATTGGGATCTGATGTCCTCTAGTCGCGATCTCGGCTGAGTCACGCCCACTGCCTGGGCTGGCCCTCGCCCGCGAGCTTTTCCACCGCCGCTCTCAGCTCGCGCATGTAGGCATCACGGTTGCCCTTCCAGTACACCGGTTTCCCCACGAACACGTCGAGAAAGAGAGGCACCGGAATCGCCGCTCCCTTGGGCAGCGACCTACCGACCCCGCGCATGAAAATTGGAATCGCGGGAACGCTCGCATTGCGCTCGGCGAGAAAAGAGACACCCTTCTTGAACGTGGCGAGGTGCTCGGGCTCGCCCCGGGTGCCCTCGGGAAACAGGATGACGAGCTCACCTCGCCCGAGCGCCTCGCTCGGCCCAACCAGGGGGTCAACCCCCTTCTCCCTCGCGCCCCGTTCGATCGGGATGATGCCGATGATGTTGAGAGAGAACCAGGCAAGCGCCTTGGAGCGCATGAAATAATCCATTGCCGCCACCGGGTGTAGCTTCGGCAGCGTGGGCAGCGGGAACAAGGACATGAGCACCAGGGTGTCGAGATGGCTGTTGTGGTTCGCGACCACGATCGCCGGACCGGCGCGCGGGATACGCTCGCGGTGTCGCACGTTTAGGCCGAACACGATGCCGACGACGGGGCGCACGATCAGGGCGAAGAACAAGAGCCGCAACCAACGCACTCTCACCGGCGCCACCTAGAAGTGCAGGTAATACATGAAGTGAAAGAACAGCGGAGCGGTGTAGGTGAGGCTATCCACCCGATCGAGAATGCCGCCGTGGCCGGGCAGCAGCTGCCCGCTGTCCTTCACGTGGAGATCGCGCTTGACGGCGGATATCGTCACATCGCCGACAAATCCGGCGAGACCGATCAATGCACCCGCCGCGACCGACTGAAGCAACGTCAGAGGGGTGAGCCACGGCGCGAGCAGGGACGCGGCGCCGATCGTGGTGAGGACGCCGCCTACCAGGCCGGCCTGTGTCTTTCCCGGGCTAACCTTGGGCAGGGCCTTCTTGTGCCCGAGCGTCTTTCCCCAGACATATTGGGCGACGTCGTTGAGCTGCGTGAGGAAGACGAGGTAGAGAAGCAGGGCGGCGCCCCCGCCGGCGGGATTAACCTCTCCCGGCAACACCAGCAGGTAGGCCGCGTGTCCGAGGCTAAACACGGTGGTCATCATCCCCCAGTGCAACGTACCGGCGGCGCGCAGATAGCCTTTGGTCTCACCGATGAGGACCATCAGCATCGGTAGCAGAAGGAACATATACACCGGCACGAAGATGATGAACATGCCGTACCAGGCGGCCCCGATCCAGTAGTATTGCATCGGTATCGCGAGGTAAGCCCAGAGCAGCACTCGGCGGTCTGCGCGCCGGGTCGGGATCAGTGAGAGGTACTCCTTGAAGGCAAGGAAGCTCACGAAGGCCATAAAGACCACGGACACCGTTCGGCTGACCGAGATCGCGACCGCAAAGATACCAGCCATCAGCCACCACGACTTCACCCGCAACCGTAACTCTGTCCAGTCCCGATCGGGATGGCGGCGCCCGAGGATGCGTACAATGGCCGTGGATAGGCAGAGCAGGGCCAGTATGCCGGTGAGCGCCCATGCGAGATTAGGGGTGAGGGCAGAGAACATCATTCGGCCACTTCGCGCAGCGCATTGCGTGCGCGGTTGACGATCGTCGCCGCCAGCAGCACCGCAACCGCGGCGAGCACCGGATCGAGCCAGGGCTGCGGCGAAGCGCCAAGACCCAGCGACAGCCCGAGCGCCCCGAAAACAAAGGCTCGATCGCTCTTGCCCATCGGACCGTCGTAGCGCCGGCTGGCACCGATCTGGACCGCGACCACGCCGGTCATCTCGCTCACGATGGACAGGACCACGACGGTGACGACGGTCGGCGCGGAAATGCCTGGCACCAGCGCAAACGGCAAGTAGAGCGCGGCATCGGAAAGCACGTCGCCGAGCTCGTTCAACAAGGCGCCAAGCGCCGATTGCATGTCATGCTCCCGCGCCAGCATTCCATCGATTGCATTGAGAATCATTCGCAGCGACAGCGCGACCGGCACGAGCAACATCGGCCATCGGCTCTCTGGGTACAACCCGATGCAGGCCCCCGAGAGAAGGGATAGCACGAGCGCGGACATCGTGACCTGGTTCGCACGCACCCCCGTCCTCGCCAACCGGCCGGTGAACGGACGCAGCCGGCTTTGAAACCAGGGCTTGATGTCATAAATGCTGGGCATGAGTCACATGACTCTTGTGAGTCTGGCTCCAGTCGATGATCTCGCTTCGATGAACTTCACCAGGTTCGAGAAAGCGGTCGGGCGTTCATGGAAAATATTTGAATCGATGATCTTGGGAGGATGTTCGCCGTCGATTGACACATGCCTCGTCGGCTCGCCAAGCACTACGATAACGCTGCTGGCGGCCCCGACCGAAGCGGGGTGAGACGTTTTCGCACCCGCATGTCCGTGCTACCCGAATCACCCCTAGGTCGCGCCCGCCCCTTCACGGTGCCCAGGCTGAGCCGGTGGCCGACCATTCTATCCGAGAGTGCTCCGCGTCGGCGCGGCGAGGGTCCCGTGCAACATACCTTTGGAGCCCGTATTCTTGGCGTACGGTCGCATTTCGCGAGCCGTGCGGAGGTTACGTTGGTCTAGCGCTTGTCGGCCTGGGCCGGGAGAATGTCGATCGAAGGGCGCCGTGACTACGGAGCTCCGCGCCCAGGGAGGTCGCCGGTTTGGCCTTCGCTATCTCGGTTCGGAGAGTCTCTTTGCTTGGTTCACCATGCGCTGGTTCATACCGCTCAACCCGGTCGAAGTGCACGCTGACGGCGAAGTTGGGCGAGTCATCGGCGCGGATGCTCGGCATCCCCGGAGAGAGCATGGCCGGGAGAATGAGTTACCTCACCCGGGGAAGCTCTGGGGGTGAGGTGGATCCGGCGCCAAGTTCCTGATGTCGGGCAAGCAACGCCGCGCGCTCGGGCTGGCCGCCCTGGTCGTTTGCTTGCTGGTTTCCTTTGTCGGAGCGAGACAGTTGATCATCACCAAGATGCCCGAACGCTCTTTCCAGGGGAGGTTGGAGCCGCTTTCCGAGGAGCAGCATGAACTGAAGGAACGACTGCGAACCCACGTAGAGACCCTCGCCGGGCGCATTGGTGAACGTAACATGGGTCGATACACCGCCCTGATCCGGGCGGCTCAGTACATCGAGAGCGACCTTGCCGTGACCGGCTACGAATCGCAGTCGCAGGCGTTTGATGTTCAGGACAAGCCGGTACGAAACATCGAGGTTGAGCTGGTCGGTGCACAGCCGAGCCGGGGAATGGTGCTAGTCGGCGCACACTACGACTCGGTCGAGGGCTCGCCGGGGGCAAATGACAATGCCACCGGTGTCGCCGCCTTGCTCGAGCTGGCGCGGGCGCTGAGGCGCCACCAGCTGGCGCGCAGCGTGCGCCTGGTCGCCTTCGTCAACGAGGAGCCGCCGTTCTCCTACACCGACGCGATGGGTAGCGTGCAGTATGCGACTCGCATGGCCGAGCGTGGCGAGAAGCTGGCGGCAATGCTCTCCCTGGAGACGATCGGATATTACACCGATGAGCCCGGAAGCCAGCATTACCCGTTTCCGTTTGGCCTCTTCTATCCCGATACCGGGAACTTCATCGGTTTCGTGGGGAACCTGCGATCGACCGCGCTGGTGAGGCGGGCCGTGAAGAGCTTCCGTCGCCACGCCCGCTTCCCGTCCGAAGGTCTCGCGGCTCCCGGGTGGGTCACCGGGGTCGGATGGTCCGACCACTGGGCGTTCTGGCAAGCGGGGTACCCGGCCATCATGGTGACCGACACCGCACTGTTCCGATACCGGGAGTACCACACGCCCTTCGACCTTCCCGAGGTCGTCGACTACGAGCGTTTCGCCCGCGTGGTGGATGGTCTCGTCTCGGTGGTGATCGACTTGGCCGGTGGTGCGACGCGATAAGGGATTCGAAACATGCTTCCCGACCCGCGGCGCCGAGTCCTCCGCCCGCGTTCCGAGCGGCAAGTTCGCGGGCGAAGTCTTGAATGCCTTCCGGCCCTTAGGCGGCGCGTGGGCCTGCGAGCGTTGCGACGGGCGCCGGGTGCGAGGACCTTGCCGGGTCTAATCGCGTTCGCGATTTTGGCGCTCGTCGCGGTGCCGGCGGCCGCGCACACCGGGGAGCGCGGATTCATCCTCCTGCTTCCGACCGGGCTCGTTCAGGTCGGAGGGACGGTGGTGGTCGCGGTTTCGTTCTTCATCGTCGCATTGTGTCCGGCCGGTCGGTTGCGCAGCTGGCTGGAGTCGACCCGGTGGACGTTGTGCCCGCTCGCGCGGCGCTCGCTCTGGCTCAATTCCTTGTCGTCCGCGGCGCTCATCGGGCTGATCGTCGTCGGCTTTGCCGGAAGCCGCGACCCGCTAGCGAACCCGCTGCCGCTCTCCGTCTGGACGCTCGCCTGGGTGGGGCTCACGCTCGCGCATGCGGTGTTCGGCGAGCTGTGGCCGTGTCTAAATCCGTGGGCGGCGCTCGCCGCGATCGCGCGGCGCTTGGCGGGGCTTCGCGCGGCGGGCGGGGTCGGGCCGCTCGCCTGTCCCGAGTGGCTCGGGCAATGGCCGGCGGTCGGGTTGCTGTTTCTGTTCGGTTGGTTCGAGCTGGTGCATCCTGCGCCCCAGGACCCGGCGGTCCTCGCCGAGGTCGTCCTCGCTTACTCGGTCTTCACGGTGACCGGTATGGTGCTGTTTGGCGATGCGGTGTGGAACGAGCGAGTCGAGGTGTTCTCGCGGTTCTTTCGGATGGTGAGCTGGGTCGCGCCGCTGCAGTGGGGCGAGGCCGGCGGCGGGGGACCCCGGAAGCTCGTGCTGATGCTTCCCGGCTCGCGGTTGCTCTCGGTCGGCACGCTGCCGGTTTCCGGGGTGGCGTTCGTGATCCTCGCCCTTGCCATCGTGTCGTTCGATGGCCTGTCGCGCACGTTCTGGTGGCTGCACCTGCTCGGGGAAAACCCGCTCGAGCATCCCGGGCGAACCGACCTGGTCAGCCGTAACTCGCTCGGCCTCCTGGGGGCATCACTGTCGCTGTTCGCGGCATACTCCCTCTGTGCCGTCGCCGGGGCGCTCGGCTCGCGGACCCGGCCTCTGGGGGCGCTGCGGGGGCTCGTCGTCTCCATCGTGCCGATCGCTTTCGGGTATCACTTCGCGCACTACCTGCCGTCGTTCCTCGTTGACGCCCAGTACGCGCTGAAGGCGCTTTCCGACCCGCTGGGACAGGGGTGGAATCTACTGGGGGCCCGTGACCTGCACGTGACCGCGTCGTTCCTCTCGCATCACGCCTCGGTGACGCTCATCTGGTACCTGCAGGTCGGTGCCATCGTGGGCGCACATGTCGCGGCGGTGGTCGTCGCCCATGCTCTTATGGGTGAGCAGACGCAACGCCACTTCGCGCCGGCCGTCGCCGGGGCCCCGCTGGCTGGGCTGATGATCGCCTACACGCTGTTCGGTCTGTGGCTGCTGTCGAGCCCGGTGGCGGCCTGAAGGCGTAGCTGCTGGCGCCGTCGCATTCCCTTCGGGCGGAATGGACCGGGGATTCCCGGGTGTGCTATAGACCTCGCAACGGCGGGGGCGCGGCGCTTCGCGTTTCCACCACCGAACGAGAACAACGCGTCGAACCAAAGGAGAGGAGAGATGACCGATAAGACCAAGAGCCGCGGTCCGGACACCAACAACAAGCACACCATCACTCGTCGCAACCTCATCAAAGCCGCTACCGTCACCGGCGGTGCGGCCGCGCTCGCCGGCGTTGGCACGCTCGCGACGGGTCCACTCGCGCGCTCCGCCTACGCGGCCGGGAGCGATAGCCCGATCCGCATCGGCTTCCAGGTGCACCGCACCGGAATCGGCGCCACCTACGGTCGCTGGTACGAGCGCACCGCCAACGCGGCCGCGGCGTACATGAACGAGAACGGTGGCATCGCGGGTCGTCCGGTGGAGCTTGTTCCCGAGGACGACGGCACCGATCCGAAGCGCGGGGCGGAGGTGGTCGAGAAGCTTGCCAACCAGCACAAGGTGGATTTCGTCTACGGCCCGCTCTTCTCGCACGTGGTGATCGGCTCCGCACCGCGCGCGGGCGAGCTGAAGATCCCCTACTTCGTGGTGAGCGAGGGGTATCACGTCGCATCCGGCAAGCTCAATCGCTACGTGTTCCAGCCCGGGATCACCGACGTGCGTGCGCAAGTCTCGGCAATGGCACCGTGGATCACCGACAATCTCGGCAAGCGGGTGACGATGATCTTCCCCGACTATGCGTTCGGTTATGATCACCGGGACTTCTTCAGCGCTGCGGTGAAGGCCCGCGGCGGAAGTATCGCGGCGCTGCTCGCGATCCCGCCGACGGAGTCGTCGTACACCAAGTACTTCCCCCGCATCCCCGCCGACACCGAGGTGCTCTACCATGTGATGGTCGGCCCGGGTGTGCTCACCTTCGTGAAGGAGATGGGTGAGCACTTTGGCTCCAAGCGACCGGAGATCTTCGGATTCATCGATTCGCTCGAAGGGGTCAGCATCGCGAGCCCCGGCCTCGAATTTCTCGAAGGCACGCACCTGTGGGAGGCAATGCCCCGCTACGCCGACGGTTTGGATACGCCGTACGCGCGCCACTACCGCTCGCGGGTCGGCATCAATGCCGAGGGGGCGAGCGCGGCCGATCCGAAGGATGTCTCGACCAACTCGCACATGTTCGGCTGCTGGGAGACCCTTTATGCGATCAAGGAGGGGGTCGAGCAGAGCGGTTATCGCAGTCGCACTCCCGAGGACGTTGCCGCCCTCATCGAAACGATGGAGGGGTTCCGCGGGTTCAACGAAGGCATCGCCCACCCGCAGGGACCCAAGGATTTTGACGGCAAGCTGCACCAGTGTTACGGGCGGCAGTTCATCTCCAAGGTTCAGGGCGGCAGGCTCAAGGTCGTGCATACCACGTCCATCGAGGACGGAAAGTACGCACCGGAAGGGGACTACACCAAGCAGCCTCTGTGAGCTTCTGGCCGCACCTCCTGCTGGCTCTGCTCGAGGGTGCCGTGACCGCCTGCGTGCTCGCGGTCACGGCGCTCGGGCTGTCTCTCGTGTTCGGGGTGATGCGCATCGTCAACGTGGCCCACGGCGAGTTCTACATGCTCGGTGCGGTGCTCGCGTGGGTTGCGGCGTCGATGGTCGACAGCTCACCCCTCGCTGGCTTTCTCCTCGCTCTGGCGCTCGCGCCGCTGGTGGTCGGGGGGCTCGCGGTCGCGACCGACTGGCTCGTCCTGCGCCGGGTTGACTATCACCCGGAGAGCACCATCGTCGCCACCATCGGCTTGCTTTACATTCTGCAGCAGGCGGTGCTCACGTTCTTCGGGCCGGATGCCCGTCCGGTCGAGGCGCCGATCTACTTCCGGGTCTCGTTTCCGTGGTTCGGCTACTCCGGCTACAAGCTGATCGTGATCGGGGCATCGATTGCCCTGCTGCTCGGCGCCTGGGCGGTAATGGCGAAGAGCAAGCTGGGGCTCTACATGCGAGCGACGCAGCAAGATCCGGAGATGGCGCAGGCCCACGGCGTCTCCGTGCGCCGGGTGTACGCGCTCGTGTTCGCAGCCGGGGCGATGCTCGCAGCCGTGGCCGGTGTCCTCGTGGTACCGATCCAGCAGGCGCATTACCTGATGGGGCTCGATCCGCTGCTGCTCTCGTTCATCGTGGTGATCATCGGCGGGCTCGGCAGCCTGCGCGGGACGATCGTGGCGGCGTTCATCATCGGCATGAGCGACGGGGTGATCTCGATGTTCTTCGCACCCACGCTGGCAAAGATTCTCGCGACCCTGTTCGTCGCGCTGGTGCTGGTGGTGCGCCCGAGCGGATTGTTCGGAGAGCGCGCCTGATGACGGGTACCCGCATGCGGGTGCTGCTATTGCACCTCGGGGTGCTCGGGGCTCTGTTCGTAGCGCAGTTCTTTCTCGGGGAGTATCACCACACCAACGTCGCGCGCATCATGCTGCTTGCGACCTACGCGGTCGGCTACAACCTGCTGCTTGGCTATACCGGGCTCATGAGCCTCGGGCACGCGATGTTCTTTGCCGCCGGCATGTATGGCACCGGACTGGGGGTCTACTACCTCGGGCTCGGCGCCTTCTCGGGCTTCACCCTCGGGGTGCTCGCGGCGCTCGTGCTGGCCGCGGTCTTCGGGCTGTTCGCGCTTCGAACCAGCGGGGTCTCGTTCCTAATCGTGACGATGATGTTCGGGCAGGCGTGCTATCTCACGATCCTCTACTTCAACGAGATCACGCTCGGTGACCAGGGCTTTATCCTGTCCGGCAAGCTACCCGAGGCCCTGGTCATCTCCGGGGTGAAGTACAACGTGGCCCTCGCCGTGTTCGCAGTGTGCTTCGCGGTGAGCGTAGTCATCGTGCGCTCCCCGATCGGGAGGATCCTCGTCGCGATCCGGGAGAACGAAGAGCGCACGCGCCTACTCGGCTACAACACTTACGCCTACAAGCTGCTCGCGCTGGTGGTCTCCGGCGGCATGGCCGGCGCGGCCGGCGCAGCCTATGCGTTGCTGTTCTCATACGTCGGTGCGTCCTTCGCGGCGATCCTCTTCTCGATCTACCCGCTGCTCTGGACGTTGCTCGGCGGGGCGGGCACGACCCTCGGACCGTTGCTCGGCACCGGGGTGATGTTCTACCTGGTCGATGTGACGAGCGGCTGGACGAGTGCCTACCTGTTCGTGGTTGGAGGCACCCTGGTGCTGCTGGTGTTGTTCTTTCCCCTCGGAATCATGGGAACGGTTCGTGCCAGGCTCGCCCGGTGGCTGCCATGACGGGCCAAGCGCCCCTCCTCGTGACCGAAGGGCTCGGGCGCAGCTTCGGGGGCTTGGACGCGGTAAGCGACGTCGGCATCGAGGTGATGCCGGGTGAAATCCGCGCCATCATCGGCCCGAACGGCGCCGGCAAGACCACGCTGGTGGGCATGGTCTGTGGTCGGATCCGCCCGAGCCGAGGGCGGATCTTCTTCGAGGGTCGGGACATCACGCGCATGGCGCCCTGGAACCGGGTCGGGTCCGGGATCGTATACACGTTCCAGATAACGAGCATCTACCGCTCGCTTTCAGTCAACGACAATGTCGTGCTCGCGGCGCAGCGCCGGCTGATGCGCGGGCCCGCGTCATGGTTGCGACTCGACGAGGCGACCCTCGGCGTGCGGGTCGACCAGGCGCTCGGCACCGTCGGTCTCGCGGAGCACCGAGACCGCCGCGCCGGCGAGCTTCCCTACGGACACCAGCGCCTTCTCGAGGTCGCGATGGGACTCGCACTCGAACCGAGGCTCCTCATTCTCGACGAGCCGACCCAGGGGCTCTCGGAGCATGACATCGCGACCTTTTGCGAACGCGTGCGTGAGATCGCCTCGCGCGCGACGGTGATGCTGATCGAGCACAACATGTCGGTGGTGCTCAGCCTCTCGTCGCACATTACGGTGATGGACCAGGGTCGGATCATCGCCGACGGCGATCCGGCGAGCATCGAGGCGAACCCGGAAGTCCAGCGGGCCTATCTGGGCGGGCTCTGATGCTCACCCTCGAGAACGTCTGCGCTGCCTACGGACGGGTCGAGGTGCTTCACGACGTGAGCCTCGAACTCGAGCCGGGTCGCGTGCTCGGACTGCTCGGGCGCAACGGTGCCGGCAAGACCACGACCCTGCGTGCGATCATGGGGCTGGTAGACGGGCTCAGCGGCAGCATCCGGATCGGTACCACCGAGCTGGTGGGGTTGGCGCCGCATCGAATTCCAGCCCATGGAATCGCCTACGTGCCGCAGGGACGGCGGTTGTTTCCCGCCCTCACGGTCGAGGAGAACCTGCGCATCGGGCTGCTGGTGGGCGGCGGGGAATCCGCGGAGCGGCTCGGCTGGGTGTTGGACCTCTTCCCGGCGCTAAAGGGACGCCTGCGCACGCCGGCCCGGGCGCTGAGCGGCGGGCAGCAGCAGATGGTCGCGATGGGTCGCGCTTTGTGCACCGAGCCCCGGGTGCTGCTGCTCGACGAGCCGAGCGAGGAGCTGCAGCCGAGCCTGGTTGATCGGATCCTCGAGACCATCTCGGAGCTACGCGCCACCGGGGTGGCGATGTTGCTGGTCGAGCAGAAGGTCGAGGCGGCGCTGCGCGTCGCCGACCGT
>JBFHLI010000046.1:0-17209 GCA_041594935.1 Gammaproteobacteria bacterium | reverse complement strand
GCTCAGGCTCAGGTAGCTTCTCTGCGGGCTGATCACGGTCATCCGAGAGCGATTCGTAGAGCTCGTTGGCGAGGATCTGTGCTTTCTCTAGCTGTCCCTTGGACATGTCCTCGGCGACAATGTCGCGGTTTTTCCGGGCCGTTTCATTCCCACCGGCGGCGGCCACGTTGTACCAGGCGTACGCGCGAACGAAATCTTGCGGAACTCCTCGGCCCGTGCCGAACATGAAGCCGAGGTTGACCTGCGCCCGATCACAACCTCGGCGTGCTGCCCGCTCGTACCATTTCAACGACTCGGTGTAGCTCTGAGCGACGCCGAGGCCGAGACCGTACATCAGCCCGAGCTCAAACTCCGCGTCTCGATCGCCGCGCGCTGCCGCCTCCTGGCTCGAGAGAAATTTCTTCGATAGCTCGTGCATCAATCGCGGGGTTGGCGCGTCGGCTCAGTTGACCTGGTTGCGTCGGCGCCCTGCGATGAAGGATTGCAGATTCTCCGCCGCCATCGACATAAGGCGCTGGCGGGCCGACCGAGCGTACCACGCGATGTGGGGCGTGATCGTGCAACCAGGGGCGTTCAGCAAGGGATCATCATCCCGGGGAGGTTCATTCTCGAGCACGTCCAGCGCGGCGCCGCCGATTCGCCCCTCGCGCAACGCTGCTGCAAGGGCGGCCCCATCGATGAGCTGCCCGCGGCTGGTGTTGATAATGAGCGAATCGGATTTCATCCGCGCCAGCATTCGAGCATCGACGAGGTGATGGTTGGCCTCGGTGAGCGGACAGTGCAAGGTGACGACATCCGCGCGCTCGAAGAGCTCCTCGAGATTCAGACGCTTGACCACCAATCCCTCGAATCCGGAGGGGGACGGCCAGTTGACGTCGTGGCCGACCACCTGCATTTCCATTGCCGCACCGATCCGGGCTACCGCCATTCCGATTCGCCCGACGCCAACGACTCCGAGTGTCCTACCGGCCAGGGATGTGATCGGAGCCAAGCTGAAACACCAGTCGGGGGATCTCGACCAGTATCCGTCACGAACCGCATCGGCGTGAATCGCGATTGGTCGCACCATGTTCAAGGCCATCGAAATGACGTGCTGCGCGACCGAATCGGTCCCGTACGTGGGAACATTCGTGACCACGATGCTGCGGGTCGCCGCGGCCTCGACATCGACCACGTCATAGCCGGTAGCGAGAACTCCCACGTATCGAAGTCCCGTGAGATCGCGCAGCGTCTCGGCGGGAAGCGGCGTCTTGTTCGTCAGCACGTAGGGTGCGTCAATGGCGCGCTCCACGACCTGCTCCGGGGACGTGCGCTCGTGGACCACTAGGTCACCGAGAGCCTCGAAGGGCGCCCAGTCGATGTCACCCGGATTGAGGGTGAACCCGTCAAGACAGACTATTTTGTTCGACATGTCGATCCTTTCGATTCTTGTTGTTGTGTTTACCGCTCGCGTGGCTCATCCCGCCCGGGCCAATCGACCGCGCTGCGGATGGGCCGACGCTGCTCGTGCGTGCCCTCCAATTACGGTTGCGGGCGAACCTGCAAACCGCGCCGCATCGGGGCTTCGTCGCCATTCACCAGGCGCGATCGCAATGGGCGCAGCTCGCCGCAACCAGGTTGTGAATCAGGATGATAACTTAACTTGCGCGGTGCGTGCTTGTTGTCGTCGACGGCGAGGATTGCGCATAATCGCCACGGTGCATCGTCCGTCGGGATCGTTGCGACGGTGCGTGCGGTGATCGCTTCGTTCCGAGCGCAGGTTCGAACGCTCGTGCCGCGATCTTGATGGTGAAAACTTCCTGTCGATCGGATCCGACTCTACGCGCTCATGAGCGGATCCAATCGGGTCACCTGCATCCGGAGAGCAAGATGCCCTACGTTCTTGTCGTAATCACCGTCTTCTCGAGCTCGGCCGGGGTTGCCTCTGACACGAGATTCCATGAGTTCTCCAGCCGAACCGCGTGCGAATCTGCCCGAGTTGAGGTGGTGCGCGGGGTGCGGGAAATGAAGGGGACGTTGGGTAGAGAGCTATTCGCGGCCTGTTTCCCGCGGGGCTGAGGCAAGGCAAACCTTACCGCCCCGGGGTCCACCCAGGCCTCGGTGTCTGATTCTCAGCCGACGCGAAGCCGCTCGTAGCGCAGGGCGGCGAGCTTGTCGCGCTTGTTCTTGGCGAGTTGCTTCAGGTAGGAAGCGACGCACCTCGAGTGAGGGCTATTAGCTTGTGCGGTCTCTGCGAGACGATGATTGAGCCCGGAGAGCTCCTGCGCGAGCTGCGCCTCTCTTGCCGATGAGTAGTTGCGTGCGTCCATTTCCGTATCTCCATTTGATTTCGGAAGCTGACGGGGTGAGTGCTGCTGCACCCCGGCAGCGTGAGGGCCCCCTAGGAGCGACTCTCAAGTCTGCCTCACCATCCCTAGCACGAATTGTGCCAATGAAGTCGACAGTCAGTCTGTGAGCGAGCGCACATTCGAAGGACGCAATAATGTGACGCCGCGCACACGGTCTCTTCATACCCTGTGCGTGCGCAGCAGAATTCGTGGTTGAGAATGCGCAAGGGGAGGCGAAGGCGACAACGCCGCATTGACGAGTCGATAGCCTCCGATAGAGCTTGACCTGGATATTTCACCCAGGCGCTTCGCCGCTCGTCATCAGGCTTCTGAGAGCGATGATAAAACGAACCGTTTTGAGCGGCCCGAGCGCGGTGCAATTGGTTTTCGCGGCAAGTCTACCTGGTCGCTGGCTCGGCTATGCATGCCTGGACCTGGACTTCACGCAAGCGATAGCCACCGCTATCCCTTGCGCTCCAGCCAGGCGTCCAGATCCGCCTATCCGTCGCCATCATTCCGGGTTCTTGGTGAAACATCCAGGTTAGCTCACTCTGGCATCGCCTGGTCTCGGAGGAAATCGAGAAGCGCGTGCGTGCTCTCCGGATAGGCGAACACGTTGTGCACAGAGCCGTCGATAAGCACCGACACCACATTGTTCCGGTCGGCGGCCATCGTGCCGCAGTCACCTTGCCAGCCCGGCCAGTTGAACCAAGGGTCCCAGCGACTCACGATCGCGAGCACTGGGCGCGAGGGCGGGGTGCGAAGTCCGTTCAGCCACCCGAATTGCGGCGGCGCCGTGCAAGTCCAGCCGGCAATGATGTAGCCGCTGACGTCTACCTCGCCCCCCCACAGCGCGGTTGCCACTGCCCCTTCGCTGAAGCCACCGAGCCAGATTCGGTCCTGATCGACCCAGTCTAGCGACCGCAAGTGTTGCACGGTGGAAATCAGCTCGGCTCGCCGATACAGGTATGCAACGGGAAACATGCCCGAGGAGTAGTTCGAGTAGTCGCAGTTTCGCTCCCGTACGTCGCGGGCAAAGCTGTTGGGCAGCAGCACGGCGTAGCCGGCCTGATCGAGCAGCCTACCGACTTTGTTCTCGACGAGCCCGATGCCGGTGCAGCCATGCAGGAATACGACGACGGGAACGCGGACGTCGCGTGGCAGCATCGCCAGCCGGCGTTGCACGTACTCCGCCCCCAGATAGCCATAGATGGGCGGAGTGTCAGGACCGATGAGGTGCCCGGGGACTCGCAGCTCGGCCCGGTCCCAGGTGCGCCTCAACTCGTTGATATCGTCGGCGCGTGAGGCGGCTTCCCACAGGTCCAGAGCATTGCCGGAGCGCGGTGCGCTGAGGATAAGACAAATCGAGATGAGCGGTACAAGCCGGCTCGATCGCATCGCAACGCCCGGAGTGAAGGGCGCCCATTATTGCGCGAAACCGCCAAGAACCGACAGCTTTCAGGCAGCGCCGCCGATCTCAAAGGCCCGACACTTCGACCCCCAGACGGAAACGGCCGGCCGTGACGGGCCGAACATCTTCGAGCCGGCCGACCCCGGCGACGGGTCGAAACATGTGCGAGCTCGCATTCGGCTCAGTCATTCACCGCTTCGATGGCCGCCTTCGCCTTGCGTTGGATCTCGCGGATGTCGCTGGCGGCATTGTCGGCGAAGCGCTGAATGCAGGCGACGTATTGCGCCATCGCATGATTGTAAACGTCCACGGCCGCGTTGTAGGCCTCGAGCTCCGCTTCCGACATGAAGACGCTCGCTCGCTCGGGCGTCTCGGGCTTGGTGCCACAATCGTGGGAAGGGTAGCCCGGGGACGGCAGGTTGGTGCCGGCCGGCAATCCACCGGGCATGATGCAGATGAGCGCGGCCAGGGCAGCGGGCCGGCCTCTAGCCACGCGAGGCACCTCCGATCGTTGCACCGCCACCGATCAATTCAGATGACGTGCGCGACGGTACGAATTGATTCCACCGCCATCGGCTGCGCCCGTTCGTTGACTCGCACACCAGCTCTACCCGCAAGACTTTCGTCTCCATCGATTTCGCCTTGCGCCAGGACCGCACTGGTGATGCGGGGATGCCCGTCACGGCCCGACCGGAGGATTCATCTCTTGCCGTTCGGCACTGCGGCCGCGCCGGTGTACCGCTAGAAGGGGATATCGTCGTCGAACTCGTCCGGTGGTGGGCCGCTCGAGGTAGACGCGACGGCGCTCTCCGGCTGGGTGGTGGATTCCGGGTGCGAGTCTTTCCCTCCCTGATACGCTCCGCCACCCCCGGCGCGCCCCAACATCTGCATATCGTTCGCGACAATCTCGGTTGTGTATCGGTCGGCGCCATCCTGACCCTGCCACTTGCGCGTTTGAATTCTTCCCTCCAGATAGACCTGAGAACCCTTGCGCAGGTACTCAGCCGCGATCTCGGCTAGTCTTCCGAACAGCACCACCCGGTGCCATTCGGTACGCTCTTGCTGCTCGCCGCTCTGTTTGTCCTTCCACGAGTCAGTGGTGGCAATTCGAAGATTGGTCACCGCCGCACCGCTCGGCATGTAGCGGGTCTCGGGATCTGCACCGAGATTACCGACCAAGATCACTTTGTTCACGCCTCTGGCCATGCTATTTCTCCTCAAAAAAGCTGGTTGGCTCGCCGCGAGAGGTAGGGAAACCCGTAGGAAGGACGCAAACCAGATTCAAAGTGCTGTCGTGAGCATCGTTCTTTAGTGGGCCTTCCATGGCCAATCCCTCGTGGCGCCGCACGAAGAACGACTTCAATGGAGCCGTCCCGGCTCGGGGATTAATTTAAGCCTTTGCCGCCGAAAATGCACGCAGTGCCCGCTCATCCAGGGTGCTGCGGTCCACTTTTAGATAGGCGATACCATCCTCGGCGATCACCACTGCCTCGGCCACGCCCTGAATCTCCGCCAGCCGGCTGGCAGCGCGGCTGGCCTGGTCCTGCGAAAGCGCGCCGAGCCGCAGCACGCGCGCACTCAAACGGCTCGGGTTGGTCATGCCGAGAGCGAGCGCCAGCCACACGCCGCTGAGGGCGGCGCCACTCAGGCAGAGCGCTACCAGCCCGAGGTGCTCCAAGAGCAGCCCACCGAGCAATCCTCCCATGAAAGCGCCGAGAAACTGCGCGGTCGCGTAAGCGCCAAGCGCGGTACCTTTTTCCTCGGGCGGGGCGTGGCGCGATACCAGTGAGGGCAAGGTGGCTTCCAGGAAATTGAAGGCGGCGAAGAATGCGACCATCACCAGCACGATCGGTGCGAACTGGAGCGGCACAAAGCCGAGAGCGGCAACGGAGAGGCCGAGGACCCCAATTGCCCCGACGAACAGCGATCTCACAATTCCGCGCCGTTCACCGAGAATCAACATCGGCACCATGATCGCTGCCGATACTCCGAGCACCAGCAGATAAACCGGCCCGTGCGAACCGGTCGCCAGTCCGGCGCCGTCGCGCAACAGGGTGGGGACCGCCAGGAACAGCATCATCAGGACGAGATGGAGAATCGAGATTCCGGCGAACAGCCTCGCCAGCTCCGGGTTCTTGAAAACTGGCCAGAGCCGGCTGGGTACGGCCTGCGTGTCGCGGTGGCGGCGGGCCTGCGGAGGGGTCGGCACCGCGAACACAACGGTCGCGATCCCGGCGAGCGCCAATCCGGCCGTGAGCCAGAAGATCCCGGGCAGACCGAGTCGGGCACTGACGAGCGGTCCGATAACGAGAGCGAGCGCGAAAGCAGCGCCGATGCTCATGCCGATTACGGCCATGGCCTTGGTGCGTGACTCCTCGCGCGTGAGGTCGGCGGTGAGTGCCAGCACTGCGCCGGCAACCGCCCCCGCGCCTTGCAGGCCGCGACCGAAAATGAGCCCCCACATCGAGTCGGCGCGGGCAGCAATGACGCTACCGAGAGCGAAAATGAGCAGCCCCGCAACAATGACCGGCTTGCGTCCGATTCGGTCGGAGGCCATCCCGAACGGTATCTGAAACGCGGCTTGCGTCAGCCCGTAGGCCCCGATTGCGAGTCCTGCCAATGCCACACGATAGCCGCTGTACTGCTCCGCATGCAGGGTCAATACGGGCAGGACCATGAAAAGCCCCAGCATCCGCATCGCGAACACGCTCGCGAGCCCCGCGGTCGCGCGCCACTCTTGCGCAGTCATCCGGTCTTCAATCGGCGGCACGGATCGAAATTCCTTCCCGGTATCGGCAGGCAAGTGCGCCTTGGTCCGGGTTTTTTTGCGTCACAGACGCACCAGCCGCTAATATTAACAGTTTGCCGTTTCCCCCCTAAATTCGGGCTGCTGCATCGAAAAATGGACACCATCCGGATCCGCGGCGCGAGAACTCACAATCTCCAGAACATCGATCTGGACTTGCCGCGAAACCGGCTGGTTGTCGTCACCGGTCTGTCCGGATCGGGCAAGTCGTCACTTGCGTTCGACACGGTGTATGCGGAGGGGCAGCGACGCTACGTTGAATCGCTGTCTTCGTATGCGCGGCAATTTCTCTCCGTCATGGAGAAGCCCGACGTGGACTATATCGAGGGATTGTCCCCGGCGATATCGATCGAGCAGAAGTCAAGCTCCCACAATCCTCGCTCGACGGTAGGGACCATAACCGAGATCTACGATTACCTGAGACTCCTGTTCGCGCGGGCGGCAGAGCCTCACTGCCCCGAGCACCACACCGTGCTCAAGGCCCAGACCGTCAGCCAGATGGTGGACCAGGTTCTCGCCCTTCCCGAGGGCAGCCGGTTGATGATGCTCGCGCCGTTGGTGGAGAGCCGCAAGGGTGAGCACCTGCAGGTCATCGCGGGTCTGCGGGCGCAGGGATACTTGCGCGTCAGGGTAGACGGTCAGGTGCATGAGCTCGATGACATGCCAGAGCTCGATCGACGCCACCGCCACACCATCGAGGTGGTCGTCGACCGATTCAAGGTGCGCCCCGAGCTCAAGCTGCGATTGGCGGAGTCGTTCGAGACGGGTCTAGGCCTTGCCGATGGCCGGGCTCTTGTCGCCTGGATGGATGCACCGGAGCGCGAAGACCTCGTGTTCTCGGCGAAATTTGCCTGCACGCAGTGTGGGTACAGCCTGCCCGAGCTGCAGCCGCGCCTGTTCTCGTTCAATAACCCCGCTGGGGCCTGCCCCGATTGCGACGGACTGGGAGTCAAGGCGTTCTTCGACCCGAATCGGATCGTTGCCCATCCCGAGCTTAGTCTGCCGGGCGGCGCAATTCGCGGCTGGGACCGCCGAAACGCCTATTATTTCCAAATGGTGCAAGCGCTCGCAGCGCACTATGGCTTCAATGTGGATACACCGTTTCGGGACCTGCCCGAGGCGGTTCGAAGCGTCCTACTCTTCGGCAGTGGTGAGGAGCCGATCGAGTTTACCTATCATGACGACCGGCAGGGCAGCTACACGCGCACACACCCATTCGAGGGTGTCATACCAAATATGGAACGACGGCACGGCGAGACGGAGTCCAACGTTGTCCGCGAGGAGCTTGCCAAGTATCGCGGCACCATGCCTTGCCCCGCCTGTGATGGAACCCGCCTGAACCGACACGCCCGCCACGTGCTTCTGCGCGGCACCAATCTCTCGGCCGTCACCGCGCTACCGGTCGGACAGGCGCTTGAGTTCTTTCGCGGCCTCGACCTCGTCGGAAAGCAGGCGGAGATCGCCGACAGGATTCTGCATGAGATCAACCAACGGCTCCAGTTCCTGATGGATGTGGGGCTCGATTACCTGGCGCTCGATCGGTCGGCCGAGACGCTGTCGGGTGGAGAGGCGCAACGCATCCGGCTCGCGAGCCAGATCGGGGCGGGGCTGGTGGGGGTCATGTACATCCTGGACGAGCCCTCGATCGGTCTGCATCAGCGTGATAATCAGCGCTTGCTGAACACCCTTACCCGGCTGCGGGACATGGGCAACACGGTGATCGTGGTCGAGCACGACGCTGAGGCGATCAGAGCGGCCGACCATGTCGTGGATATGGGCCCTGGTGCCGGAGTCCACGGTGGCCGTGTCGTAGCCCAGGGACCGCCCCGAGAGATCTCGAACGATGCGGCTTCGCTCACCGGCCAGTATCTAGCCGGCCGGCGCCGGATCCGGGTGCCCGACTCGCGGGTTGCGGTCGACCGCGAGCGCCTCATCGTGCTCGTTGGCGCGAGCGGGAACAATCTTAAGTCCGTGAACGTGGAGATCCCGCTTGGACTGATGACCTGTGTGACGGGGGTTTCGGGCTCCGGGAAGTCGACCCTGATCAACGACACCTTGTACCGGGCGGTGGCACGAGCGCTCAACAACTCGAGTATTGACTGTGCACCCATCGAGTCCGTCGAGGGGCTGGACATGCTCGACCGCGTCGTCGACATCGATCAGTCGCCGATCGGACGTACGCCGCGGTCGAATCCAGCCACTTACACGGGCTTGTTCGCACCGATACGCGAGTTGTTTGCGGGAACGAAGGAGGCGCGCTCGCGCGGTTACACCCCGGGGCGTTTCAGCTTCAACGTGCGGGGTGGGCGATGCGAGGCTTGTAGCGGTGACGGCGTCATCAAGGTGGAGATGCACTTCCTACCGGATATCTACGTGGCGTGCGACGTATGCAAGGGCAAGCGTTACAACCGAGAAACACTCGATATCCGGTACAAGGGCAAGAACATTCACGAGATGCTCGAAATGACAGTGGAGGATGCCCGGGGGCTGTTAGACGCGGTGCCGATCGTGAAGCGAAAGCTCGATACCCTGATGGAAGTCGGCCTGTCGTACGTCAAGCTCGGTCAACGAGCAACCACGCTCTCCGGAGGTGAGGCACAACGCGTGAAGCTGGCAAAGGAGCTCTCGAAGCGCGACACCGGCAACACGCTGTACATCCTGGATGAGCCTACCACCGGCCTGCATTTCCACGACATCGAGCAATTGTTGCGCGTATTGCATCGGTTGCGGGACCGCGGTAACGCGGTGGTGGTGATCGAGCACAACCTGGATGTGATCAAGACGGCGGACTGGGTGATCGACCTCGGGCCCGAAGGTGGCGAGGGTGGTGGTCGGGTGGTTGCGGCCGGCACGCCGGAGGTGATCGCGGAATCGCGCCACTCGCACACCGGTCGATTTCTCTCGTCCGTGCTGCAAGCGGGGCGCGCGTTGGGGGAGGAGGCGGTTTGATCGGTTGACGCTCGATTCTCGCCGATTGGCGTGCGAGGGTTCGGGTCGGGACCACTAAGAGGGGGAGGAAGCTCATGTCGGCGCTGATCTGCGGCTCGATTGCCTACGACAACATCATGGTGTTCCAGGATCGGTTCAAGAACCATATCCTGCCCGAAAAGGTCCACGTGTTGAGCGTCTCGTTCCTGGTGCCCGAGATGCGGCAAGATTTCGGAGGGTGTGCGGGCAACATCGCATACAACATGAGCCTGTTGGGTGCGCAGGCGCTGCCGATGGGCACGGTGGGGAAGGACTTCGGCCGCTACGCGAAATGGATGGATGACCATGGCGTAGTTCGACGACACGTCACCATCATGCACGATCACTTCACGGCCCAGGCGTTCATCACCACCGACCTAGACGACAATCAGATCACCGCCTTCCATCCCGGAGCGATGAACTTCTCCCATCTAAACAACGTCGGCGATACCGAAGGAGTGACCATCGGCATCGTTGCGCCGGACGGGCGCGAGGGGATGATCCAACATGCGAGTCAGTTCGCCGAGGAGGGAATTCCGTTCATCTTCGACCCGAGCCAGGGCTTGCCCATGTTCGACAAAAGTGATCTCAAGCATTTCATCGAGCAAGCGAGCTATCTGACCGTAAACGACTACGAGTGGGAGATGTTCGCGGAGAAAACCGGTCTTTCGATCAACCAGGTGATTGAACAGGTCGATGCGGTAATCGTTACCCGCGGAGCGCAAGGCTCGGTAATTCATGCCGGCAAGAAAGTGATCGAGGTCCCGGCGGCCACCCCTCGATCGACCGTCGACCCAACCGGGTGCGGAGATGCGTACCGAGCGGGACTGCTGTACGCGCTGATGAGCGACATGGATTGGGATACCGCCGGTCGCATCGCTTCGCTGATGGGGACGATCGCGATCGAGCATCCGGGGACTCAGAACCACAGTTTCGAACTCACCGAGTTCCAGGAACGATTTCGCGAGAACTTCGACTACTCCCTTTGAGCCTCGGCCCTGCGACACGGCGCGAGCTTAGCTGAGCGGTATTCGGGCTTCCACCTCGGTTCGTGCCAGGACTTCCTCGAGCGCGCCGAACTCGGTGACGGGTGGGCCGCACTGATGCCCGTCGCACAGGTAGGCGACGATGTCACCAAGCGGTTTGCGCTCTGCCAGCAGGCCAGGCAATCGACCAGCATTGCTTGGAATCGCGAGGGTCATCCGGCGTGGTGCGTAGTGGCGAAGGCACCGCGACCGCCAGCGCTCGAGCTGCTCGCCCTCCCCGCGCAGCACGATGAGCTGGGGCGGGTCGATGTACTCTTCCACCGCTCGTAACATTGCGTTGTGCGCGTGGGGAACGCGGGTGACGCTCGCCCATCCCGCGCGGATGGCGCGCTCGGCCGCTTCCAGAAACGTTGATTCGCCGAGCAGATGGCCGAGGCGGGATAGGGCGTGGGCCGCGACCCCGTTTCCGG
This sequence comes from Gammaproteobacteria bacterium, assembly GCA_041594935.1. Classification (GTDB taxonomy): domain Bacteria; phylum Pseudomonadota; class Gammaproteobacteria; order HK1; family HK1; genus JBFHLI01. Next base: position 6,242 of record JBFHLI010000046.1, on the reverse strand, counting down.
ACGGCACCGCATCGTCCATCATCGGCTTGGGCCGATGGATCAGGGCCTCGTGGTCGTCGGCGGTGAAGAAGAAGCCGCCTCGGTCGCGATCCTCGAAATGTTCCAACAAGACTCTCGCCAGGTCGACCACGAACGCGAGGTCCGATTGGCGCCACCGGATCTGCAGCAGGGTCAGTGCACCGTCCATGACGAATGCGTAGTCGTCAAGATAAGCCGCCAGGTGCGACCGGTCTTGGCGGCTGGTGGCCAGCAGCCGTCCGTCAACCCACATTCGATCACGCAGGAAATCCAGGGCCCGAGTAGCGGAGTCGACGAACTGGGCGTCACCCAGCACGGTACCCGCCACCGCCATACCCCGAATCATCAAGCCGTTCCAGGCGGTGAGGATCTTGTCGTCGAGCCCGGGCCTTACTCTGGCGGACCGCGCCGCAAAAAGCTTTGCGCGGGCGGATGTCAGCAACTTTTTTGTCGTCTCGGCGTCGAATCCGGTCGCCGCATGCAGGTCCTCTCCGTCGACGAAGACATGCAGGTGCCATGCCTTGCCCTCGAAGTTGGGTGGTCGGAGAAATCCAAACCGCGCTTGCACCACCTGCCACTCGGGCGGCGATAGCAGAGATGCGACCTCGTCAGAGGTCCAGACATAGTACTTACCCTCCTCGCCTTCCGAGTCTGCGTCCAGGGTCGAGTAGTATCCTCCATCCGGAGCCTGCATCTCGCGCAACACCCACTGAGCGGTTTCCTGGGCAGCCGTTCTGAACAATTCATCGTGCGTCAACTGCCACAGCTCGCAACTCAAGGCGAGCAGCGGTCCGTTGTCGTACAGCATCTTCTCGAAATGAGGAATCATCCACAGCTCATCGACCGAATACCGGGCAAAGCCGCCGCCCAGGTGATCATAGATTCCCCCCATCGCCATCTTTCGCAGCGTGAATTCGGCCATGTGCAGCGCATCGACGTTCGGTTTTCCACGTATCGAGCTGGCAGCGAAGGTGCGCAGCAGTCTCTCGAGATTGGTTGGGTGGGGAAATTTCGGTGCGAAGCCGAAGCCACCGTGCACCTCGTCGAATGCATGCGCCAGCTCTTTTTGCGCATCGACCAACGGCTGGTCGTTGATCGAGATCGTGGTCGCAGACTCCGACTCCATGGTGATGAGCGCGTTGATCAGCGACGCGTTCTGCTGACCGATCTCGGAACGATGTGATCGGAAGTAATTCGCCACCCCGGTGAGCACTTCCCGGAATGAGGGCAGTCCGTGGCGGGGCGTGGGCGGAAAATACGTCCCCCCGAAGAATGGGGTCCGGTCTTCCGGGGTCAGGAACATCGTCAACGGCCAGCCGCCGGGCCGGCGCGTGAGAAGCTGATGAGACGTCTGGTAGATCTTATCGAGGTCGGGTCTTTCCTCCCGATCCACCTTGATGTTGACGAAGAGCGAGTTCATCAGCTGAGCCGTCTCGGCGTCCTCGAACGACTCGTGGGCCATGACGTGACACCAGTGGCAAGCGGAATATCCGATCGAGAGCAGAATGGGCTTGTTCTGCTTCTCGGCTTGCTCGAGCGCCTCTCTGGACCACGGATACCAGTCGACCGGATTGTGGGCGTGCTGCAGCAGATAGGGACTCGTCTGCTCAAGCAAAGCGTTGCCGGTGCGATCGGACATGACGTGGACCAGGGGCCGTGGGTGGCTGGGAGTCACTATGGTAGCGAACTCGAGCTCGCGCTGTCTCGGTGAGCACGAGCAGCGGGTTCGCCCAATAGCATCCGGGCCTTCTCAAAGCGTCGAATCCTCCTTTGACCGGACTTCGCCCGGTCGAGGGGCGTGGATCCCGTTAAGCTTTAATCGAAGGAGAGGTGGCGTCGCAACCTTGAGCGGCGGGCGGGCCCCGCACGGGGGCATCGGGGTTGTCAGCGCGCGTTCTTTCGATAGACTTTACGTCCTCGCCCCATCGCCCGACGACCATATCATAATGTACTCTCGTACCGCGGTATTCACCGAGCTCGTGCGCGATCACATGGACCCCGCACCTCTGTGCATGCCCGATCGGACGCCTTGCGCGGAGCTCGTGCGTTCGATTCGGGAGCTGGCCGCATCGAGCGCACTGATCACGGACTCGGCGGGCGCAGTCGTCGGCATCGTCACCGAGCAGGATATTTGTCGTCGAGTGGTGTTCGAGGGGAAGGGCGATGCTCCGGTGTCGCGAGTGATGACATCGCCCGTTCGCGCCGTGAAGGCAGATGACTTCTTGTTCCACGCGATCGCCCACATGCGCGGCTCGGGCCTGCGTCACATGCCGGTGGTCGATTCCGAGGGCAAGGCGGTCGGTCTCCTTCACTTGCACCGCGCCCTCGCGGTTGCGGCCGGCAGTCTGGTCGATCAGATCGAGGCGCTGACTCACGCCGAGACCCTCGAGGGTATGCGCAAGACCAAGGGGGCGCAGGTCGAGCTGGCGGCGCAGCTCTTCCAGGAATCGGTCCCGGCGCCCGAGATTCAATCGCTCCTGACACGCATCAACAACGATCTGTACCGTCGCGTGGTGGACCTGTGTCTGCGCGAGATGGAAGTCGATGGCTGGGGAGAGCCGCCGCTACCGTTTGACGTTATCGTCATGGGGTCGGGCGGTCGAGGAGAGAGCTATCTCACCCCCGATCAGGACAACGGTTTTATTTTGTCCGACTATCCGGATGAGGAGCATCAACGGATAGACTCGTGGTTCATAAAGCTTGGCGAGCGCATGACCGAGGCGCTTGACGCGGTCGGTTTCAGCTACTGTCGTGGGCACGTCATGGCGACGAATCCGCTGTGGCGAAAATCGTTGTCTCAGTGGCGCAGCCAGGTCGGAAGATGGGTCGCCCGGTCCGAGGGATTGGTGCTGCGGCTGGCCGACATTTTCTTCGATTTTGCGCCGGTGCACGGTGAGGGAAAATTGACCTCGGAACTGCGTCGCTTCGTTACGCGTGCGGCACCCCGGCCATTTTTTCTGCGTGAGATGTACCGGGTCGATGAGGAGCACGGGGTCGCGCTCGGCCTTTTCGGGCGGCTGAAGTCGGATCCACTCAGGGACGAGGGCCGGGCCGGGATCAATCTCAAGCTCACCGGTACCCTGCCGCTCGTTGAGGCGATACGGTTGTTTGCCCTGCGGGAGCAGATTCCGGAAACCTCGACCATGGACCGGATTCGCGGCTTGCACGAGAAGGGGGTGCTCGCCGACAACGAGCAAGATTATCTGAGGGGAAGCTTGCGGCACATCACCAAGATTCTCCTCCGACAGCAGCTTGCCGATTATCAGGCCGGTAAGCCGGTGGGCAATCACGTTCCCAGAAAGTCCCTCAGTCAGCGGGAGCGTGACATGCTCGTTGACAGCTTCAAGGCGATCCGGGCGTTTCGCTCACGGGTCAGGGCGGAACTCAGTGGGGAGCTTTTTTGAGCGGCTCCCCCTTCATCTGCTTCGGCCGACTTCCGGAGTGAGCAATCCAGGTCACTACCGTTCGAATACCTTCCCTCACCCGCGGAGCGGTCGGGGCTCGCACGGGGGAGAGACATGAAGCGCTCATCAGAAGGTACCGACGTCCAACAACTCCGGACAGCCATGCAGCCGTGAACTCAGCCGCGTGCTCGGGTGACCATACGCACTAGGTCTGCAAGGGATCTTGCCGACATCTTCTCCATCACTCTCGCCCGGTGCAGCTCGACGGTTCGCTGGCTCAATCCGAGATCGAGCGCGATCACCTTGTTCGCTTTCCCGGCGACGATCATTTCCATGACCTGCCGTTCGCGACCGGTCAGTGCCGCAATCCGTTCCTCTATCTCCTGCTGCGCCTCATGCACCTTGAGCTTTTGGCTGCTTATCTTGAGCGCTTGATTGACCTTGTCGAGCAACTCCTGATCCCGGAACGGCTTCTGTATGAAATCGATTGCACCGCGCTGCACCGCCCGGACCGCCATCGGGATATCTCCGTGGCCGGTAATGAACACGATCGGCAGCTTGGATCCGAGCTCGACCAGCCTGTCCTGGAGATCGAGGCCGCTCATTCCCGGCATCCGTATGTCCAGCACCAGGCATCCCGGGATACTGGCGTCGAAATCGTCGAGAAATTCCTTTGCAGAAGCGAAGGCCCGGGCGTTCAGCCCGACCGAGTCCACCAGGTCCATCAGCGAGTCGCGCACCGCGTCGTCGTCATCAACGACGAACACAATTGGGCTGGTGTCACTCAAGATGACTCTCCCTGTTTCATGGGCAAGGTGAAGTGAAACGTCGTGCCACCCTCGAGGTTCCTCGTGAACCACAGACGACCGTCGTGAGAGCTGATGATCGAACGGCTAACCGACAGTCCCATGCCCATCCCCGATTCCTTGGTGGTGAAAAATGGACTGAACAGGTTCTCCTCGGCATCGTGCGAGACGCCGACCCCACTATCACTCACCGTGACCTCCACGAGCTCTCCGTCAAGAATCCTCGTTCTCGCGCGGATGATCCGATCGCCTCCCGTTTCATCCTCGGTGGCATCGACCGCATTCCTAAGCAAGTTCAGGATGACCTGCTGGATCTGGACGGCGTCCACGTACACGGTCGGCAAACCGGGATCGAGCACCAGTTCGATCGTGAGGTCGTGAATTCGGGCATCCACGTCGGCGAGCTTGACGCTGTCCTGCAATAGGTCGTTCACGTTGGCAAGCTCGCGCTCGCTGTCACGCCTCTTCACGAGCGAGCGCAGCCGCCGGATGACCTCGCCGGCTCGCTGCGCCTGCTCGGATACCTTGGCGAGGCTGGTGAGGAGCTTGTCCGGGTCCAGTTCCGCGGAGATTACCCTCCGACGGGCCGCATCCGCATAGTTGGCGATTGCGGTCAGTGGTTGATTGATCTCGTGAGCAATACCTGCGGTCATCTCGCCGAGGAGGCTGACTCGATCCACGTGGGCCAATCGTTCCCGACTTTCCCGGGCCTCCGCCTCGGCGTTGAGCCGCTTGGTGAGGTCCTCGACCTGGGCAACCAGGATCCGCGGTTGACCGACGCGGTCGAAGACCACGCCGTTATGTATTCGCGCTTGGACGATGTGTCCGTCTTTGTGAACGTAACGCTTGTCGTAGGTGTAAGTCCTCAGCTCGCCCTGAGCACATTGATTGACGAGGCGTTCGCTCTCTTGGAGGTCCTCGGGATGGGTTATCTCCCGGAAGGAGATGCCAGTCAGCTCCTCCTCCGAGTAACCTAGCATCTCGCAGGCTGATTGATTGGCACTCAGAAAACGGCCCCGCATGTCAGAGGTCATAATCGCGGTGGGTGCCATCTGAAACGTCAGTCGGAGCTCGTTTTCCCGATCTCGAAGCTGCTCCTTCACCTCGGTGCTGATGTTGATCTGGGTTTCGATGAGATAGTAGATGAGGAGAGCGGACAGGAGGACGAACGCCCAGCCCTTGTAGCTCTGAATCAAGGTGATGGTGGCGAGGTCGGAGGTAAAATACGCAAGGATCTTGTCGGACAGCAGAACCCACACGAGACCCACTGCCGCATAGATCAATGCGATCTTGGCGGCCGGCTTGAGCGGCCACCGCCGATGCGTCCATTCTGCCGGCATTGATGACATCACCTCATTCGCGCGGCTCGGTTCATCCCTTGGGCGAGAGCACCCGACTGGCCCGTCAATGCTATCCGAGTATCGATCCCAGGGTCCACGCTCTGGCCTCGGTGCCTTGGCTTCCGGCCGGTCGGTAAGTAGTTTCCGCAATCGCTTAAGCACAACTCCGCATGGTGATCGATGCCGCCTGAGGCTATCTTCCTAGGCCAACGTCAAGCCAACGATTCGTTAACAGGAGTAAATGGCGATGAGTGTCTGGTACACGATTCTCGACCCGAAATTCGGCATTCTGGGCTCTCGCGGGCGGGCTCGCGATCGCGCCCCGCTCATCGAAGGGGGCAGCGTCTTGGCGGCGGCCCGCGCCGTAGTCCGCAACGTCGGCCACGGGCTGGCACGGCGCAAGGCGATCCGGGAACTGAATGCGCTGGATGATCGGCTGCTGAACGATATCGGCGTACATCGCAGCGACGTTACCACGGTCATCGACCAGTCCTTTGCCCGGTTGAGGCGCGATAGCACTTCCCCCCGCGAAACGCGGCGGTCCTTTGCCGCATGATCGGCGTCCGATGACCGTGAGAAAGTTTCCTCCCCCTTGTCCCTCGAAACAGGAGGGACGTTAAAGCCCCGCCATCGCGCGGGGTTTTTTTTGACCGTCGACTCCGGATCGGATCCCG
>JBFHLI010000045.1:0-17294 GCA_041594935.1 Gammaproteobacteria bacterium | reverse complement strand
GCTTCCTGGAGGCGCGCGCGCAGTATCGCCGAATTCTCGAACAGGCGGAGGCGCTCGATGTGCGGGCGTTGCTGCCCGCGGCTCGTGAGGCCGCCCTCGCGGCTGGGGCAAGCATGGCGGATCAATCCTTCCGGCGCGCCGTCGAGACCCTGGAGCTCGGAGAGCAGAGACTGCGAAACGAGGAGTTTCGCGACGCGCGCGAGGCGTTTGTGGAATCGATGGAGAGATTTCAGCAGTCCGAGGACATGGCGGTCCGAAAAGACGTCGAGCGCGTTCGCCAGGCGGCCCTGGCTGCGCGCGAGGCGGCCCAGTCAGAAACGGCGACCACCGCAACGGGTGATCAACTGATCGTGGAGGGCGATCAGGCAGCGGGCGAGGGGCGTTTCGACCGGGCCCGGGAAGCCTACGACGAAGCGCGGATTTGGTTCGGCGCCCCGCCCTGAGATGTCATGGTCCGCCGCCCTCGGGGGGATCAGCTGGGAACCCTTCGATCATGCGTTCGGTCGATGCCATGGATGCCCGGCGCGGCGCGCCGCCGAGCCCAGGATCGCTCCGCGGGGCCACGATGAATCGCGCCGTCATCAGATCGAGGTGAGCCCCGCCGCCGTTCTTGAACAGGGTGATCTCCTGTGGATCACGCCGCCCGGGGTGTCGGCCGTGGGCGAAGTCATAGAGATCGGCGAGTACGTCAGCCTTGCTGATCACCCCGGCGGCGAGGGGGATCATGAGCTCGCCGACGTGCTCCAGGGTCGTCAGGCGGGAATCAACGAATATCGATGCGCACCGTAACGCCCGGTCATCCGCTTCGCGCATTGCCGGGGTGAATGCCCCAACCAGATCGAGGTGAGTCCCGGGCGTGAGCCAGCGGCCATCGATGATCGGCGTCTCGGTCATGGTGGCGCAGGAGATGACATCGGCGCCGCGCGCAGCGGATTCAAGATCTTTCGCCACCTCGATCGACGCGCTTCCCGGGGCGAACTGGCGCACCAGGCGCTCAGCCCTCGAAGGGGTTCGATTCCACACCTGCACCCGCTCGATAGAAGGACGTACCGCGAGGTGCGCCGCGATCAGGTGGGGCGCCATCGCCCCCGCCCCGACCATCAGCATCGTCGCGACGTCGGGGCGCGAAAGGTATTTGCTGCCGAGCGCGGAGTCGGCGGCGGTCTTGCGATAAGTCAGTGCGGTTCCGTCGATGGTGGCAATCGGCGTTCCCGACTCGCCCTCGAACAGCACGTACACGGCCTGTATCGCCGGCAGGCCGGCTTCCCGGGTGGGGTTCTCCGGAAAGATGGAAACCAGCTTCATGCCCATGGCTCGCTGCCGTTGCCAGGCAGCGCGAACGAACAGATGATTCTCGAGCCCGCCGTCGGAGGGCTGACTGACTAGCAGGTCTTTCATCACCTCGGTGTCTTCGAGGTGATAGCGTTCGAGCGCAGGCACGAGCGCATCATACCCGCAGCGCGCGTGGACACGGTCGGCGTCGATGAAGTCCATGGCCTAAAGGTGCCGTCGCGGCTGCCGCGGCAACTTACCTCGCTGAGCGATCGCGGCCGTCGTTGCGTCTTTCGCCCGAGCCCTGGTGCTTCACCTTCGCCCATGAATCGCGCAGGGTCGCGGTCCGGTTGAAGCTCGGCATGGCCGCAGGCTCGTGGCTGGGATCGAGCACGAAGTAACCCAGGCGCTCGAACTGAATCGCTCGGTCCGCCTCGGCGGCCGCGAGCGCGGGCTCTCCCTTGCACGAAGCAAGCACTTCGAGCGAGTCGGGATTCAGCTGGCGGTGAAAGTCGCCGCCTGCGGATGGATTGGACTCGTTGAAGAGCCGGTCGTAGAGCCGCACCTCGACGTCGATTGCGTGGCGAGCAGAGACCCAATGCAGCGTACCCTTGACCTTGCGTCCGTCGGGGGCGTTTCCACCCCGGGTAGTGGGGTCGTAGGTGCAATGAATTTCCACCACCTCGCCATCATCGGGACTGCGCACCACATTCTCGCAACGAATGAAATACCCGTAGCGAAGCCGCACCTCGCGCCCCGGTGCCAGTCGGAAGAACTTCCGCGGCGGTTCTTCCATGAAGTCATCGCGCTCGATGTATATCTCCTTGGAGAAGGGCACGCGGCGCGAGCCCATCTCAGGGTCGCTCGGGTGGTTCATCGCCTCCAGCTCCTCTTCCTGGTCGTCGGGGTAATTATCGATGATCACGCGCACGGGGCGCAGGACACACATCAAGCGAGGGGCACGACGGTCGAGGTGCTCGCGCACACAATTCTCGAGAAGGCTGAAATCCACGTAGTTCTCTTTCTTCGTGATTCCTACCCGCTCGCAGAAGTCGCGAATCGCGGCCGGTGGATAACCCCGCCGGCGCATGCCGGACAGGGTCGGCATCCGAGGGTCATTCCACCCCTGCACAAGCTCCTCGCGCACGAGCTGATTGAGCACCCGCTTGCTCATCACCGTATAGGTCAGGTTGAGACGAGAGAACTCGATCTGCTGTGGGTGGCAATCGGTCTCGACCTCGTCGAGCACCCAGTCGTAGAGGGGGCGGTGGTCCTCGAACTCCAGGGTGCACAGCGAGTGGGTGACCTGCTCGATGGCATCGGACAGACACTGCGTGAAGTCATACATGGGGTAAATGCACCACTCATCGCCCAGCCGGTAGTGGGTGAGGTGGCGCACCCGGTACAGGGTTGGGTCGCGCATGTTGAGATTGGGTGACGCCATATCGATCTTGGCTCGCAGAACGTGCTCGCCGTCCTTGAAATCACCGGCCCGCATGCGTTCGAAGAGGGAGAGATTCTCCTCGATCGTGCGCTCTCGATAGGGGCTCTCGCGGCCCGGCTCGGTCAGAGTGCCGCGGTACTCGCGGATCTGCTCTGCGCTCAGGCTGCACACGTACGCCTTGCCCTTTTTGATGAGGCGCACGGCATACTCGTAGAGTTGCTCGAAGTAATCCGATGCGTACCGCAGTCGATCGCCCCAGTCGAAGCCGAGCCAATCAACATCCTCCATGATCGACTTCATGTACTCCACGCTTTCCTTGGCGGGATTGGTATCGTCGAACCGCAACGTACATACCCCGCGGTAGTCACGCGCGATACCGAAGTTGAGGCAGATCGCCTTGGCGTGTCCGATATGAAGGTAGCCGTTGGGCTCCGGCGGGAAACGGGTGACCACCCGGCCGTCGTTCTTGCCGGCCGCAAGATCGGCATCGATGATCTGCCTGATGAAGTTCGTGGTCGCGCCCCGAGGCCGTTCCTCGACGGATCCCCCATCAGTCCTAGCGGTAGTCGCGGTCATGTGCGCTCTTCCTTGATGACGCCGCCCAGGGCACGGCCGCCGGTGGCTCATAAGCTTAGTATACTTCGCGCGCGCTCTCGCTAGGGCAGGGACGGCCGCCGCCGGGGTCCCGGTCGACAAATCGGAGCGAGAAATCGATTGCCCGGACGTGCTTGGTGAGAGCGCCCACCGAAATGAAATCCACCCCGGTGCGGGCCAGAGCGCGAACGCCGTCGAGATCCACGTTGCCGGAAACCTCGAGCTTCGCGCGCCCCGCCGCGAGCGCGACCGCGGGGCCGATCTGTTCGATTGCGAAATTGTCGAGCATGATCCAGTCGGCCCCCGCCTCCAGGCCTTGCTCGAGCTCCTCGAGGCTCTCCACCTCGACCTCGATCTTGAGGCCGGGGTGACCGCGCCTGGCCCTCGAGACCGCGGAGCTAACCGATCCAGCCGCGACAATATGGTTCTCCTTGAGCAGCACGGCATCGTAAAGACCCATGCGGTGATTAGCGCAACCTCCGCAGCGCACCGCGTACTTCTGCGCCAGGCGCAATCCCGGCAGGGTCTTCCGAGTATCGAGCACCCGGGCCGGCGTGCCCTCGACAGCAGCAGCGTAGCGCCGGGCGACCGTGGCGATGCCCGACAGGCACTGGAGAAAGTTGAGCGCGGTTCGTTCGCCGGTCAGGATCGCGCCGGCCGGCCCCTCGATGCGGCATACCCTATCGCCGTCGAGAATCCCCTCGCCGTCGGTCTTGTCCCAGATAACTCGCACCTTTCTCGAGAGCTGGGCGAAAACCTCGTCGAACCAGGCGGTGCCGCAGAGCACCGCATCCTCGCGCACCGACAGGATAGCCCGGGCGGTGGTCCCGGGGGGGATCAGCCCGGCGGTCACATCCCCGCTACCGACGTCCTCGGCGATTGCCCGGCGCACCACGTCGCTCAGGTCCGAAGGCAGCTTGTGGCTCTCGCTCACGGCCAGCTCCTAGGTTGCAGTGCGCCGTGGTGCCACATGGGGACTAGGACCCGATCGGGTGCTGGCGCAGGGTCAGCCGACCGCGCTGTTGGACCAGCTCGAGGTTCTTCAGAAAGCTCATGCCTAGCAGCACTTCACCGGAGCGCATGTGGGGATTGATGTGCGCGCGGAGGTCGCGCAACTCGATGCTGCCGAGACTGACGCGGTCCAGGCGAGTGGCATAGGTGGTGATGATCCCCGCCGCGGTGCGAACCGACTGGGCCGGCCCCCGTTCCAAGCCAAGCTCGCCCGCCAACCCGGACGGGATCGAGACATCGGTCGCCCCGGTGTCGAGCAGAAACCGAACCGGGGCTCCGTTTATCTTTCCACGGGCGACGTAATGACCCTCTCGGTTTTGCTTGAGCTGGACCTCGCGCACCCCGCCCCTCAACGTCTGCCCTTCGAGCATTCCATTGGGGTCATATTGCGATTCCTGCCAGTAACCCAACAGGGCGGTAAGGAGCCCGAGGACGAGCACCCAGGCGGCTGCGATCATGCCGATGCCCATGCGTCGAATTCCTTTGACCGGTGCCGGTGCGTTCACCCGGACTCTCCGCTGCGATGGGGTGGAGGCTCGGCGGTTGCGACATGGGCCGAACCGCTCGCCCTGCCGGGCACCCCGAGGCAACGCGCCGGGCACCGCCGTGCCACGGCGCGGGCTTCGTCGAAGGGTCGGAGCTTGGCCTCGGCGCAACGACACTCGGGATATTTCATTGAGGACCTGAGATGATGGTGGACGCGAGGCGGGTCCGAGCGTCTGGTGGCAGGAACGCATCAAGGCCACGCCCGCTTGGGCCCGTGACGGTTGATTGTATACGCCCTTGCCGGTGCCCCAAAATTCCCGCTCTCAGGAGGTGGCACCGTGAGCTCATCAAACGCTGAAAGACGAACGACCCGAGCCCTTCGGAGGTGGCCTTGCCCCGCGCTCGGAGCAGCGCTTGCCTTCGTCGGTGCCGTTGCTTGGCCGGTCGCGGGAGTTTCGACGGATGGCTACGCGGCACTTCGGGCGGTGATGCTCGAGGAAATACAGCAAACCGTCGAATACACGAAGACCCAATCCGGGGTGGCGGTCCTTGCCCCCCGGGTCCTCGAAGCGCTCGAGCAAGTGCCCCGGCATGAGTTCGTACCGGAGGAGCTGCGCGCGAGGGCATACGAGAATCGCCCCTTGCCGATCGGTTACGGGCAGACCATCTCGCAGCCGTACATCGTCGCGTTGACCAGCCACCTGCTGGATGTCGGTTCCGACGCGGTGGTACTTGAGGTCGGTACTGGATCCGGCTACCAGGCTGCGATTCTCGCCGAGCTGGTGGAGGCCGTCTATTCGATCGAGATCGTGGCCGGCCTCGCCGATTCGGCCGCGGAGCGGCTCGGTCGGTTGGGCTACGACAACGTGTCGGTGCGGGTTGGTGACGGCTACTACGGCTGGGAGGACCACGCACCCTACGACGCGATCGCGGTGACCGCGGCCGCCAGCCACGTACCACCACCGCTCGTGGCACAGCTGAAGCCCGGGGGCCGAATGGTCATCCCGGTCGGCGCGCAGTTCAACGTGCAGCAGCTGTTGCTCATACGAAAGGACCAGCAGGGACGGGTCGTCACCGAGCAGATCCTTCCGGTGCGCTTCGTGCCGTTGACGGGTGGTCATTAAGGCGCCTCCCCCCTCGGCCCCCTTCGGTGTTGCGAGAACCGGCGGAGCTCGCGGCGTTCGAGTTCGAGTCAACGACTCGATGTGCGAACAAGGCCCGCCGGTGACGGATCGTTACCACCCCCGCGTCATGCGATCTTCACCGGGACCTCTATGGGAAAGGGGGTGAGACGTGAAGGCTAACGCTCTCGCCGGCAGCGCTTCGTGCACCACGGTCGAGAGGTGCGTCCCTTCCCCCTCGGTGTATCTCGCAGTCTCGTTGATCGCAGCCGCGGCACTAGGTTACGAGGTTCTGCTGACTCGGCTGCTCGCAATCATCCAGTGGCACAACTACGCCTACATGGTCATCAGCCTGGCTCTTCTCGGCTTCGGCGCCAGCGGCGCGTACCTCGCGGCGGCGCGGGCCTGGCACGTGCCACATTTCAACCGCTTCTTCGCAATCCAGGCGGTGGGCTTCGCGCTGAGCGCGATCGGGGCGTTTCAATTCATCCAGGCGCTGCCCTTCAATCCGCTCGAGATGATCTGGTCGCCGGGCCAGATTGGCTGGCTCTGGCTGATGTACTTGGCGCTCATGGTCCCCTTCTTCTTTGCGGCCAACGCGGTGGCAATCGCGTTTCTTCGATTTCCGACGCGAATTCCTAACCTCTACGGCGCCGATCTCATCGGTGCAGCCGCCGGCAGCGCCGGGGCAGTGATCGTGCTCGAGTCGCTTCGTCCGGAAGTGACGCTGCAGGGGTGGAGCGCACTCGCTCTTTGCGCCGCTCTCCTGGTCGGCAAGCCGCGCGGTTTGATTGGGCTGGCGGTGCGATTCGGACTCTCGTTCGCTTGCCTCGCCGTGGCCGTGTCGGGACGATGGATCGAGCTGGAGCCATCGGCCTACAAAGGACTCAGTCGTGCGCTCACCGTGGTGGGCGCGCGCGTGCTGGAGGAGCGCTCGACTCCACTCGGGCTCATCACGGTCGTGGACAGCCCGATTGTGCCTTTTCGATATGCGCCGGGCTTGAGTCTCAATGCGACGGGCGACGTGCTCGCGCAGCTAGGGCTGTTCACTGACGCCGATGCGACGAATGTGCTCACCCGCTTCGACGGGAACCTGACTCGCCTGCGCTATCTCGACGATGTGCCTTCGGCTCTTCCCTATCATCTGCTCACCGAGCCCGTGGTGCTGGTGCTGGGGGCGGGCGGGGGGGCCGAGGTTCTGCAGGCCCTCTATCACCGCGCATCACGCATCGATGCGGTCGAGCCGGACGCCGCAATCGTCGATCTGGTTCGGGTTCGCTTTGCTCACTACACAGGGGCCGTCTACGATCAACCCGATGTGCGAATCCACGTCGCCGACCTCCGCGGCTTTCTTGCCCGCGACCCGCAGCGCTACGACCTAATTCAGATCCCGCCCTCTACCTCTCAGGCCGCCGCGGTGAGCGGCCTTTCGGGTCTCGAGGCGGAGTTCGACTACACCGTCGAGGCCATGGAGGAGTACCTGCACCACCTGAGACCGGGCGGTATGGTCGCGCTGAGCCTATGGACGAGTCTGCCGCCGCGGGCGGAAATCAGGTTGTTCGCAACCGCGCTCGCGGCTCTTCGTCGATCGGGTACGAGCGAGCCCGCCCATCACCTTGCGTGGGTGCGCACCTGGAACCTCAGCACCCTCGTCGTGAAGTCCACACCCTGGACCCCCGGTGACCGCGCCGCCTTGCAAGAATTCTGCCAGCGACGCGCCTTTGATCTCGCCTACTATCCGGGAATGCCGGCGGGCGAGGCCAACCTTTTCAACCGTCTGCGCGAGCCGCATTTCTTCGCGGCGGCAAGTGCGTTGGTGGGACCGATGGGCGAATCGTTCCTGCAACGCTACAAGTTTGATGTGAGCCCGGTGGGCGACGATCGTCCTTACTTCCACAACACGTTCAGGTGGTCGAGCGCGCTCGAGCTGTGGCGAGAGCGTAAGCGAGGTGGAGCACCGTTGCTCGAGGTGGGGTACCTGATCGCGCTCGCCACCCTAGTCCAGGCACTGCTAGCGAGTGTCTTGCTGATAGCGGTGCCGGTGATCGCCATTTCGCGCCGATCGCCCGGTTCCGAGATGCAGGCGGCCCGGGGCTCGCGGATCCTCGGCTATTTCTTTGCGATCGGACTCGCGTACTTCTTCATCGAAATCGCGTTCATACAAGGGTTCACCCTGTTTCTCGGTCACCCGGTCTACGCGGTAGCGGTGGTGCTATTCACCTTCTTGTTCTTCTCGGGTCTCGGGAGCATCTGCTTTGGCAACACCCGGAATGGCTGTGTTGCGGCGCCCATTTCGTTCATTATTGGCATTGGCGCACTCTACGCGCTCGGTTTCGGCGAGATTCAGGCCCGGGCGATGGCGTTACCGGACATCGCCCGGTGGACGCTCGCGGTGATGTTGGTTGGCCCGATCGCAGTCCCCATGGGTACCTTGTTCCCACGCGGCCTTGCGCAACTCTCCCACGACGACCCGAGGCTCGTCGCATGGGGGTGGGCGATCAACGGATGTGCGTCGGTGGTCGGAGCCGTGCTCGCAATCGTGTTGGCGAGTCACTTCGGATTCGCGATGGTCGTGGGGATGGCGCTGGGGCTGTACGTCACCGCATACCTGGTTCGCCCCGCGACTTTTGCGGCGCCGCCATGACGGCAACTTCGCGGTCGGCAGGCGAGTCCATCCGCCCCTTTCGAACACGCAATTCTACAACACAAATCGCCTCGCTCAACCGTTGATTATGCGGCCCCGGCATCTCGCGAGAGCTGTGCTAAGATGCCGCTATGCACGAGGTTCAAGCACCATTGCTGCGACTCCAGCCGGCGCGTACGCTTGGTACGCTGATCGCGATGTACGAGAGCAATTATGTTCGCATCATGCGCCTGGCGCCGGAGCTCGATGACATTGGCGGCACGGTGGTGTCGCGAGTGGCGGGTGCGTTGGACCTCTACCTCAGCGTGCTCGAACGTTTCAAGTACACCACCACGGTGAGCTTGACCTATCGCTTCGACGAGGATCCCCTCGGTAAGGACGGATGTTTCGTGTTCGAGCCCCGTGCCCGCATCCGCATCTATCATGATGCGAGAGCCGTCGAGGTGCTGAGCCACTGCCGTCGCCGGGCCTCGCGACAAACCCGGCCGTGGCGACGCGGGCACATGCCGGAGCTCGATCGCAAGTGGGAGCTGAACCGATTCTTGCAGAAGTGGCTCGGATTCTGCATGCGACAGGGCCACTTGTTTCTGCGTTGCACGAGCGTCGAATCGCCCGCCGAAGAGGCGGCACGGGTCGCGGCCAGCTCCGACTTGGATGGGTGCGAGCCATCACTCGGGCTGCTGCAAACTTCGCCTCGATTCGGGGATCTCTGAGCACCGGGCGCGCCAGCCGAATCTCACGCTTCGCTCGAAGAGCGACCCGCTTGACGTTCGGTCCGACAGAGGGGCGCCGCTCAGCGTGAGCAGTTCATCAACCCTTCCGCCGGAGGCTAGTCGGGAGGCCGCGATCGGGTCGGTGTGCCTCGACTTGCCCCATCCCCCATCGTGCGGCTGGTGAAGATCGTCTCGGGAGGGCAGACCGGGGTGGACCGCGCTGCCCTTCAGGTGGCGCTCGAGCTCGGCATTCCGTGCGGCGGGTGGTGCCCACGCGGGAGGAGGGCCGAAGACGGCGTGATCCCCGACCGGTATCCCGTACGCGAGACGCGCGACTCGCGCTACTCGCTGCGAACCGAGCTCAACGTGCGCGACTCCGACGGCACCTTGATCGTCACCCGGGGGCCGATCCGGGGCGGCACTGCCTTGACCCTCCGGTACGCTCGCTCGAGGCAGCGTCCGTGCTTCGTTGCCGATCTCGAGCTCGGAGTACAACCGGTCGAGATTGCGGCATGGCTGAACTTCGAATCGATCGCGGTGTTGAACGTGGCCGGTCCGCGAGAAAGCCAGCGTCCGGGAGTCGAGGCGCAATGCCGCGAGCTCTTGCTCGCGGTGATCGATCTTCTTTGACAATCTACCTCAGGTCCGGCGGCCGCTGCGGGGATCGACCGACGTTATCCTTCGGCGGGCGTCGCGATGGCGATGGGGGCGAGGCGATCGCTCAGGCGAATCGGCGCTTCTCCGAGTCGCATCTGGTAGATGATACTGTAGGCAAAGACACGTTGAAGATAGCTGCGAGTTTCACCGAATGGCACCGTCTCAATCCACAGGTCGGGCGGTAGCGCTTCTTCGGTGGGAAGCCATCGATGTACCCGGTTCGGCCCGGCATTGTACGCAGCGGTAGCCAGAATGTGATTGCCCTGCATGCGGTTCAGCAGGTCGCGAAGGTAGTGGCTCCCGAAGCGAACGTTAATCCGCGGGTCGAGCAGGCTGGAGGTGCGAAACTTGCCGTCCTTGATCGATCGGGCGATCAGGCGCCCGGTGGCGGGCAGAATCTGCATGAGACCGAGCGCCCCCTTGGCCGAGCGCGCGTCGGGCATGAACGCGCTCTCCTGTCGAATGATCGCAAACACCCAGGCCCGATCGAGCGAATAGGCGCGGGACTCGCGCGAGACATCCGTCTCAAATAGCAGTGGGAAACGGATTTCGAGGTCATCCCAGGAAGCCGCTTGCGCGACGGTGAAGATTGCCCGTGAGTACCAACCCCAGCGCTGGGCGATCTTGGCCGCCTTCTCGAGCTGTGCGGGATTCATGTCATGCGTCGCGTGGTGCCACTCTCGCCGTGCGTCATCCCAGCGCTCGAGCTCGAACAGCTCGCGGGCGCGGCGCAGCGCGGGCCGGCTCTCGATCTCGTCGAGCTCGCGGGGTAAAAAATCGAGGGCTCGGTGATTCAGCTGATAGTCAGTTCTCAGCCGATCGGCCGCGAGGAAACCATAGTAGCTTCGCCCGCGAGCTACGCCCCGAAGAATCTCGGCCGCCTCCCGATCGCGGCCAAGAGCACTGAGGCAGCGGGCTTCCCAGTACTGCCATCGCTCGCGCGCGCGAATCTCCGGTTCGAGCCCAGTCAGCCAATCGAGCGCCGCCTTCCACTGTCCGTATCTCATCGCGATCAGTATCCGCCACTCTCTCCCGCGGTTGCTGATATAAGCCTCAGGGATCTCCGCGAGCCATCGCGTTGCCTCGGAGCTCGAGCGATATGCGAAGGAAAGTCCGATGCGCTCTTCGATCGCGGCGCGCTCGGACGGGCTAAAGTGCTCGCCGCGACCGATCACACTCCAGGCCCGAACCGCATCCTCGGGTGCGAGTCGGGCGAGACGAACCATGCCCCACACCGTGATCTCGTGAGCGACGGGGTGGCGTGAGGTCATCATGCTCGATTCTTCGACCCGTCGCGGCTCCTCCCAGATCTGCCGCCACCGCGTCGCGAGCACGCGATCTGCGGCGGGAAGAAATCGCTCGACGTAACGAGCCAAGCCGATCTGCCCTGCATCAATGGCCAGCCGAAACCGCCCCCAGACCCGTTGCGGGGTTAGGTGCCCGGCGTCTCGCCAACGCGCGAATACGGGATCGCACGCCTTCGGCTGCGATCGAGGCACTAGCCATAGCTGCTCGACTCCCTCGAGCGCTTCTCCGATTCGCCCGGTTTCGAGCAGCGCACGCCGCCGTAAGCAACGCAGCTCCGTGCTCTCGATGCCCGAATCGTACGCGTCGAGCAATTCCTGCCAGCGCTCCCGTTCGGCAAGAGAAGTCAGCCAGCGGTTTCTCAGACGCGCAGCAAGGGGGGTATTCACCCAGGTGCGCAGAAAGTCGTCGATACGGCTCGCGTCGAGGCGGGGTAGTTCGCGCTCGAGCTCGGCAACTATCAGGTAAGGGTATAGGGGATAGCCGCGCAGGCTATCGCGAAGACGCACGTACTGCTCGTCGTCCCCATTCAGAAATGCGCGCTCCGCGGCGAGGAATCTGTCGCGATCGGCCTCGAGCGAAGCAACCCCGGCGCCAGCCCCGGAGACGAAGATTCCGAGTCCGAGACTTCCGAACAGCGCAGTGAGTATCAGGGCCCGGTGCATCGTGCTCGAAAGCAGATATCGGGACCGGCTACCGCGCCCGTCGCGACGCAACGGGAGAAGGGGCATGAAAGCCGCGGATGCCGCGAGCATCGTCGCGTCGAGGTGATCGGATTGTCCAACAGATGAGGATCACTCCACCCACTTTCGCAGTAGGTCGTCCCCAGGGCTAATGGTGGCCGCACCCACCAACGTGGCGCGGGAGAATACGGGAAGTCCGCGGTGATTGAAAGGCTGGCCCACAGCCTCAACGTCGACTGGTCGTTCGAGCAGGGCGAAACTACAATGCGAACGCAACGACTGCACGGAGCATCTACAAGAGAATCTGTCATGGCCACCGGTCCCGAAGTGGGCGGCGACTCGAGCATGCAATCCCGGCCCGACCAGGCGCCTCGCAAACCGGGGCGGGGGCTGCTCGCATGAGCCAGGTCGAACGTCTCCGCGCCGTGATGGCTCGGCTGCGAGACCCTGTTGGCGGGTGCCCGTGGGATAGGGAACAGACCTTCGAATCCATCGCCCCTTATACGATTGAGGAAGCCTACGAGGTTGCCGATGCGATTGCCCGGCACGACTTCGACGCCCTCGTCGATGAGCTGGGAGATTTGCTCTTCCAGGTCGTGTTTCACGCGCAGATGGCATCGGAGCAGGGTCGGTTCGACTTTGACGACGTGGCCGGCGCGATAGTGGAGAAGATGGAGCGGCGTCACCCCCATGTGTTCGGAGAGGAATCGATTGCCTCGGTGGAAGAGCAACGCCTCGCCTGGGAAGCGCACAAGGCGACTGAGCGCGGCGAGAAAGCGGGCTCGCTGAGCGTCATGGATCAGGTGGCGGGCGGGTTGCCGGCCCTTACCCGGGCCTTGAAGCTGCAGCGCAAGGCGGCCACCGCCGGCTTCGATTGGGCGGCTGCGGGCGAGGTCCTCGGCAAGCTCGAAGAGGAGCTTGGTGAGCTCTCGGTCGCTCTCGAAACGCAATCGGGTGCGGCAGCGATAGCGCGGGAGCTTGGTGATCTTCTGTTTACGTGCGTCAACTTTGCGCGCCACGCCGGAATCGATCCAGACTCCGCTCTTCGTGATGCGAACGCCAAGTTCGAACGTCGGTTCCGTGCTCTGGAGACGTTCTTGCAGCAAGCGGGCTCGCGTCCCGAAAAGGAGCCCCAGGAAACGCTCGATGCGATCTGGGCCGATATCAAGCGCGACGAGCAATGAGGGGCGAGCCCGAGACACTTGTCGGCACGGTTGACGGGCCAGGGCGGCAGCCGTAATGGTGCACTTTCAATCTGCCCATGGGAGCGGACTGGCCTGGAGGGACACGGTGCAAGACGTGCTGTCTCGCCTCCCACCGATTTCCAGCTCAGCGAACCTGGGGTTCGTCTACGTTACCGATGTGCTGGCCTCGCGCCTGGCAGAGATTCTGGACCTTCTGCGCTCGCGACTATCCATCGAGCACTGGGTCGGCACGGTCGGTATCGGAATTTGCGGCACCGGCGCCGAGTACTACGAGCAGCCCGCGATGGCGGTGCTCGTCGGGGCATTCCCAGCGGATTCTTTCAAAGTATTTCCGGGCGTTCGCTCGAGCTTCGAGGCGTTCGACCGCCACGCCAACCCGTGGTTGTCGCAGGCACGTCCCTATTTCGGCGTGGTCCATGGCGATCCTCGCACCCCCGCCCTCGGGGATCTGATCGTGGAGCTGTCAAACCGAATGCAGGGTGGGTTTCTGGTCGGAGGGCTCTCGAGCTCCCGCGGCGAGCACGGACAGATTGCCGACTTCGTCGGCGACGGTGGGCTCTCGGGCGTCCTGTTCACCCGCGCGGTACCGGTAGCCACTCGCCTGACCCAGGGATGCTCCCCGGTCGGGGCACGCCACCGAATCACCCGGTGCGAGAGCAATCTCGTCCTGGAGCTCGATGATCGCCCCGCTCTAGAGGTTTTCCAGGAAGACATCGGCGAGGTGCTCGCTCGCGATCTCGCTCGCGCGGCGGGGTACATCTTCGTGGGGCTCGGCGTTCCCGGCAGCGACACCGGAGACTACCTCGTACGCAACCTGATCGGAGTGGACCCCGACCAAGGTGTGATCGCAATCGGAGCCTACGTGGAGCCGGGTATGTCGATCCTGTTCTGCCGTCGCGATGCGACGACCGCTCGGCTGGACCTGCTGCGCATGCTGAGGGATATCAAACGCGGACTGAGCGCCCCGCCCAAGGCGGGTATCTATTGCTCGTGCATCGCGCGCGGCGTGAATCTGTTCGGCCCCGATTCCGCCGAGCTCAAGCTGATCGAGGAAGAGCTAGGAGATTTCCCGCTGGTCGGCTTCTTTGCCAATGGCGAGGTTTCCCATGATCGGCTTTACGGCTACACCGGGGTCCTCACGCTATTCACTTGAGTCCCGGGCGCTTGGAGGCGAGCTTGTCCTTCTCTATAAGGGCATAAGCCGAATGATTGTGAATCGATTCGAAATTCTCTGACTCCACGACATAGGCGTCGACCCGTGAATCCCGGTCGAGCTTTGCGGCCACGTCGCGCACCATGTCCTCCACGAACTTTGGATTCTCGTACGCGCGCTCGGTAACATATTTCTCGTCCGGTCGTTTCAGCAGACCGTAGAGCTCGCAAGATGCCTCCTGCTCGACGATGTCGATGAGTTCCTCAATCCACACGAACCGACGTGATTTCACCGCGACCGTGACGTGGGAGCGCTGATTGTGGGCACCGTAATCGGAAATCTGCTTCGAACAAGGGCATAGGCTGGTGACTGGCACGACCACCTTGACCTCGATGCTCGGTGAGCGTTGGCTCAGGTTGCCGGTAAACGTGACATCGTAATCGAGAAGCGAGTGAACCCCGGTGACCGGTGCCGCCTTGTCAACGAAGTAGGGGAACCGCATCTCGATGTGTCCCGCCTCTGCGTCGAGGGTTTCGGTCATCTCGCAGAGCATCCGTTTGAACGATTCGACCGTCAGCTCGTACTCGTAGTTGTTCAACACCTCAACGAAGCGAGACATGTGCGTGCCCTTGAAGTTGTGGGGCAGGTTCACGTACATGTTGAAGGTTGCGACCGTGTGCTGCTCTCGTCCCGAGCGGTCCCTCACCCGCACCGGATGCCGTATGCCCTTGATCCCGACCTTGTCGATCGAAATCTGGCGAGTATCGGCGCGTCCCTGGACGTCGGCGATTTCAGCCGATTCGTCGATCTTGACCGCGGCAACCGTGGTGCGATCCATCTCTCACTCCTTCCGGTGCGAATCTCTAATTCCGAGCAGTTTACTCAGGTACAGGCCGGTGCACCATAGACGCCCGGGGGAATGGCCTTCCAATCGTCAGCTGGCGCGGGTTACGACAAACTCGGAGAGCCAGCGCAGCGGGTTCGCGGCGTCTCCGAGCGGATGCAGGGTCTCGAGGGCTTCCTCGTGAAGCTCCTCGGCCATCTGCTTGGCGGCAGAAAGCCCCATCAGCGCCGGGTAAGTTGGCTTCAGCCGCGCCTGATCGGCGCCGCGCCGCTTGCCGAGGACCTCGCTGTCCCCCTCGACGTCGAGGATGTCGTCACGAATTTGAAATGCGAGCCCAATGCATTTCCCGTAGTGGTCGAGGCGCCGCACGACATCCGGCTCCACCTCCGGCGCGCTCAGGGCGCCCAGGCGTACGCTCGCCCGGATCAAGGCTCCAGTCTTGTGAATGTGCATGTTCTCAAGCTCGGGCAAGTTGAGGGTCTTTCCGACCGCCGCCAGGTCAATTGCCTGCCCCCCGGCCATACCCCGGGAGCCGCTCGCCACACTGAGAATTCGGACCATCTCCCGCGCGCTCGCCTCCGGCGCGTTAGTGAGTATCTGAAACGCAAGGGACTGCAGAGCGTCGCCGGCGAGCAAGGCGGTGGCTTCGTCGAAGGCGCGGTGGCATGACGGTTTCCCGCGTCGCAGCTCGTCGTCGTCCATCACGGGTAGGTCGTCGTGAACCAGCGAGTAGGCGTGAATGAGCTCCACCGCGCAGGCCGGGAAATCGAGCCCGTCGTCGTCGTGCCCCAACGCTTGAGCGGCGGTATAGACCAAGATCGCGCGCACCCGCTTGCCGCCATCGAGCACCGCGTAGCGCATCGCCGCGTGCAGTCTCGTTGGTTGGATATCCGCCTCGGGGAGAAAGGTCTCGAGCGCGCGGTTGACGCGCACCCGCAGAGACTGCATCAAGTCGTCTAACGGGGCCGCGCGGCTAGGGCTCATCGCCATCGATGGCTTCGGCCGCAAGCTTACCGTCGTTCTCGGTGAGGATCTGGATGCGCTGCTCGGCTTTGTCCAGGGCCGCCTGGCAGGCTCGGCTGAGCTGGGTTCCCCGCTCGTAGGCCTTGAGGGATTCTTCCAGGCTGAGCTCGCCTTGCTCCATTCGCTCGACCAGCTTCTCGAACTCCTCGAGCGAGCGTTCGAACGAAAGTGCGCTGCGCTTCTTTGCCACTTCGCCCCCCCCGGCGGTCGCGTGCCGCGCACGGTAGCGTAGCCACTCAGCACGGTCAATTTACAAACGCGTTGACACCAGCAAAGAGCTGGTTTACCGTGCCGTCCTCGAGCTTAGACTCAGTCTAAATTCGTAACCCCCTGGTATCTGAAGTGGAGAAACCAAACATGGACCTCAAGGGCAGCAAGACCGAGCAGAATCTCAAGGACGCGTTCGCGGGCGAGTCTCAGGCCAACCGTCGTTACCTGTACTTCGCGAGCAAGGCCGACGTGGAAGGATTCAACGATGTTTCGGCGGTGTTTCGATCGACCGCCGAAGGTGAGACCGGCCATGCGCACGGTCACCTGGAATACCTCGAAGCGGTGGGCGACCCGGCGACCGGTCTCCCGATCGGTGCGACTGCCGACAACCTCAAGGCCGCCATCGCGGGTGAGACCCACGAGTATACGGATATGTACCCGGGCATGGCGAAGGCGGCCCGCGGGGAAGGGTTCGACGAAATCGCAGATTGGTTCGAGACTCTGGCCAAGGCGGAGCGCTCGCACGCAAACCGATTCCAGAAAGCCCTGGACACCATGGACTAACGTATCGCGTCACCGGCCGCGGAATCGCCGTCGCGCGATTCCGCGGCTGCGCTCCAGCGCGGCGCTCTCGGCCGCAATACCCGGCAGATAATCTAGACAGTGAGCAAACCCAACCCGGAAGCTACTCGTGAGGGCAGCCTCGAAGCACCCACGCGCCACCCGTTGGACTGGCAGCACCCCGATTTCTACGACGAGGGTGCGCTTTTCGGCGAGCTCGAACGCGTTTTTGACATCTGCCACGGATGTCGGCGCTGCTTCAGTCTGTGCAATGCGTTTCCGAGCCTGTTCGACCTCATCGACGAGAGTGAGAGCATGGAGCTCGACGGAGTCCAGAAGTCCGATTTCTGGAAGGTCGTGGATCACTG
>JBFHLI010000044.1:0-17305 GCA_041594935.1 Gammaproteobacteria bacterium | reverse complement strand
CTGGGAGTAGGGCTGGCGGCCGATGCCGTGCGCACCCATGACCACGAGGTCGTAGTCGCGTCCCGAAGCACCGGCGACCTTCTCGGCCTGCGCCTCGTCCTCGCCCAGGATGCGTCCGTCCGCGCCGAGCTTGACGTCGCTTCGCACTCGATCGCCACCGTCGTAGCCGGCAGCGATTGCAGCATCGAAGCCGATCAGGCTCGGCAGGGTGCCCGATCCGTGGTTGGCCTCCTTGATGATCTCCTCGAAGTTGATGCCCTCGAGCAGCTGCCGACGCAGCCGCACCTCGGCGTTCGCGCAGCGTTGCTCCACCCGGTCTAGAAACGAATCGGAGATGAGCTGCAGGCCCTTCTCGATCAGCTTGTCGTGGACTTTGCGCTGGCGCTTGATCTCCTCGGGGGTCTGAAACTGGGCCGGGAGCCCGGTCTCGAGCTGGCGGAAACGCACGTCGTGCAGTCGTGCCGCGTAGACGTGATTGCCGGTGATGCGCCCGCCGTTGCGCGCGGCGAGCTCGATTGCGCGCTCGATCGCACGCTCGGAATCGGTCGAGTTGTCGACGGGGACGAGAATCTCACGGTACATGCATCACTCCTGCTTTGCTCAGTTTGGGCCCGCGGGGCGGCGGGCATTCATCATTTGCCCGGTTCCCGCGTCGATGACCGGCACCTCGGCGCGGACGGGGCGCGAACCGGTTGCGCACGGGGCGCCAGGGTCGCGATCGGCACCGTCCCGGCTCACGGCGCGAGCTGGCGTCCGTCCGCGTCCCATGCGGTGAGAGCATCCACCGGACAGGCCGCGCAGGCGCGCACCACCGCCGCGGCGTCGACTCCCTCCGGGGATTGGAACGTCGCCACCCCGGTGGCATCGAGCCCGAATGCGCCCGGTGCCGCCTCGACGCAGTCGCCGAAGCCGACACAGAGACTGCGATCGATCTGTAACCGCAGGGCGCCGACCGCGCGCCGGTCGAGATCGCTCATCACATGCCCTCCAGACCGAGATCGGCGCGCGCCTCGTCCATCACCGCGGGGGTGATCTCATCGATGCCGCGCTCCCGGGCCCAGTCGCTGTAAATCTTCTTCACCATGGCGCGCACGAAGCCGGGAACCCGCTCGAGGCGGGCCACGCCCTCGGGGCTCCAGCGAAGCCCTTGCGGCCCCGGCGGGGCGACGCTCGCCAGCGCTTCCTCGCCCCCGACCAGCCGGCCGCGAACGAGCTCGAAGGGCTCGGGGTCGAGCGTCCGCCCTCCCACCTGCACCCCCAGCGCGTCCACGAGCTGGGTCTCCATGGGGTTGGCGAGCATCGCTACCCGGTGCCCGCACCCGGGGCACTCGAAAGCGGCGGCAAAGGTACCGTCTCCGGGCTGGCGCCGGTCGAAATAGTCCATCCGGCGGTCGCAGTCGATGCACAGGAACTTCACCGCACCGCCTCCAGCATCCGCGTGAGCACCTCCCCCGGCAGGCGGGGGGAAACGGCGGGGGATCCCTTCGGCCCGGTTCCGTCCGGCACCGGATAGAAGGGTACCCGGCCAAGGAGCGGTACTGCGAACTCTCGCTCGAGCGCCGCCCCCGCGTCGCCGGGAAACAATGGCCTCGACGCCGCGCACCGGGCGCACGCGTAGCCGCTCATGTTCTCCACGATCCCGAGCAGGGGGATCCCCGCGAGCCTCGCGGCCCGCATCGTGCGCGCCACCGAGCGTCGGGATTCATCGCTCGGCAGAGTGACCACGAAGGCGCCGTCAAGACGCGGGACGAAGGCATGCAGATCGGCAATGACATCCGCCCCCGGAGGTAGGTCCACCACCAGCAAGTCGAGGGCGCCCCACGCGACGTCGGCGAGGAACTCGCGCAGGGTGGCGCCCTGGAGCGCCGCGCGCGACACATTCGGAGCGGTACCGGCCCCCCGCCAGCGAAGCGGCGCCCCCTCCTCCAGGATCAGGTCGGTCGAGACGACGCGAACCCCGTCCCGGCCGAGGGCGGGGACCACGCCTTGCCGCTCGAGGTCAAGTCGCCCCGTCGCTCCGAGAAGGCGCGCGACGGTGGGGCTCGATAGGTCGGCGTCGAGCACCCCCACCCCCCGCTTTGCAACGGGAGCGGCCCCGAGTGCGAGGGCGGCGCCGAGATAGCTCTTACCGACCCCGCCCTTGCCGCTGAGGATTGCCACCACCCGGTCGATGGGCTCGAGGCGCTGCGCCACCCGCTCGAGCTGCGCTTCGACCTGCGATGAAAGGGCCGAGCGGTCCTCGCCGTCGACCTCGTGATAGGCTCGAAAGCGCACCCGGGCGCGATGGTGGGCAGACCGCGTGCTCGGGCTCACCGGCAGCTCGCCCGGAGGTGTTGGCGCACCCGCATCAGATAAGGCTCGATCGCCTCATCCGGGCCGCGGGGCACCAGAAACAGGAGCTTCGCAGCGACGATGTAAGGTCGACGGGGAGACTCGCCGGCCGGCCGGGTCTCGGTGAGGATGCGAGCGAGCAGCTCGACCGAGTGCTCCGGTTCTGCGCAGTAGCGGGGCACCGAAACCTCTCGTGCGTACCAGCGCACCGCGGCAGAGATCGCGAGCAGGGCGAGGAGGACTGCTGCCACCAGCCGCCAGGGTCGAAAAGCGGTCGTCGACGCGAGACCTTCGGACCGATCCCACGGGCCCGCTGCGGGCTCTCGGGGCAGAGCGGCTTCGCGGGTGGGAATGGAGCGGTCCACGCTTGCGCCCTCAACCGACCGGGCCGGGCAGGGGCTGCGACCCGGCGAGGCGGCGGTGACGGGGCCGTCGGTGCACCACCGGTGCCCGGCTCTCGCCGCGACATGCGATCGCGCCCGCGAGCTCGTGCGCCCGCAGGATTCGGTCACGTACCGAGACTCCGCCCCGATAATTGCCGGCCAGATGAATTCCGGTCAGGTCCGCCACCCCGGCATCGATCGCGCGCAGCCGCGCTCGATACGGGCGGTGGCACAGTGGCAGTCCCTGCTCGTGGCGGTCGATACGCACCATCTCGGGCTCGCCGACGAGCCTGAGCATCCCCCGCATTGCCCGCAGGCACTCCGCCACGCAGCGCTCCTCGTCCCAGTGCGCCGCGTGCGGGGAGCGCGCCCCGCCCAGAAAGAAGTCGAGCAGCACCCGGCCCGCCGGTGCTCGTTCGGGAAAGAGCGCGCTCGTCCACAGGCACCCGGTCGGCGCCGTGCGCTCGCGCCGGGGGATGAGCACCCCGGTCCCGTCGAGCGGATGCCCGACCTGCTCGCGGCGAAACCCGAGGTGGGCGACCGCCAGCGGAGCATACTCGATGCCGCCGAGCAGCGCGGCGAGCGAGGGATCGAGCGGCGCAAGCACCGCCGCCGCATCCCCGGCCGGAATCGCGAGCACGACGTGGCGGGCCCGGAGCGCGGCGCCGCCGTGCGCGGCGGCGCGCCATCCGCCCCGCTCGGGCTCGAGGGCACCCAGACTTTGCCGGCGGCGCATCCGAGTGCCCGGGGTTCGGGCGAGGGCATCGATCAGGCTCGACATGCCGCCGCGAAAGGAGAACGATTCCATCGGCCGGGCCGGATTGCGGCGCCACAGTCGCGTCCCCGCGACCCCCGCGGCAAGGCTTCCGAAGCGCTGCTCGAGATCGATGAGCCGCGGCAGCGCGGCCCACGCCTCGGCTCGGTCGGGGTCGGCGGCGAGCGGCCCCGCGATGTAGGGTTCCAGCATCGTCTCGAGCAGATTTCGACCGAGGCGACGGGTCACGAACTCGCTAACGGTCTCATCCTCGCGCGCGCCGCGGGCCACGAAAGGTTCGGCGAGCAAGCGCAGCTTGCCGCGCAGGTCGAGCAACGGGGAACGCGCAATTTGGCCCAGGCGCGAGGGCACCGGGACCAGCTTTTCTTCATGCACGACATAGCGCCGGGCCCCGGTGGCCCGGCGCAGCTTGCAGTCCTCGAGGGCGAGATCGTGGATGAGCTGGTCCACCTCGCGACGGAAGTTCAGCACCAGCGCCGCTGCGCGTTCGGTCGTGTACCCGGCGTCCCGATCGGTGCCGATCTTGCCGCCGAGGCGGGATTCGCGCTCCCACAGCTCCACCTCGAGACCCTCGCGGCGCAGCCACCATGCGCAGGCGAGCCCCGAGATGCCACCCCCGACGACGAGCACGTCCGCGTCCCACATGACGTTATCCGTGCATCAGCCAGTAGCCGAGCAGCCACGCCACCACGAGCAGGTTGACCGCGGCGCCGGCGAGAACGACAACGTCGAATGGATTGAGCCGGCGCGACCGGGTCCGGTTCGACATGCTTCCCGCTACTCCTTGAACTCGAAGCTCGCGGTGGCCGCCTTGCCCGGCTCGACCTTGATCTTCGTCTTCAGCTCCCCGAGGGTTCCGTGCCAAGCGTTGAGGGAGTATTCGCCGGGCGGAACGCCGTCGATGCTGAAGGTGCCGTCCTCGGCGACGACCGCGTAATACGGATTTCGAGCGATGAACATGAAGCCGTGCATGAATTCGTGCTGGTCGCACTCGACCTTCATCACGTCTCCGCGCTTGAGGCTCACCTTCTTCTTGATGACGCTGCCCTGGTCGGGCTGGCTGATGTTGAACACCGTCTTCTTGGCGCGGCCGATGATCTCGTAGGTGTGAATGTTGTGCGACACCGGATCGGAGTTGAGCACGGAAAGCTCACCGTCGTTTTGCATCACCTGCAGGAACGGGTGGAACTCACACCCCTTCTGGTCGATGTCACCCGTGGACGTGGTCTCCGCGAAGGCCTTGCCGGCGCCGATCTTGTCGATGTACACGACGGCGTCGCCGAGGGCACCTGCGTTCACCTTCACGTAGTCGATCATGCGGTCGCCGGTGCCGCAGGTTTCCGGGTCCTTGGTGATCGCGTACACGGTCGGGGCGGGGTCGGTCCCGCTGAAGGTCACCTTGCCGCTGATGCTGCCCGCATCGGCCACGTCGCCGACCTGGTAGGCGGCGGCATGGACGCCGAGGCTCAGGGCACTGAGCGCAATCGCGCCGCCGAGGATAGGTAAGGAAGCTTTCATTTTGGCCATCTCTCCTTCTCCGATGAGTCGACTAAACCGTATGGTTCCCGCGGTCGGGCGTCAGGCCGAACCCGGGCGGTGGATCTCCTCGAGCATCTCGATCGCGAAGCGCCGCTCGGCGCTCGAGGGCAGGGTTTTCAGGCAAGCGACGAGGCGCTCGCTCGCTTGCGGGGCATCAAGGGCCGAGAGCATCCGCCCGAGCGTGCGGGCCTGTGCGCCGCCGCCCCGAAACGCGGTTTCGATGAGGCGTCCGATGACGTCGAGCCCGGGCTCGGCGCCCGGCGAGGCCGTGCGGGCAGCGAGCCGGGCAACGCCGCGCGCGGCGGCCAGGCGCACCCCGACCTCGGGATGCTCGAGCAACTCCACCAGTCGGACGTTGACACGGGAAGATGCCCCGGTCGCTGGCCCGGGCGCGCGCGCGCCGAGCTCGGCCAGCGCCTCGATCGCCTGGATTTGAACCGAGATCTCCTCGTCCTCCAGCGCTGCCATCAGATCGGGTCGCGCCGCCTCGTCGCCGATGAAGCCCAGGGCGCGAGCGGCCCCGATCCGCAGCGCTCGATCCGGCGTGCCGAGCAGCCGTCGCAGCGGCGCGACCGCCTCGCCGAGTCCCGCCGGCGCGTCGGCGCGCTGCGCGATGGCCGCGAGTGATGCCGCGGCCTCGCGCGGCACAACCTCGAGCGGGCTGGCCAACGCCTCGATCAGCGCCGACACCGCCTCGCTCCCGTCCGCGTTCGCGAGGGCCTGGGCTGCAAGACGGCGCACGTCGTCCGGAACCGGGAGCGAATCGCGCGAGAAGAGCCATTGCGCGGTCACCTCATTGCGTTCCACGAGACGCAGGTACTCCGCGAGCCTGGCGTCGGGCTCGAAATCGGTTTCCGACGCCGCATCGGGTGCCTCGCTCGCCGCCAGGGCTGACTCGGCGTTATCGAGCGCAATCGCCTCCAGCGACGAACGAGCGGGTCGGGTCGGGGACGGGTCGGGTTCGACCGCGGCTGGCGGCGTCTCGGATTCGACCGGGTCGCCTTGGGCCCGCACCGGTTCGGCGGGTGCGGTGGCGGGCGCGGCCCCCGACAGCTCACCGCGCAATGCGGCAATGACGATTTCCACCGGACGCGGAGCCGGTAACTCGGGCACCGCCCGGGTCGCAGCGGGCTCGAGCTGCACCAGCGTGTCCAAGGCACTCGCTCGCACCGATTGATCGTCATCGGCGAGCACCCGCGCGAGGCAATCGGCGAGGCCCGGGTTCCACTCGCCCCGACCGCCCACTGCCCGCAGTGCCGCCCGGCGTGAGGCCGCCGGCCGGGAGGGGTCGCTCAGCAGCTCGAGGAGCCTGGCTGCGCTCTCCGGTTGCGGGGTCTCGGCGAGCACGGCGCAGGCCGCCGCCGCCACGGCCGGGTCGGAATCGAGCGCCGCCTCGCGTGCCCGCTCGAGCGCCTCGTCGCCAAGAGCGGCGCCGCACCGCGGCAGGATCTCCAGCACCACCGCCCGCACGCGCGGGTCGGGGTCGTCCAGGCCCGCGACGATCCGGTCGAGCTCGACCACCGCGCCTTCGCCTCCCGCAAGCCCCGTCGCCGCGCGGATCGCCGCCGCGCGCACGCTCGGGTCGGGGTCGCGACAGCAGGTGAGGACCGCACGCAGATACGCTCGATTGCCTCGCTCGGTGAGCGCCTCGAGGGTCGCCACCCGGACCTCGGGTAACGGGTCGAGGAGGCGCTCGGCCAGCGGGGCAAGCGTCGCGTCCGAGCGGCTCCGCCCCAGAGCCCGAATCGCGCGGCGGCGTGGCTGCGACCGCTTGCCAGCGAGGCGGCCGGTCAGGATTTCCTCCCCCCGTCCGCCGATCTCGGCCAGGGCCCTGACGAGCGCCACCTCGATGTCCTGGCCCTCCTCGTCATCGAGCAGGGCCTCGAGCACCGGAATCGCGGCCTCGGACCGCAGCCGCCCGAGCGCCTCGACCGCGGCCAGCTGCACATCCCACCAGGGGTCCCAGTCGCTGGCATCGTCTACAGCCATATCGCCCGGGCGGCAGGCCGCGACCTCGAGCAGAACCGGGATGGCCTCCGCCGCACCGATCTGCCCGAGCGCGCGTGCCGCGGCGAGCTTGACCTCGCCATCGGGATCTCCCGCGAGTGATTTGCACAGGGCTCCGACCGCAGCCGGGTCGCCGAGCGCACCCAGCGCGCCGGCCGCCTCCACGCACACGTCGATGTCGGGGTCCTCGAGACGTTCCACCAGCAACGGCAAGGCGGCGCGATCGGCGAGTACGCCGAGCGCCCGACACGCGTAGCACCGGTCGGCTTCGTCCCCGCTCCCGATAAGATCGCCCAGCGCCCGCACCACGTCGCTACGCTCGCGCGCGACGCGCGGCGCGGTTGCATCCACCTCCAACTCCACCCTCGTGGCCTCCCGATCACCGGCTGAATATTGCGTGCCAGCTTATGCAAAGCACTATTGGTGCCAAGCCGGGCCACCGACCGGCGGAGCGGATTAAACCTTTCAAATCAACGCTGTCAAGTCCCGGTGCGTCGCGCCGAGGGCGGCCTTCACGTAACGATTCGTTCAATATCTTATCGCCCTAGCCGCGAATGTGAATGATTCGTTCAATATTTTGGGCATTGTTTGGCTAACGTTCCTGGCAGCTCGTTGAGTCCGCGCGAGCGGAGGGTGAGCCGGTCGGGGCGCCTACAAGCGCTTGAATCGTCGCCCGATCCGGTCTGCTTCGATCCGAAAGGGCCCGGCGACCCGGCGTCACCGGACTTCCCGCGCGGGGCTGGATGCAAGGCTGGCCTGATTGTTGCTGGACCCAATCGGGACCATGCACCATTCGAGGGGGGTGGGGCACGATGGCGGATGAGCGCAACCGCAACGACCCGGACGAGCCGTCGACCACCTGGGGGCCCAAGCTCTTCGGCGCCGTCCTGCTCGCGAGCTTAGTGTTCTTCTGGTGGTTGCTCATTTACGGCCACGGCGTTCCGGCCGGGCACGGTTGAGCGCGGGGACCTCCAACGGGTGCGCGCAGTGAATCGGTTGCTCGTGTGGGTCGGCGTCTTCACCCTTGCGGTCGTCGTGTTCTACGGCCTCGATCACGGCATCATGGCCCTGCAGGGCTTGCCGCTCAACTTCGACCTCACCCCCGCCCAGTGATGGCATCCCGCATCCCGATCGCGGTCCGGGGCGGTCATCGTACGCCGCGGCGCTTCGTTCTCACGCTGACCCTCGGGATCTTTCTCGTGCTCCTGGGCGGTGGGGATGCCGGGGCGGCGGCCGTCACCTCGAGCACGCTCGAGGAACGCCTCGCGCCGGTGGGCCAAGTCCGGTTCGAGGGTCAATCCGAGACGTCCACCGTCGATCCGTTCGTCGCGTTCGCGGATGCACCGGCCCCGGTGCTCGTGCCCGCCCCGCAGCCGAAGCGCGGGGACTACCCCTCGATCGGGGTCAGCAGCCGATCCGTCGTCTGGGTGGTGGGCCAGATGCACCTCTTCTTCGCCGCCTTCGTGCTCGCGGTGCCGCTGTTCGTGCTGGTGATCGAGTGGCTCGGGGTGAAGACCGGGGATGCGCGCTACGACGACATGGCGCACGAGTTCATGAAGATCAGCATGACTGCCTACTCGATCACGGCGCTGTTCGGAGGCACCCTCGCCTTCGCGCTGTTTCTCCTCTACCCGCAGTTCATGGGCTACATGATGCGGGTATTCGACGCGCAGGTGCTGGTCTACGCGTTCCTGTTCTTCGCCGAGAGTGCCCTGCTGTACCTCTATTACTACAGCTGGTATGCGCTCAGCCGGGGCAATGGGAAGTGGGTGCACCTCACCCTCGGGCTGCTGTTGAACGTCGTCGGCACCACCCTGCTGGTGGTCGCGAACTCGTGGGCGACGTTCATGATGGCGCCCTCCGGGGTGGATGAGACGGGCGCGGTCACCGGCAGCATCTGGCACATCATGCGCGGCCCGCTGTGGAATCCGCTGAACCTGCATCGCTTCGTCGCCAACATCGCCTTCGGGGGGGCGGTGGTCGGGGCCTACGCCGCCTACAAGTTCCTGAGCGCCCGCACGCTCGCCGCGCGCGCCCACTACGACTGGATGGTATACACCGCGAACTTCATCGCCATCCTCTCATTTCTTCCCCTGCCCTTCGCCGGCTACTGGCTGATGGCCGAGATCTACGCCTACTCGCAGCAGATGGGGATCACCGCAATGGGCGGGATCCTCGCGTGGCTGTTCGTGGTGCAGGCGGTGCTCATCGGCACCATCCTGCTCGCGGGAAACTACTACCTATGGTCCGGCATGTCGCGCACCGAGGGCTCGCGCCGCTATACCTGGCTCGTGAAGTACATCGCGCTCGTGCTGGTGGTGTGCTTTCTCATCTGGGTGACCCCCCACACCCTGATCTTGAGCGGAGCGGAAATGCAGACCCTCGGGGGTAGCCACCACAAGCTGCTCGGCCCGCTCGGCATCATGCCCGCTAAGAACATCGCGGTGAATCTGATGCTGATCTTCACCTTCCTGTCGTTCCAGATCTACCGCCGCGCGGACAAGGTGGCGACCGTTTCCTGGGAGCGCACCGGCAATGCGCTGCTGGTCGCAATCTACGCGGTGGCGATCGTCAACGTGATCTTCGCGGGCGTGTACTACGGCTACTTCACCAACACCGTGTACAAGGTGGGATCGAGCGTGATCCAGGTGGTTTCCACTTTGGTGGTGATCGTGGCCGGGGTGACGATCGACACGCTCATGTTTAAGGGCGCAAAGCGCTTGCCCTCGGTGTGGGGACAGGTGAGCACCCGGTCCCAGTATGCGCTGTTCGCGTTGCCGATTGCCTTCACGTGGCTGATGGCGCTGATGGGCTACGTGCGCTCCTCGGTTCGCACGCACTGGCACGTGTACACGGTCATGAAGGACAACTCGCCCGACAACTTCATCCCCGCGATCGGGCACGCCGGCAATATGATGACGATCGTGACCATCCTGTTCGTGCTGATGGTCTTGTTCATCTTCTGGCTTGCCTCGCTCGCCACCACCGCGCAGCCGCTGCCGCGCGCCCCGGCCCCGAGCGCGGCGTGAGCGCGCTCGATCAGCGTGACGAACCGGTGGTCGGCGAGGGGGGGCCGGTGCTGCTCAAGGTCCTCGCCTTCAGCTTCGCGCTGGCGTTGCTGTTCACGCTGGTGGCAAACACGTTGCCGCAGGTGGAGGGCGAGGCGCCGGTCGAAACCGAGGTGGCGCTCGGGGCGCTCACGATGGAAAGCTTCATCGCCCTGGG
This sequence comes from Gammaproteobacteria bacterium, assembly GCA_041594935.1. GTDB lineage: Bacteria > Pseudomonadota > Gammaproteobacteria > HK1 > HK1 > JBFHLI01. Next base: position 7,045 of record JBFHLI010000044.1, on the reverse strand, counting down.
GGAGACGACCTTCAGTGGTAAGGGGACCTGCGCCCTGTGCCACAACGAGCTCGGCCGGGCCCCGAACCTGCTCTCGATGGACGTGGTCGCGGTGACGCGCTCGAGGCTCGAGGACCCCGCCTACCGAGGCCCGGCGAGAGACGTTGAGGAATACCTCCGGGAGTCCTTGGTCGAGCCGGACGCCTACGTGGTGAAGGGCTTCGGCAAGAAGGGTACCAACGACACCGAGTCGCCGATGCCGGCGGTCGATCGCCCCCCGATCCAGCTCTCCGGCGCGGAGATCGACGCGGTCATCGCTTTTCTGCAGGCGAAGGACGGTCATCCGGTGACGGTTGCCCTGCCGAGCGAGTCGCCGCCGAGCCCGCCGATCGCGGTGGCCGAAGCGGCGCCGGGCGCCGATGCGGCCCCAGCTCTGACGGTCGAGGCGGCGGCGGCGAAGTACGGCTGCGCCGCATGCCATACGATGCTCGGCACCGAGTCGCCGGTGGGTCCGCCTCTCACCGGGGTCGGCGCCCGGCTGAGCGCGGCCCAGATCCGCGAGAGCATCCTCGACCCCGACGCAGTCGTGGCCGAGGGTTTTGCCGCCGGCATGATGCCGGGTGATTTCGCCGACAAGATGACGGTGCGCGAGCTCGAGCTGCTGGTCGGCTACCTCGCCGAGCAGCGGCAATGAGCGCGCGGGCGCCGGCGCAGAGGTGGTGGCGTATCCCCCCGTTCGCGCAAGCGGTGCTGGTGGTGCTCGCGGCGTACCTCCTGTTCGAGTACGCATTTCCCCCGGTGATGCCGCGCAGCCTGATGATCCAGTTCATGGCGGTCACCGTGGTCGGGGTGCTGCTCTACTACTCGTTCGAGGACGAGCGCTGGGAAGAATTCAAGGCTCCCGTCATTGCGGTGCTTCGCGAGGACCGGACCTGGGCGGTGCGCTGGTCGCTGCTGGTTCTGATCCCGGCGCTGCTCGCCTACTTGAGCTACCTCGGGGTGCGGCCCGGCATCGAGGCCCCGGTCGAGCTGCGGCAGGTGCATCCGGCGCCCCCTTCGAGCTTGCGGATCTACGACCGCAGTTTTGACCTCGGCACGCTCGAGAACCCGGTGCGCCGGGCGGTGCTCGAGCGTCTGCCCTCTGACCCGGACGGGGCGTGGGAGGCCTACGGCGCGGCGGTGAGCGAGGGGGCCGAGATCTATTTCAAGAACTGCTTCTACTGCCACGGGGACCAGCTCGACGGCCAGGGTCCGTTTGCCGACGCATTCGGTCCCCCGCCGGCCAACTTCCAGGATGTGGGCACCATCGCGCAGCTGCAGGAGGCGTTTCTGTTCTGGCGCATCACCACCGGCGGGCCCGGGTTGCCGAAGGAGGGTACGCCCTGGAACTCGGCGATGCCGGTGTGGCACGAGATGCTCGGTGAGGAAGAGGTGTGGAAGACCATCACCTACCTCTACGACTACGTCGGGCAGGTTCCGCGCATGTGGGATCCGGCAACCTCGAAGGCGGTTACCGGCATGAAGGAGCGAGTGCAGAAGCGCCGGGCGGAGATGGATGGCAAGGCCATCTACCGGCTGCGGTGCGGGGTGTGCCACGGAGAGGAGGGCGCGGGTGACGGGCCCGCCGCCGATTTTCTCTATCCCCGGCCGCGGGACTTCAGCCTCGGGCTGTTCAAGTACAAGACCTCTCCGGGCACCCTGCCGCCGCGCGACGAGGACCTGTTCAATACCATCAAGCACGGGCTTGTCGGCACCGCCATGCCGGGCTGGGCGGGGACGCTCAGCGACGCGCAGATCAACCGCCTCGTCCCCGTCATCAAGGGCTTCGACATCACCTATGCCTGGGCGCCGGAGACTGCACCGGACGAGGCCTTCGACGACGCCGGGCGCTATCTCAAGGATGATTTCCTTGTCGTCGAGGAGGTGGAGCCGGCCCCGGAGCCCGTCCCCTTTTCCGATGAGTCGGCGGCCCGTGGCAAGGAACGCTTCCTCAAGGCCTGCAAGGAGTGCCACGGTGACGAGGGTCGCGGCAACATCACCTCGGGCAAGCGCCTGGAGGACGACTGGGGGTATCGGATCTGGCCCCGGGACCTGACCAAGCCGTGGTCCTGGCGGGTGAGCAACCTGGTCGGGACAGACGCGGAGACGCGCGAGGCGACCATCCGGCGGATCTACGAGCGCATCTCGATCGGTATTCCGGGCACGCCGATGCCGGCCCATCGCGCGGTCGAGGAAGGCAACGAGGACCCGGTCAGTCTGGAGGATCGCTGGCACATCGCAAACTACGTCTACTCGCTGCGCGAGGACGGCCCCCCCGCCCCGCGGGCAGGAACCGTCATCGAGGCGGTGCGGGTGGAGGGTGGACTGCCCTCGGACGGCGACGACCCCGCATGGGGGCAGGCGCGCCCGGTCAGCGTGCGTCTCGCCCCTAACCTCATCAAGGATGAGCGCCTGTTCACCCCGCTCGCCGACGCACTGACGGTGCGGGTGCTCTACAACGACGCCCAGATCGCATTCCTGGTCGAGGCTGACGATCGAACCGACAGCCGGCCGGGCGAGGCGGTATCCGAGCAGATCCAGGATGAATCGCTGTCCCTGTACCCCGATGCGTTCGCCCTCCAGTTCCCGAAGGCCGGGGCCTACGCGAGTGCCCCCGTGGTGGAGAAGCCGCTCTACCGCCACGGTGATCCCGCGCACCCGACCACGATCTGGTACTGGAACGCCGGCAGTGTCGAGCCCGAGGCGCCGGCGCAGACGGTGCGGTTCGACGCGAGCGGCCCCGACCGCGAGCTGGTGGCCCGGCAAGACGAGGACTCCCTGCGGGCGAGCGGCCGTTGGGCCCACGGACGCTGGCGGGTGGTGATGACGCGCGACCGCGACGCGGGCGGGACTGGTGACGTCGATTTCGAGGAAGGGCGTTTCGTGCCGGTATCGTTTGCGAACTGGGACGGCAGCAACGGAGAGGTCGGCTCCCGTCACACCCTGAGCACCTGGTATTGGCTGCTGCTCCCGCCCCCCACCGATGCGCTCAAAGTCTACGGGACCCCACTGGGGGTGGGGTTGCTGACCTTCATCGCGGGGCTGGGATTCGTGCGCCGCGAGCGTACCCGGCACCGGACGGATTGAGCCGCACGCGGCGACCGGCGTGTCCGCGGGACCGAGGCCAGCACGTCTCGCCAGGTTCGAGCCTTCGCGACGCCATCGCGACGCACGCACCTTCGCCGGGTCGAACAAATTCGCCATGCGCGCGCCGCGGATGGAACGAACCATTCAAGTCCGATCCCCGCCAGGACCGCCGGCAGCGCATGCTGCCGCCCCTAAGCCGCTGAATTCGCTGGCGCCCCGATCGGCGTCACTGGGTGGCGCGAATCTTGCAAGTGCGACGATTGACGGAGGGACCAGAGGGGGAGCTGTCCGCGTGCCACCGCCGCGAGAGCGACGCCCGGACCCGACATCCAAACCGGCAGGAACCTGAAGGGAGGATCTGCGAATGGGTATGCCCCGCATCCACTGGCGCGGTGTTCTCGCGACGCTCGTAGGATTAGGCCTAGCGTTCAGCGCGGCCGCCGAAGCGCCCGATATTGGACCGTTGCCCGCTCTGGAGGTCAACAAGGCCAAGGCGGAGCTCGGCAAGCGCCTGTTCTACGACAAGCGTTTGTCGGGAGACGCGGCCATTGCCTGTGCGACCTGCCACGTGCCGCAGGACGGTTTTGCACACCCCGATGCCCTGTCGCCGGGCTATCCGGGCAACAAGCACTTCCGCAACGCACCCACGCTCATCAACAGCGCCCACAAGAAGACCTGGCTGCACGACGGCCGGCTCGGCACCAATCTCAACGACGTCACCCGCGAGATGATCACCGAGAGCTACCTCATGAACATGGACATGCGCATCATGCAGGAGCGGCTCAAGCAGGACCCGGTGTACGTCCAGCTGTTCGAGGCCGCCGGCTTCGGGGAGCCCTCCAACGGCGGGGTGCGCAACGCGATTCCGGAATTTCTCCAGACGCTCACCTCACGCAACGCCCCCTTCGATACCGGCAAGCAGTCGGACTCCGCCAAGCGCGGTGAGAGCCTGTTCCGCGGCAAGGCGGGTTGCCTGGCGTGTCACAGCGGGCCCTTGCTCTCCGACGGCAAGTACCACAATCTCGGCGTGCCCGAGAACTTCGATGTCTTTCGCGACCCGCTGCGTCACCAGGCCTTCATCGCCTACGCCAAGTTCCAGGGCATCCCGAATTACATGAACCTCAAGCGCGACCTCGGCGCCTTCGTGCAGAACAAGAGCGTCGCGGGGGCCGAGAAGCGTAAAGGCGCCTTCATGACCCCGAGCCTGCGTGAGCTCAAGTACACCGCGCCCTACATGCACAACGGCACGTTGCCCACGTTGCGCTCGGTGGTCGAGTTCTACGATCGCGGCGGCGGCAAGGACCCCAACAAGGACGCCCTTCTCCAGCCGTTGCGCCTCACCAGCGGCGAGAAGCAGGACTTGGTCGCTTTTCTGGAAGCACTCTCCGGCGACCCCCTCACGGGTCCGGAGTTCGAGTGGACCGAGGCCTATCCGACCGAGTATCCAGCGGTCGCCGATTGGCGCAAGGCCCGCAACTGAGCCGGCGACGAGGAGCGAGACATGAACAACGAAAGAAGTCACCTGATATTGCCGCTGGCGGCATTCGTGGTCGCAGGCACGTTGCTCGCCGGCGCGGGACCCGCGGCCGGGGCGCCGCCGGCGCTGGCGCCGCTCGGCGACCCCGGGATCCCGCTCGACAACAAGCAGACGCCGGAAAAGGTGGAGCTCGGGAAGCTGCTGTTCTTCGACCCGCGGGTGGGCGGGGACGCATCGGTATCGTGCGCGAGCTGCCACGACGTGGCGCAGGGCTGGGCCTGGGCGGAAGATCTTTCCCGCGGCTATCCCGGCACGGTGCACTGGCGCAACAGCCAGACCATCATCAACAGCGCCTACTACGGCAAGCTCTTCTGGGCGGGCGCCGCCGCCTCGCTCGAGAAGCAGGCGCCTTCGGCGGCGCTGGGGGGGGTGGCCGGTAACGGCGAGCGCGACCTCATCGAGGCCCGTCTCGCGCTGATTCCCGAGTACCGGGAACGCTTTCGCCAGGTCTTCGGCGACGAGTGGCCGACGGTCGGCAACACCTGGAAGGCGATCGCCGCCTTCGAGCGCACCCTGGTGCAGAAGGACACTCCGCTCGACCGATATCTCGAGGGCGATGCGTCGGCGCTCTCCGAGCAGCAGGTCCGCGGCAAGACGCTGTTCGAGGGCAAGGCGGGGTGTCTCGCTTGCCACAACGGGGCGCTTGCCTCCGACCAGGGCTACTACAACATCGGGGTCCCCGCGGCGCTGCGCTGGAACGAAGACGGGCTCGCCCAGATCACCTTCCGCTTCGAGCAGTACGCAAAGGGGGTCACCGAGGAGATGTATCGCAGCGTCAAGGATGACGCGGGCCTGTACTATCGCTCCAAGAACGCCTGGGACAAGGGCAAGTTTCGCACCCCTAGCTTGCGCTACACGCTGTACACCGCCCCCTACATGCACAACGGAGCTTTCTACACCCTCGAGGAGGTCATCGACTTCTATGACCGCGGGGGCGTGAGCGAGGACGGGCGTACCACCGACTTCCCGGACACCAAGAGCCCGCTGATCAAGCCGCTCGGCCTGACCGACGAAGAGAAGGCGGACCTGCTCGCATTTCTGGAGGCGTTCTCCGGTGAGGAGATCGTCATGGAAAAGCCTAAGCTGCCCGAGTACGCACCGCTGTTCAGCGATGCCGAGCTGCAGCTGGACTGATGGAGGTTGATGAGATGACCGATACCAACAATGGTTGCCGCGACTCGGGAGGGGGAGGCGGCACATGCATGATGAACCGCCGCCAGTTCCTGCTGTTCAGCTCGGCGAGCGCCGCCACCGCCAGCACCGTGAGCGTCACCCTGCTGCCCGGAGGCGCCGCCCACGGCGCGATGCAGGAGAAGGCCCGCGTGGTCGGCTACCCGCGCAAAAAGATCGCCACCCTGAGCGCGCTGAAGGACCATACGCCGGTCGATTTTAGTTACCCCGACGACCTCATGAACGCCCAGTGCATGGTGGTGAAGATGGGCGGAGTGAAGGCGGGCGGGGGCATCGGGCCCGAGCGCGACGTTGTCGCCTACAGCTACCTGTGCACGCACCAGGGCGGCCCGCTGCAGGGCACCTACCGGGCAACCGACGAGCACCGCACGATCGGTCCGTGCCCGCTGCACCTGTCGCTCTACGACTTGCGCCGGCACGGCATCATCGTCTCCGGCCAGGCCTACGAGAGCCTGCCCCAGGTCCTGCTCGAGCTCGACGGCGACGACATCTACGCGGTGGGTATGCTGGGGCTGATCTTCGGCCGCGAGAAGAACCTGATGGCTTCCGAGGAGGCGTGACATGTCGACCAACTACTACCTGCCAGAAGACGAGGCGCCGCTGCCGCCGAAGAATGCCGACGTGCTCAACACGTGCTGCGATTACTGCATCGTCGCGTGTGGATACAAAGTGTATCGCTGGCCGACCGACGCGCCGTCGGGCGGGCGCAAGGCCTCCGAGAACGCCTTCAACATCGATTTCCCCTCCGCCCCCCTGCAGGACTGGGTGGCGCCGGCGCAACACAACGTGGTGATGCACGAGGGGCGCCCGCACAACATCGTCATCACGCCGGACAAGGCGACCACCGTCGTCAACACCAACGGCGACTCGAGCATGCGCGGCGGTCTCATCGCGCAGAAGTGCTACAACCCCAAGACTCCCACTCGGGACCGGCTCACCACTCCGCTGGTGCGCATCTACGGGACCCTGCAGCCGGTCACCTGGGACTTCGCGCTCGATATCGCGGCCGAGGTCGCGAAGCACGTGGTCGCGCGACACGGCGCCAACACCTACTCGGTCAAGACCTACTCCTACTATTACGTCGAGAACACCTACGCGATCAGCAAGTTCGCGAAGCGGCATCTCAACACCGCCGCGTTCACCTTCCACGACACCCCGTCCGACGTGACCTCGACCCCCGGCTTTCGGGATGCCGGCTTTGACAACTTCGGG
>JBFHLI010000043.1:0-17866 GCA_041594935.1 Gammaproteobacteria bacterium | reverse complement strand
GCCTGGAGCAGCTCAACCGGTGAGAGCTTGCGGCGCCGGAACAGCTTCAGCGCCCGGGTGGCGGACAGGTAGCAGAGGTCTTCGGGCATCGGCGGCTTTCCTCGGCCCGACTTGGTGCTCGGATGACGGCGAGCGATCACCGGCCAGCGCGGTGAGGGGCTCAGGGAGGCGCTGACACGTCCGGGGAGTGGGGCGCGCTCTTGGTGATCGACTGCATCAGGTTGCTCGCGCCGAGGATCGCGGCCGGTCCCTCGAAGCCGCCGGTCGCGCCTTGCACGTACACGTTCGGGATCTTGACGATGTTCGGATTGGTCACCGCGGCTTGCAGCACCTTGTCAAGCACCGCGAGCTGGTAGACGCGGTCCTCGCCGAGGATGTCCGTCTGGGCCTTCTGGCCGGTAGCGATCTCGATGAGGCGAAGCTTCTCTCCCTCGCCCTTGAGCTTTAGCTGCAGCTTCTCGAGCTCCGCGACCTTGACCGCGATCTGGGCCCGGACGAGCTCGCTTTGCTGGTCGGCGGTGGCCCGGCTCTGCTCGACCGCGATGCGCTGCTCCTGGGCGACCCGCTCGCGCTGGTAAGTGGTCTCGAGCTGGTCGGCAAGCTGCTGGCGCTGGCGGGCGACGAGCAGCTCCGGCGGTATCGCCGGGTCGCCGAAGCGCACTTCCTTGATCGCCACCCCCGCCTTGTTGCCCTCGGGAAAGATGGCTTTCTCGACCAGGCTTTCCAGCTCGTCCCGCTTATTGATGAGGTCGAGCGCCCGGCGCCCGGGGGCGCCGCCGACGTTGCGCACGATGGAGCGAAGGGCGGGGGTCACGATGCGGTCCTCGACCTCCTGCAGCCCGCCCACCGAGGCGACCACCCGCGGGGCGTCGGCGGGGTCCACCTGCACCACGACCCGCACATCCAGCGGCACCCTCCACCCCTCCACCGTCACCACGATCGCCTGATCCGCCGCGTCGTCGGGCTGGGGAATGTTGCGCGAGCTCGCCTCCTGGTGAATCTTGCCGTCATCGGTCACGGTGAGGTCGATGCGCCGCTTCTGGTACCCGCCGCGGTACACCCAGGTCCGGGCTCGGGTTGGAATCAGGGTCGCGGTGTACGCCTCGCGGTTGAGGTAGTAGCGACCGGGCAGAAGCGCCTCGTCCCACACGCCGGTGCAGCCCTTCGGGACCAGGGGCACGGACAGCGCGGAGCCGTAGCCGCGCTGCCCGGCGTGGGTGAGCTCGCCCGCGGTCGGACAACCCTCGTGCTCATTCACGTTGGATTTGACCACCGCGACCTCGCCCGCCTGCACGTTGAGCGCGTCCTGCAGCCTGACGTCGAAGAGATAGAGGTTGATGCGGTACGTGCCGGGGCGCAGCACGTTGAGCTGGGGTCCCTTCTGCCCGCCGTTCTCCAGGAAGTACGAGGCGTTCAGACGTTGGTTGAACTCCTGATCGTCCCAGCCGCGGGCGATGAACTGGCCCTGGCCGAGCGGCGCTCCGTCCTTGGCGGTGAGCAGGCCGTACTTCCCCTGCGGAACCTGCACCACCGGAAACTCCTCGACCTCGTTTAGCACGTTGACGAGCGGAATGAGGTGAAAGCCGGGTCCGAGGACTTCCGCCTGCGGCCCCTTCTGTCCGCCGAACGCGATGATCTGGCCCGGCGGCATGTCGGACGCGAAGTAGATGCGCTTGAGATGCCCGATCTTGTCCTGCTCGATGATCACGAAGGAAGTGGACGCCACGAGAAACCCCGCCACGGCCCAGGAGGCCCACGGGGCCCAGCTCGGGACCTGGCGCCGCCCGACCTGCTTTACGCCCTGTAGGACGAACCCGAGGACGGTGAAGATCACCAGGAGGACCAGATAGTTCATGCTCGACTCCGTCCGATCGAGATCGATGGGGTGGCGGTTGCGCGATGCCCGCGAACCCGCGCGCGGCGCCCGTCAGCCGCAGCGCCGCGGCCTGCTCCGTCGGCCCGGAGGGTTAGCGCCGCGGTTCGCCGAGCGGCGTCATGAACGTCTCTCGCGCCGGGTCGACCACCAGCACCTCACCGGCTTCCGCGACGTGATCGCCGGGCACCGTGAACGGCAGAGAGACGACGAAAACCCCGAACCCGAGCAAGGTGCGAACTAGCATCAGCGGTCTTACCACGAGGGCGTCGGCGATCACGGTTCCCGCCGCGGGCTTCGGTTCCGGAGTCATCGACTGGGCCGGCAAGTCGACCGCGACCACCACGCCGCCGAACAGCAGGGCCGCGCCAAGCCGTCGAGCGAACCGCCTCGGTGATGCGTGCATGATCGACCTCCCTGTTCCGTTATCGGGTTCAGTGCGAGTATAGCTCACCTCGCTTGGGCTCGGCCCTCGGCGCGGTTCGCCCGCCGGCGGATCACCCGGCGGCGGCGAGGTCTGCCGGACCGCCCTCGTTTACACGTTTCTAACGCTGAGCCGCTGCGCTCAGTCGCGCTCGAGCGTGCGCTCGATCCAGTCTCGCATCACCCACAGTGCGCGCGCGAACGGGCCCTTCAGCTCGGCCGCGCGCCGGCCTTGCTGGCGCTTCATCTCGCGCTGCAGCGCCTTGCGCCGCTCGGGCGCAATCGTGTAGCCGATGAGCTCGCGCACGCGCTCAGGCCTTGCCAGCACCCATTTCGCGAGCTCCTCCATGAGCTCGGAACTGATCGCCCCGGGCGCGAGGCGCAGGGTCGTGGCGCCGAGCTCGCCGAGGTTCCTCGTGCGCAGGTGCACCACCTCGCGGTCCACGTCCATCGAAAACTCCAGCATCACCGGTACCCGCTTCTCGATCACGAAACTCGAGCCTCCCCCCGGGAGCTCGCGCATCTTGAAGCGCAAGCCGTGGCGGCGCAGGGCATCGGCGGCGGCGCGCGCCCGCGACGGATGGTCGATGCGTTGCTCGAATCGACCCGGCGCGGCGCATACGAACTGAAACGTGAAGCGGTCCACCACATCGGGCTCGGCGGTGGCGCAGTGATAGGCGTGCTGGCGAAGATCCTGGAGGACCCCGCCACCCGCGTCCGCGAGCGAGAAGGTGCGCTTCACCGGCTCGTCGATGACGTTCAAGTGCTCGGCGAGCTCATCGAAGTAGCGATAGAGGGAATCGAGCTTGGGATGCAGCTTCTCGCGGGCGAGCCCGCGCCGGTCCCGGATCTCGGCCCGGGCGATCGACTCGCTGCTCATGGTCTCTCGCGCCTGCTGGCGCAGCTCGTCGAGCAGGCTCATCGGTATCGGGTGGACTCCGTCCTCAGGCTGCCGGGCACCGCCGGCGCGCGCATCGCCGGCGCATGATACCGCCAACCCGGCCGCATTGGGCGGATGGGGGCGGTCCTCCGGTCACACCCCGATCCAGGTGTGTTTGACGGTAGCGGTCCGCTCGAGCGCGCGGGGCGAGCCCTCCCATCGAATGCGCCCTTTGCCGATCACGTAGAGGCGATCGGAGAGATCGGTTGCAAACGGGTAGTTTTGCTCCACCAGCAGCATGCTCATCCGGCTCGCCTTGAGCCGGCGAAAGATCCGCGCCAGCTCGCCGACCACCAGCGGGGCGAGGCCCGCGGTGGGCTCGTCGAGGATCAGCAGACGGGGGTTGGCGAGCAGCGCGCGGGCGATCGAGAGCATTTGCTGCTCGCCGCCGCTAAGGCGTGCCGCCCGGGTCCCGCGCCGCTCGCGCAGGCGTGGAAAAAGCTCGTCGATCGCCGCCTCGTCCCACGGCGCTCGCGGGTGCCCTCCCGCCCCCACGAGCGAGAGGTTCTCCGCCACCGTGAGCGACGGGAAGACGCCCCGGTCCTCGGGCACGTAGGCGATCCCGCGGCGAGCGATGCGATACACCGGCCACCCCTGCACCTCGTCGCCCTCGAACACGATGCGCCCGCGGCGCGGGGGAACGATCCCCATGATAGACTTCAAGGCGGTGGTCTTGCCGGCGCCGTTGCGCCCGAGCAGTGCCACCACCGTGCCCCGGCTCACCTCGATCGAGATCCCCTGCAGGACGTGACTCTGCCCGTAATAGGTATCGATCTCTCGAACCGCGAGCAGGGCGGCGGCACTCACGTCGTCTCCCCGAGATAGCGGCTGCGCACCAGCGGCGAGCGGCGGACGCGCTCCGGGGTGTCCTCCAGGAGCACCCGGCCGAAGTCCAGCACGGTGATGCGCTCGGCGAGTCCGAAGATCACATCCATGTCGTGCTCGATGATGAGCAGGGTGAGGGTGCGCGGAAGTCCGGCGATCACCCGCTGCATGGCCGCGGTCTCCTCGGGGCTCATCCCCGCGGTCGGCTCGTCGAGCAGCAGGACGGTGGGTCGGCGCACCAGGGCGAGGCCGATCTCGAGCTGTCGCTGGGTTCCGTAGGCAAGCGCCCGCACCGGCACGTCGAGTGCCTCGGCAAGCCCGAATCGCGCCGCGTTCTCCTCGATGTCGGCCTGGAGGCCGCGCTGCCCGGCGAGACTGCGCCAGAAAACGTGTCCGATGCCCCGCTCGAGCGCGCAAGCAATGCTGAGGTTCTGGCGCACCGTGAGGTCCGGGAACAGGTTGTTGCGCTGGAAGCTGCGGGCGAGCCCGGCGCGGGCGCGCGCATCCGGGCTGGCGTGAGAGATGTCGCGACCGGCGAGTGAGATACGCCCCGCATCCGCTCTCAGCTCGCCCGACAAGAGGTTGAAGAGCGTGGTCTTTCCGGCTCCGTTCGGACCGATCAGCCCCTGCCGGCGCCCGGCCGGCAGATCGAGCGACACGTCGTCGGTGACCGCGAGCGAGCCGAACGACTTACGCAGACCTTGCGCTCGAAGCACCGTCGATTCCCGCGATGTCGTCCAGAGGAAAGATCGGGCGGCGCACCTTCTCGAAGCGGAATAGGCCGTAGTCTGAGCTGGTCACCCCCACCCCGTCGCACTCGACGATGTGCCGGGCGATCGGCTTGAACCCCGCCCGGTAGTGGATGCGCGACTTGAGCAACAGGTAACGCCGCTCCGTGGGCTCGATGCCGACGCTGCGAAACACGCCGAGATCGTAGGGCTCGTGATGCCGCGAGATGACGACGATCTCGATCTGGCCGGTATCGAGCACCACGGTCGGCCCCAGGTGCTGGCGCAGCCCGGTGTACATCGGGCCGCGAACCACGAACTCTCCGTTCGTGATCGCCCGCACCGTGCCCGAGACCGCCAGCGGCTCTCCCTGACGCCCGATGCTCGGCATCGAGATCTTGCCGCCGAGGGCGATGTTGACCTCGGCGCCGATGCCGGCCTTGATCATCTCCTCGACCGCCCGGGGGTCGTAGACCGCGAACATCGCCACCTCCTCGAGTCCCTGGCGCATCACCTCGGCCAGAACCGCCATCGTGTCCTCGGTGCCCCCGGAAGCGCAGTTATCGGCGTGGTCGATCAGAACGATCGGTCCCTCGTCGAGCGCACGGGCCCGCATGACCGAATCCCGAAGCGGCTCCGAGCGCCACACGAACTGCGGTGCGTGCCGCCACAGCTCATCGAGGAGCGCATCGGCCTGGCGGCGGGCGACACCCCGGTCGCGATCGGTTACCACGACCACGCTCGAGCCCGCATCACGGATGTCGGCGAGTGGAAAGCCCCCGAACACGCTCGCGGCCAGGACCTCGCGGCGGTCTTCCAGGCGCCTGGCGGCCCCGACCATCGAGCGCATCGGCTCGTCGTCCGTGCCCATGCGCAACGTGTGCGCGAGCATCGGGCGATTACCCCACGCCATCACCGGCTCGACCTCTCCCGCGAGCGCTCGCAGCACGATCCTCCCCGCGCGCATCCCGGTCTCGTACATGTCGATGTGGGGGTAGGTCAGATAGCCGGCGATGACGCTCGCGTTGTCCACCATCGCATCGGTCACGTTGGCGTGCAGATCCAGGCTCACCGCGATTGGCAGGCCGGGCGCCCGGCACCGGATGCGCTCGAGCAGCGTGCCTTCCCCGTCATCGGTCGATTCGGCGACCATCGCCCCGTGCAGGTCGAGCAGGCACGCATCGCATCCGTGGTCCACCGCCTCGACGATTGCATCGCTGAAACGGCGGTAGGCATCGGCCTCCACCGGCCCGCTCGGGGGGGCTTCGGCCGCGAGCGGCGTGACGATCTCGGCGCCTACCTCCGCGGCAAGGTCGAGGTACGCGGCGATGCCGGTGTTGGTGTTGCGATAGGCGGCCGACGCCTCCTCCCCGAACACCGCACCGTTTGCGCCGAAGCGCTCGAGCGGGGTTGGAACCGGTGAGAATGTATTGGTCTCGTGGCTCATCAAGGCAATGACCAGTCGCATCCAAGCCTCCTTCGCTGGTGGGTCGGCGCCGACCGCGATCAGGGCGGCCGCGGCGCCTCGAGTGAGACCGCGCCACGCAGCACGACTCGGCGCAGACGTCCGTACAGGCCGTCGCTCGCGACCAGCACCACGGTCACGAAGAACAACCCCATGTAGAAGACCCAGAATTCGGTGAGTCCCGCGAGCTCGAGGCGCATGAGGGTCAGGGTCACGGCGCCGATCACCGCCCCGAGCAGACTCCCCGCGCCGCCCACGATCACCATGATCAGCACTTCTCCCGAGACGGTCCAGAAGGCAAGGTCGGGAGATACGAAGCCGGTGTGCTGCGCGAGCAGCGATCCGGCGAGGCCGGCGATCGCCCCGGCCACGGAGAACGCCACCAGCTTGTAGCGCACCACCGGGCCACCGAGCGCGCGCCACCGATTCTCGTTTTGCCGGATTGCAACCAGCATCGCTCCGAACGGGGAGCGGACCAGCACGAGCAGCCCGAGATACACACCGAGGGTGACGATCAGGACGAGGGCGGCGAACACCCCCGGCTCATTGGCGTCGACCCCGAACGGGGTCAAGTCGAGGCGCGGGGTGCCCGACATCCCGTCGTCGGCCCCGAGCTCGCGTGCCTTGAAGAAGTACGCGTACACCATCTGGCCCATGGCGAGAGTGATCATGATGAAGAACATCCCCCTCAGCCGCACCGCGAACGCGCCGACGATCGCGGCGAGGACCGCGCTCGCAATCACCGCGCCCGCCGTCGCGAGCGCGACCGGCCACCCGAGCAGCACGGTAAAGAGGGCGGTCGCGTAAGCGCCGCTGGCGAGAAAGGCGGCGTGCCCGAGGGAGACGAGACCGGCGTAGCCGACCAGCAGGTCGAGGCTCATCGCGAAGATCGCGAAGATCGCAATCTCGGTGAGCACCTCCTTGCCGTAGAAGCCCGATCCGAGCCAGCTGAGGATCCCGAGCGCGATCAGCGCGAGAGCGACCGGGAGCTGCAGGGGGTCCCGCCCGAGCATCAACGGGCCGCGCGGGCCGGGATCAGCCCCTCGGGTCGGAGCAGGAGGATGAGCGCCATCAGGGCGTAGATCGTGAGCCGTGCGTACTGGGGAAAAACGACCTGACCGTAGGTGTCCGCCATGCCGATGATGAGCGATCCGGCGGCGGCACCCTTGAGGCTCCCGGGGCCCCCCACCACGACCACGATCAGGGCGAGAATGAGCACCGACATGTCCATGCCGGGAAAGATCGAGAACACCGGTGCCGCCACCACCCCGGCGAGCCCGGCCAGATAGCAGCCGAGGCAGAAGACCCAGAAAAAGGCCCGATCGACGTTGATTCCGAGCGCTCCGACCATGGTCCGATCGTCGACCCCGGCGCGCACCACCGCGCCGAGCCGGGTGCGCTCGAGGCCGAGGTAGAGCAGCGCCATCACCGCGAGGCCGAGGCCGATGATGAACACTCGATAGGTGGGATAGACCTCGCCGAAGATCATCACGCTGCCGCCGAGCGATGCCGGCACGTCGATCGTATGGGGCAGGCGACCCCAGATCATGCGCACCCCGTCGAAGCCCACGAAAATGAGCCCGAAGGTGACCAGCACCTGCTTCATGGGGTCGGCGGCGCGCAGGCGCTCGAGCAGCACCAGGTAGAGCAGCGCGCCGAGCGCCGTCACGCCGAGCGGCGCGAGGACGAGCGCGGCCCAGAACGAGTCGAGCCAGCCGACCACGGCGAGACCGAAGTAGGCGCCGATCATGTACAGGGTGCCGTGCGCGAGGTTGATGAAGTTCATCAGGCCGAACACCACCGACAGCCCGACTGCGAGCAGAAACAGCAGCATCGAGAGCTGCAACCCGTTGAGGGTCTGGATGACGACAAACTGGGGGTCGAGCGACATGATGGGGGACCGCGACGGGCGGAGTCGGGGCGCCGACGGGGCGTTTGCGCCTACAAGCTGCAGCCGTTGGGCAGGTCCTGCACGTTCTCGATCACGTCCTTGACCATCGCGGCGTAACCCTCGCCCGCTTTCTCTATCCTGGAGACGTAGATGTTCTGCACGACGTTGTTGGTCCTGGGGTCGATTCGAAACGGTCCCCGCGGCCCGTTGAAGCGTATCTCGTGCATGGCCCGAACGATCGCCGACCGGTCGTCGGTCTTGCCGCCGGTGGCCTCGAGCGCGGCGACGATCAGGCGTGCGGCGTCGTAGGCCGCCACCCCGAACTCCGATCCGATACGCCCGTGACGAGCCTGGAAGTTCGCCTGGAACGACTTGTTCTCGGGATTGTCGATCGACGGCACGTAGTTGAGGATGCCGAGAATCCCGTCCGCGTCCGCGCCCTCCTTGTCGAGGTATAGGGCGGAGGTGAGCCAGCCCGCACCCGCGAGCTGAATCGAGTCCTTGAGCCCGAAAGAGGCGTACTCCTTCACGAACTTGATGGCGGGCCCGCCCGCGAAGAACACGAACGCCGCATCGGGCTCGGCGGCCTTCAGCTTCGCGAGGTAGGGGGCGAAATCCTTGGTCTCTCCGAGGGGCGGGTATTCCTCGCCCGCGATGGTGCCGCCCGCGCCTTCGAAACTGGCGCGAAACGCGTCCATCATCTGATGTCCGGCCGCGTAGTCGAACGCCATCAGGAACACCTTCCGATAACCGTGCGCCACCATCCAAGGGCCCATCTCGCGGGTGATCTGCGAGTTGGAGAACGAGGTTCGCACGATCCACGGGCTGCACTTCTCCCCGGTGAGGTCGTCGTTACCGGCATTGGAGACGATCAGCGGGGTCTGGGACTGGTGGGCGTAATCACGCACGGCGCCGGCGACGGCCGATGAGATGATCCCCACCACGAGGTCGACCTTGTCTCGGAGCACCAGGCGTTTCATCGCGGCAAGGCCGGTGTTCGGCTTGGACTCGGTGTCGGCCTTGATGAGCTCGATCGGCCGCCCGTTGACCTCGCGGCCGAAGTCGTCGAAGCCCAATTCCAAAGCGAGATCCTGGTCCTTGCCAAGGCCGCCGTACACCCCCGAGTAGGGCAGGAGCACACCGATCCGAATCGGGTCGGCCGCCGCGAGACTGGCCGTCGCGCCGAGCAGGCAGAACGCACCGAGAAAGCTCGCTGTCGTGCGCACCCTGGTCATGTCTGGTCTCCTCCGGCTGGTGCCTGCGCGCGCTCGATCTTCCGCCCCGTGGCGCGTCTCGCCTGTTTTAGCCGCTCGAAATGAACGATGTCAAATGCGGGCTGCCGGCGCGCCGGCGGGGGCTCAAGCCGCGGGGGCCCGGGCGGATTCGGCCCGGGGGCGACCAGGGAGCATCCACGCTGCCAGCATGACCGCGGCGGCGAGGATCGCGAGCGTGGTGAACACCCAGTAAAAGCTCGCGGTGCGCTCCGTGATCGACGCCACCAGCAGCACCGAGAGCGGCGCGGTGCCGAACGCGATCACGAACTTGATGCCGAACACGAGCCCGTGGCGCCCGCGGGGTGCATACCTTGCGAGCAGCATGTTCTCGGCCGGCAATGCGGCCACCGCGGCCATCACCATGAGCGCGGCGACGATCACGAGCGGTACCCCGGCGAGCGTCGCCGCGAGCCACAGCAGCGGCGCCTGGATGACGAACGCACCGATATAGATGGGCTTCAGCGGATAGCGGTCGGCGAGATAGCCCCCGCCGAGCTGCACGACGGCCGCGGTTCCGTACACCACGGCGACCAATATTCCAACCCCGAACGCACTGTCGCCGATGAGGTCGCGTTGACGTACCGCGAAGAGCTTCGGGAGCGCGGTCTGGGTGGTGTGAAAGATGATGCCGGCGAGGAACATCGAGAACAGCAGGATCGCGAACACCCGCATCATCTCGGCCCGGCTCGGGGCGTGCTCCATCGTCTCGGCGGAGCGCCGGTCGCCGACCTCGCCGGTGCGAATGCGCCGCCACAGCGCGACACCGGTCGCGGCGCAGACCACGCCGGGAAGGATGAACGCGGCTCGCCAGCCCGCGAGGTCGATGAGGGCGCCGGCGATGAGGCCGGCCACCGCCGCGCCGAGATTGCCGAAGACGCCGTTGATCGCAAGCGCCCGCCCGCGGGTCTCGACGGCCGCGTTACGGATCAGCCAGGGGATCCCGACCGGGTGGTAGATGGCGGCGAACAGCCCGAGCGCGCACAGCGAGAGCATCATCGCGAACGGCGCCGCCGCCAGTCCGGCGGCGATGGATGACGACCCGAGACCGATGAAGAACACCACCATCATCGCGCTCGAACTGTAACGGTCCGCGAGCCAGCCCGCCGGCAGGGCGGCCGCCCCCACCAGCGCCGCGCCGATCGTCCAGAGCTCGATGAGCCGGTGATACTCGATCTGCCAGTCGATCTCGATCGCGAGCACGATCACGAAGTAGAACGCGGTGAAGAAGTGGATGTAGAGATGACCGAGGCTCGAGAAGACGAGCGAGCTCAGATGACTGCGAGCGGGCATCGGGCTGGATGGCAGGGCGGAGTTATCGGTCACCGAGCGTCGAGGAGGCGTCTCCTCGTCCCCGGAACGCGGGGCAGGGGGTGAAATGGGGTGTAGACCAAGGGGAGCCTATCGAAGCCACGCGTGCAGCCTTACTCGGAACACGGTTCTAGTCTGCCACCGTTTCGGTTGCGTGCGCACCTGTCCCGGTTCGTCGCGGCTGGGGATCACCGGCTCGGGTCGCGTATGATGCGGGCCTTGCCGGAGCCAGTCGAGGATCGAAGCCGTGCACGCCCGAGATCTGATGCAAGGATTTCCCCCGCCCGGCGACCGTCAGGTCACGCTCGCCAACTGGCGCGACCCGCCCTACAGTCGCTGGTCGCTGCAGCACGTGCGCGAGATCCTGCCGAGTGCGGCGATCTCGCGAGCGAGCGTACCGAGTCCTCTGCCGCGTCTTCCGCTCGACCTCGCCTCGGTCGAGCTCGAGGACCACATCGGGCGGCGGCTCACCGTGGAGCAGGTTCTCGATGAAACCTGGACGGACGCGGTGGTGGTGCTTCACCGCGGGCAGCTGGTCTTCGAGCGTTATCAGAACGCGCTCGAGGCGGGGACGCCCCACCTCCTGTTCTCGGTGACGAAGTCGGTGACCGGGACCCTCGCCGGGATTCTGGTCGAGGGTGGTCTGCTCGACCCCGATGCACCGATCACCCGCTACCTGCCCGAAGTGGAGGGCTCCGCGTACGGCGATGCGAGCGTGCGTCACGTGCTCGACATGACGGTCGGGGTCCGGTTCTCCGAGGATTACGAGAATGAGCGCCGGGGCGACATGCTTCGTTACCGCATGGCGGCGGGGTGGGCCCCCCACGACGGAAGCGATGCCCCCGACAACCTTCGCACCTACCTGCTCACCCTGAGCGGGGAGGGGGTGCACGGGGAGAGGTTTCGATACGTATCCCCCAACTCCGATCTGCTTGGGTGGGTGCTCGAGCGAGCGAGCGGACGTTCATTCTCGCGGCTGCTGAGCGAGTGGCTGTGGCAGCCGATGGGGGCGGAGCACGAGGCTTACATCACCGTGGACCGGCTGGGGGCGCCGCGCACCGCGGGCGGTCTGTGCGCGAGCGCGCGGGACTTCGCGCGCTTGGGCCAGCTGATGCTCGAGCGCGGATTCGCCAACGCTCGTCAGGTGGTGCCGGCCGGCTGGGTCGAGGACATCCTCACCCAGGGCGACCCCGAGGCGTGGCGCAAGGGGGACTTCGGCGAGGAGATGCCCGGTGCCTGCTATCGCAGCCAGTGGTATCGCTCGAGCGCGCCCGACGGGGCCCTTTACGGACTCGGTATCCACGGTCAGTGCGTCTACGTGCACCCTCGCGCCAACGTCGTCATCGCCAAGTTCTCCTCCCAGCCGCGCTCGGTCGATCTGGCGCTCGACGCGCTCACCTTCCGGGCATTCGGGGTCATGGTCGAAGCGCTTGGCAATTGATCGAGGTCAAGGTGGCGAGACCCGAGAGCAGCCAGCATCGCATCATGCACGAGGGTGATCCGAGTCGGTGGGCAATGAGTCTGGGAATGGTCGCGAGCCTGGCGCTCATCTCGAGCGCGTCGGCCCTCGGCGCCGATCCTTCTCGCGGCGCTCTGCTCTACGAGAATCACTGCACCGGGTGTCACGCCAGCCAGGCCCACATTCGTGAGGCACGCAAGGTGCAGTCGCGAGCGGAGCTGCGGCGCTGGATCCTGCGTTGGCAGAGCGAGCTCCGCCTCGAGTGGTCGAGCGAGGAGGTCGACGACGTCGAGGCGTTCCTGAACGAGACGTATTACCGGCTCGACTCGACGCCTTGAGGGTCGGCTCGAATCGCGCCTCGGGGGCGAGAGCCCGACGAACGAGCGACCCGCTCCGCATGAGAATTGCCCGATCGAGCTTGGTGGCGATCTGCTTCGCCGGTTGCCTCGGCGGGGGACTGTTTTCCCCGGGCGCGCTCGCCCAGGACGGCATGCAGGCGGCGATGGGTCTCATCTTCGAGAGCATGCGCGAGCTGCTTCGGCTGACCACGCTCGACCCCGCGCTGGAGGGTCCCGACAGCGGTCCCCTGCTCCTCGACGCCACCCGCGAGATCGAAGACCAGGCGAACATCCTCTCCGAGCACATGGTCTCCCACGCGGATGCCGAGTTTCTCGCCGATACGCTGGAGCGCTCGGCGTTTCTGATCGGGCGCTACTACGAGCTGGGGCTGGTCGAGCGGATACCGCCGCTCGTGCTGCAGACCACCGAGATCTGCATCGCGTGCCACACCCGTGGACCGAGCCCATCGGACTCGCCGGCCGCAACCGACTTCCTGGCCTCGACCCCGGCCCAGGCGGTTGAGGGACGCGCCCGCGCGTTGCTGCAGATCGCGGCGCGTCGCTTCGATGACGGCCTCGACACCCTGGAGGCCTTGATTCGCGCCCCCGACACGAGCACCGCCGAGCTCGACTCTGCCCTGCTCGCCTATCTCGTCGTGAGCCTCCGGGTGAAGGAGGATTTCGCCCGCCCGATTGCCACCCTCGAGAGCCTCGATGCGCGCCCGGGTCTTGCCGGCGAGCTGCGCGCGCGGGTTGCGCTGTGGCTGGACGCCCTGCGCACGCTGCGCCGCGGGGTGCCGGCGGGCGAGGCCCTCGACGTCGCGC
The DNA here is from genome assembly GCA_041594935.1 of Gammaproteobacteria bacterium. Taxonomy (GTDB): domain Bacteria; phylum Pseudomonadota; class Gammaproteobacteria; order HK1; family HK1; genus JBFHLI01. The sequence goes on along the minus strand of JBFHLI010000043.1, from coordinate 4,517 downwards.
AGGCGAATGTGCGCAACGGCGCACGCCGCGAGACTCAGGCCGCGGGCGGCGGTCTGATCGACTACATCGTCGCCTCGGGTCTGCTGCACCGGATCGCCGAGGCGAGCCCGAGCGGACCCATCGCCGCGCGGGTGTACTACCTGCTCGGCTTGACGGAGTACCGCATCACCGGTCTGAGCTGGCTCCCCCAGGCAGAGCTGTATCTGGAGAGCGCGATCCTCGCGGCGCCGGGGACGGTGACCGCCGGCCTCGCCTATGAGCTGCTTGCCCGCAAGGTCTTCGAGACCTACGCCGAGGAGGTGGGCAGCGCGGTTCCCGACGAGGTGGTGCGGCATCTGGAGCAGCTGAAGCAGATGGCCAGCGGCGCCTAACCGGCCCCTCGTCGCGCGGGGCGGGGATCCGCGGTGCGGGCGATTGACCTAATCGGACGGGGGCTGGTGTGCACGGTCCTTGACGGTGAGGACCGGGCAGGGCGCGAGGCGCACCACCCGCTCCGCAATACTCCCGGTCACCCAGTGCGAGAGTCCGGTGCGCCCGTGGGTGCCCATGACGACGAGGTCGATCCGCTCCCCGGTGGCGGTCTCCACGATCCGCTCGAAGGGGGTGCCGATGAGCACCCGCAGCTCGACCGGGTGCCGGGCGAGGTCGGGGGGCAGAAAGCGTTGCAGGGTCTGATACCCCTTCTCGCGCTGCTCCGCGACCAGGTCCTCGACACCCTCCGCCGGCGAGCCAACCGCGTCACCGATCAGAAACGGGCGCTCCGGATGACGCTCCATGATCCGCACCTCCATCGCCTGCTGCTCCATCACGTGCAGCACGATGATGGACGATTCGAATCGCTCCGCGATGTCGCCCGCGTAGCGAAGCGCCTGTTTCGAGTCGGTCGAGAAATCGACCGCCACCAAAAGCCTCGCGAAGACCGCGTGCAGGCGCTCGGCCTCCTCGCGCTGCGCTCTTGCCTTTCCATGCAGGGACTCGATCAGGGCCTGGTCGGCCTTGCGAAAGTACTCGTCCTCCTTTGCCTTGCCAACGAGCTGCAGCTTCTGGATAAGATGGCCAGTCTCATCGGTCATCGTCGAATCCTCCGTCCTGGTTGAAGAGCCGTGAGCCGGGCCGCCGCCCGGCCGGCGCCGCCGATCCAAGCATCGGGTGCGCACCCCCGTGATTGATCGGCGTCAAGTATCCCACGATTGCTCGGAGCTTTGCCCCGAGTCCGGTCCGGTCGCCGCCGCGGCTCAGAATACGCCCATCTCGAGCGCGCTCGCGAACGCCAGGCCGAGCTCCTTGCACCGGGCGATGCTGTCGTCGCCGAGCTCACCCTTGGCGATGATGGGCTCCTGCACTTCCCGGAACGCGTAGCCGTTGGCGATTCGCCGGATGCTCGCGAGGGCGCCGGTGCCGTCATTACCGGCGCTGATGAACACGGCGTAGGGCGTGCCCTCGAGCTTGCCCTCGCAGGGATAGAAGGTGCGGTCGAGGAAATCCTTCATCCCCCCGGACATGTAACCGAAGTTCTCCGGGGTCCCGAGCACCAGCCCATCGGCCCACAGGAGGTCTTCGACCCCGGCGGCAAAGGCGTTCTTGAGTCGGATCTCGACGTCTTCTGCCTCCGCGTCGCTCGCTCCGTGCGCGACCGCCTCGGCCATCGCTCGGGTGCGGCCGGACTGCGAATGGTAGACGATGAGCAGGTGCTTCACGGCAAGCCGCTCGCCGCGCCGGCGCGCACCCGCGCAGACGCCGGTGCGACGCTTGCGCTGGCGTCGGTCTCGTCCTGGCCGGTTTCGGGCCCGACGTCTTGCTTGCCGGTGCGCATGGCGCGGTCTCCTCAAACAGTGCGGCCGGCGGGGCGCGCCGATCGCCAACGATTCCCTGCCACCCGGTTACTCTATACTGCCAGAGCCTCGCGCGGATTCGATATCGGATCAAAACGACCCGGGTCCCGCGAAGTCACTTTGCGGCAGCACTGGGGGAGGGGAGTCATGATCATCAAGACGCTCGATTCACTGAAAGCAACGCGGAACGAGACGGTGCTCGGAGGCGGTCGGGCCGTAACCCGCCGGTTCCTGCTCGCCGAGGATGGAGTCGGCTTCACTCTCTCCGACATCACGATCGAGCCGGGCGAAGGCAAGGTGCTGTGGTACAAGCACCACATCGAGGCCAACTACGTGATCGAGGGCGAGGGGGTGCTGGAGGATCTCGACACGGGGCTCACCCACGCGCTCGAGCCGGGGGTGATGTACTGCCTCGATAAGCACGACCGCCACCGCATCGTTTCGAAGACCCGCATGCGCATGGTGTGCGTGTTCAATCCGGCGCTGGTGGGGGGCGAGGTCCATGACGAGGACGGGGCGTATCCGCGGCCCTGAGGTCTTCGCGACGGGTGCGCTCGGGTGCGTCCCTGCGGCGGCCGGGGTCCCGGTTCCTGCGAGATGACGGCGGGGGCGGCCGGTTCGCTCGCGGTTCGTGCCTGGTGGACCCTGGACGAGGGGGTGACCTTTCTCAATCACGGATCCTTCGGCGCGTGCCCGCGCCCGGTGCTCGAGCAGCAGGCGGAGTTGAGGGCTCGCATGGAGGCCGAGCCGGTGAGATTCCTCGGGCGCGAGCGCGATGCGCTCATCGGGGAGGCACGGGGCGCGCTCGCCGAGTTCGTGCACGCGGACGAGGCGGGCCTGGTGTTCGTCGCCAACGCCACCGCCGGCGTCAACACCGTGCTTCGTTGCCTGGAGCTGGAGCCGGAAGGCGAGCTGCTCACCACCGATCACGCCTACAACGCGGTGCGCAACGCGCTCAACTTCGCGGCCGAGCGCAGTCGCTGCCGGGTGGTGGCGGCGAAGGTTCCCTGGCCCGTCTCGGGGGCCGAGGAGATCTTCGAGGCGCTGGTGGACGGGGCGACGGCCCGCACCCGGCTCTGCGTCATCGACCATGTCACGAGCCCGACCGGCCTCGTGTTCCCGGTCGAGCGGGTGGTCGCGGCGCTCGCCGAGCGCGGCATCGACACCCTCGTCGACGGCGCGCACGCGCCCGGCATGGTGGCGCTCGATGTCAATCGGGTGGGTGCCGCCTTCTACACCGGTAACTGTCACAAGTGGCTGTGTGCGCCGAAGGGGGCGGCATTTCTCTACGTCCGAGCCGACCGCCGCGACCGAGTCCGGCCGTTGTCGATCAGCCACGGGGCCAGCTCGCCGCGCACCGACAAGAGCCGCTTTCATCTCGAGTTCGACTGGACCGGTACCATCGACCCGACGCCTTATCTCTGCGTGCCGTCGGCGATCCGGTTCCTGGGCTCTCTCGTGCCCGGCGGCTGGCCCGGGTTGATGGAGCAAAATCATCGGCTCGCGGTCGCGGCGCGGTCGCTGCTGTGTGAGCGGCTGGGCCTCGAGGAGCCCTGCCCGCCGGAGCTGATCGGCAGCATGGCGACCCTCGGTCTGCCCGGCGAGCCGCCGCCGGCCGACGCCAAGCGCCTCTACGACCCGTTGCAGGAGGCCCTCATGCGGCGCTTCTCGATCGAGGTGCCGGTGTTCGCGTCCCCGGACTGCACCCAGCGGCTAACTCGCGTATCGGCTCAGGCCTACAACCGGCTCGCCGATTACGCCAAGCTCGCCGACGCGCTCGAGGCGATGCTGTGATTGCGGGCGGGCAGCCCGCAGGCAGAGGCTCGAGCCGGGCTCGAACGTGCTCCGAGCGCGTTTCGGCCCGATACGGTCGACGTCTCCGCGCCCTCGCTCCGGGCGCCGTTCATGGCCGTCGGTCAGGAAGCGTCGTCGCTCGCTTCGGGCCGCCACTGGTAGCGAAAGTCGCAGTGACTCGCGCCCTGCATGATGGTCTGAGTGCGCTCGAGGCGGATGCGCCGATCGTAGCCGCAGCAGAAAGTACCGTCGCGTCCGCACGAGAGGATGTGACCGATCTCGGCGAGCCCCATCTCCTTGTACATCTCGGCGTAGCGGCAGCGGGTGACGTTGTACTCGAGGTCGGTTTCGGTCTGCACCAGGGGCTCGACCTCGAGCGCGCCGTTGGCGGTCCACTGCGGAAGCAGGGCGTGAAAGCTCGCGAGGCTTCGATCCGACTCGCCCTGTGCCTTTGCGTAGGCCTCGCCCTGGGCGATCGCGGCCTTGCGGATTGCGCTCGATAGGATCCGCGCCGCCATCTCGGAGCCGAGCTCCGCCTTCATCTCCTCGTAGATCGGCTTGATGACATTCGCCTCGATCCGGCGTTGCTCGATGATCGGCAGATCGGTCTTGGCCATCGCTTTTCTCCCGCTCGGGCACCCACGCGGATCCTAACCTAATCGTGGACCGCAGCCGTGTCATCCGGCCGCCCGGACCCGGCGATGAGCGCCCCGGCCGGGGTCATCGAGCTGGCACCGTCGGACGCGATTGGTCTTATACTGCCGATGGAACGGTCATGACGGAGGGCCGGAGATGGGGCACGAGACGAAAGCTCGCGCGATTGGTGTCAATCACGTCGCAATCGAGGTCGGGGATATCGACGAGGCCCTCGCTTTTTATCGCAAGCTGTTC
>JBFHLI010000042.1:0-18125 GCA_041594935.1 Gammaproteobacteria bacterium | reverse complement strand
GCGAGCAGAGCCCAAAAGGTTGCGGTCAAGAAGAAGCCCGGGAAAAAGGCCGCAAAGAAGTCAGCGAAGAAGGCAGCGAAGAAGGCAGCGGCTCCGCCCCAGCCGGAGCTAAACCCGCTGATGAGTCTCCGCGACGAGATGGATAAGGCCTTCGAGCGTTTTGCCGCCGGCTGGACCGGCATGAGCCCTTACTTTCAGTCCCTGAGGGACTGGCACCCGTTCAAGGACCTCCAGATGCCGGCCAGCTTCTCTGGCCTGCTGGCGATGCCCCGGGTGGACGCGGGGGAGAGCGCGGATGCGTACGAGGTCAGCGCCGAGATCCCCGGCATGGACGAAAAGGACATCGAGGTGACGGTGACCGACGACAGCCTAATCATCAAGGGGGAGAAGAAGGACGAGCGCGACACCAAGGAAAAGGACTACCACGTCACGGAGCGCAGCTACGGTGCGTTTCGCCGCGTGCTGCGAATTCCGGACGGCGTCGATTCAAACAAGGTTAGCGCGACCTTCAAGAACGGGGTTTTGAAGATCAATCTGCCGAAGTCGAGCACCGCCAAGTCCAAGCAACGTCAGGTGACGGTCAAGTCGGGCTAGGTTGTCGTCGAATCAAGCCCGGCGCGCGATGACCTGGGAGCGAGGGTGACCGATCGCGTTCCCGCGCGCGACGGCTCATCTCAGCTGATCGACGGCGGTTCCGTGCTCGGTCGACTGGCCGCGCCATGAGCGGGGAGGCGGGCGGAGGGGGCCGCCTGCCCATCACCTCGGCCCTCCAGTGGGTTGGCCTTGGGCTCGGTCCCGCTCTGGCTCTGATTCTCTACGGCTGGCTGCCCGGCGCCGAGGCCGGCGGCCTCAGTGCCCCCGGCCGGGCCACCGCCGCGGTGGCGGTGTGGATGGCCTGCTGGTGGCTCACCGAGGCGGTGCCCCTGGCCGCGACCGCCCTGCTCCCCGTCGTTCTGTTTCCCTTGCTCGGCGTTGCCTCGCCCAGCGAGGCGACCGCACCGTTCGGTAACGAGCTGTTGTTCCTGTTCATGGGGGGGTTCATCCTCGGGCTGGGTATCCAGCGCTGGGGTCTGCATCGTCGGGTGGCCCTGCTCACGGTGCTGGCGGTGGGAACCGAGCCGGTCCGGCTGATCGGCGGATTCATGCTCGCCACTGCCCTGCTCAGCATGTGGATATCGAACACCGCGACCGTGATCCTGATGCTCCCGATCGGTCTCAGCGTGCTCGAGATGCTGCGCGAGCGCTGGGACGGGGAGCGATACCGGGCGGCGCTGGAGAACTTCGGGGTGGCACTGATGCTGGGCATTGCCTATGCCGCCTCGATCGGCGGAGCTGGAACCCTGATCGGTACCCCGCCCAACCTGTTGCTCGCGAGCTTCGTGAAGGCCCGCTACGCGCTCGATCTCAGCATGCTCGATTGGCTGCTGGTCGGCCTGCCCCTGATGGTAGTGTTCCTACCCTTGGCCTGGCTCTACCTGACCCGCGTCGCCTTCCCGGTAAGGCTCGGGACGATGCCGGGCCAGCGAGACCTGTTCGTCGACGAGCTCAGAAAGCTGGGCCCCCTCACCCCGGGCGAGCGCCGGGTGGGGGTGATCTTCGGGCTCACCGCGCTCGGCTGGATCCTGCGCCCAAAGCTCGTCGAATGGACGGGGATCGGCGGCCTGTCGGACGCGGTAATCGCCATGCTCGGGGCGCTGGCGCTGTTCGTAACCCCGATCGACATCAGGACCCGCAGCTTCGCAATGGACTGGGAAACCGCGCGCAAGCTCCCCTGGGACATCCTGATCTTGTTTGGCGGCGGGCTGAGCCTCGCAGCCGCGATCGCCCGGCACGGCGTCGATTCGTGGATCGCCTCGGGGGCGAGTGTGCTCGCCGGCACCCCCACCTGGGTGGCACTGCTGGCGGTGAGCGCAGTGGTGATATTTCTCACCGAGATCACCAGTAACACCGCGGTCACCGCCACCCTGCTGCCGGTCGTAGCCGCCGCCGCGAGCGCGACCGGCGTCCCCGCCGGCATGCTACTGGTGGCGGTGACGGTATCGGCGAGCTGCGCGTTCATGCTACCGGTCGCGACTCCGCCCAACGCCATCGTGTTCGCATCGCGCCACGTCAGGATCTCGCACATGGCGAGGGCGGGGCTGGGGCTCAATGCGATCGCGATCGGCCTCGTTTCCCTCGTCGCTTACATCGCGGGTGAAACCGTGATCACGATCCCGCCCTGAGCCCCAAGTCGGAGCTCACCCCTTTCTTCCCGCGTTATCTCCCTTGGCGGCGTGCAGCCTCGATGTTTCGCCAAGACGTCTCGCCGCTAGTCAGAAACCACGTGCCGGTAGAGGTTGCGGTACTCCTTCTTGAGGGTGCGTCCGAACAGCGGGTCCTCCCGCGCGCTCAGCTGGCCCTCGAGGTCGGCCCAGTCGTCGGCACTCAGGAGCTCCTTCGCCCGCGGGAAGATCTCCTCTTCCTCCAGGCGCATATGCTCGTTGAGGGTGATGATGTAATCCTCGGTTCGAGCCAGCAGGGCGTCCGGGCGAAGCTCGAAGCCATTGATGATGTTTCGCAGGGTCTGCAACAGCTTGGTGCCCTTCTCGGCGAGCACCTTGTGCTCGGAGCGCACCTCCTTGAGGAGCCCACGCACCTGCGGGTCGCGCTCGACCATCTTCCGGAATACGAGCTCCTCGCGCGGGTGATGAAAGAGGTCCGGGTAGTGCGTCATATAGCTCATGATATCGAGCAGCAGCACGTAGTCAGGGCTCACCCCGGTGCCGGCTGCGCTCACCCCTTCCGCGAGAACCCCGAGCAGGCGTGATGCATTGGCGTGGTCGCTTCGCAGCTCTCTCAGTACCTTGACCATGCCGCATTCCCGCTAGTGTGCTGCCCCGTAAGCAAGTTGCGAGGGTTCGGCGGGCGCTCAGTCTGCGCCACGCTCGGCCTGAGCGGCGAAATGCCGCAGGTAGTCGATTACGGTGACGATCCCGACGAGCTCGCCATCGTCCACCACCGGAAGCGCCCCGAATTTGCGAAGGCACAACAGATCCGCGACCTCGTAGGCCGACGTGTCGGACGTGACCGTGACCGGATCGGGGGTCATGCACCGGGCCACGGTGAGGCCGTCAAGCACGTCCTCGCGCGCCAGCCCCACGTCCTCCTCGAGCACGGGAGAATTGACGGCCAAACGCACGTCTCGATCGGTGATGATACCCACCAGGCGACCCCCATCGACCACCGGCATCTGGCGGCATCCATCCCGATTCATTATCGACAGCGCCTCGTGCAACGAGGTCTCGGGCGGCACGGCGTCCAGACGCGTGGTCATCAGATCCTTGACTCTGAGCATGATTCGACTCCTCCTCACCTGCGCATAAGACTCGCTCGGGAAACATACTAAAATCTTGGCGGCAGGGTCGCCCGGTAACATTGATCCAAGTCAATCCCGTCCGGCGGACCAAGCGTTTGACCCAGGTCAATACCGGCTGCCGGCGGGTCGGCACAAGATATCCAACCTACCTCGGCACGCGGAGGCCAAAGCATGTTCGAAGAACTAGGTGACAACACGGGCGCGGTCCTCGCCTATCGCGTCGGCGGCAAGGTGACCCGCGAGGAGCTGGGAGAGATCGAGACCAAGCTCGAGGCCGCGATCGACAAGTTCGGGAAAGTGCGGGTGCTGGTCGAGCTCACCGGGCTCTCCGGCATGGAGCCGGGCGCCTTCTGGGAAGACCTCAAATTCACGCTCCGGCACGGTCGCGACATCGAACGGCTCGCGGTGGTCGGGGACCAGAACTGGGAGCGGTGGTGGACGAAGATCGCCGGCAAGCTCTCGGGCACCGACGTCGAATACTTCGAGGTACAGCAAAGAATTCACGCCTGGCACTGGCTGGAGAATGAATCGGACTGAGAGCGGCGACGCGCGAGCGCGCCGCGAGGGCTAGCGCGAGGACGGTACCTCGCGCCCGTCCACGGCTGCAAGCCTCACGAAGTCGCCCTCGGTCAGCATCCCCACCAGCTTCTCGTCGTCGAGAACCGGGAGGCAGCCGATTTGGTGCTCGAGCATGAGCCGGGCCGCGTCCGCCAGCGGCGTCTCGGGCGAAGTGGTTTGGGGGTTCTCGGTCATCGCTTCCTTGACCACCAGACTCTCCAGGAGCCGATCCTCGGCGCGCGAGCCGTAGCCGAGAGACTTGAGCACCGCGCCCCGGAAAAGGTCCCGCTGGGTGACGACCCCGCATAGGTCGTCGTCGTCGTTCAGCACCGGAATGTGCCGGATACGCTCCTGCTTCATGAGATTGTCCGGCACCGAGAGCTTGTCGTTGCGCCTGACCGTCAGCACCACCGCGCTCATCAAGTCCCTCACCTTGAGCTGAGGCCTCGACATCCCCGTACCTCCCGTGTCATTCACTGGCTCGTGGCCAATGTTACTCAATGACCAGCAAGGAGTCTCGAGCGACGCGCGGTCGAGCCGAACTGCTCACACGCGCAGCGCCGGCAGTCCGGGGCACGGATACCACTCGGCGGAGACTCTCGGGGTCGAGGATCATAATCTCGCCCCGCTCCACCGTGATCCACCGGCGCTGTCGAAATTCGCGGATGGTGCGCGAGAGCGTCTCGGGCCGGATGGACAGCAGGTTGGCGATCTCGGTGCGCGGACCGCCGATCTGCACCGTCGTGCCCTTGGCACCGCGCCCGTCGGCGCGCGCCAACAGGAAGGCAGCCACTTTCTGCGGCGCATTCTGGGTGGTGAGATCTTCGATCTGGTGAATGCGCGCGGCGATGTGCCGACTCAGCTCCTCCATCATCCGCCAGCTCAGCTTCGGCCGAGCCCGCAGGAAAGCGGCGAACTCGCCGGCCGGGATCGAGATGAGCTCCGAGGGCTCGATGGCGGTGGCGGTGACCGGATAGCGCCGTCGGCAGAACATCACCGTCTCGCCCAAGCTTCCTCCCGGATGGACGAGCTGGATGACCTGCTCGCGGCCGGCGTGCGAGCGCCGGGTCAGCTTGACCGCACCGCAAGCCAGCACGAAAAGCTCGTCACCGGGGAGGTCCTGGCGAAACAGCACCTCGCCGCGACCGACCGCACGGCGGGTACATAGGCGCGCCGCCGCTCTCAGCTCCAGCTCGGAATAGCCGGTGAACAGCGACGCACGCTTCAGCGATGCGACGATGCGCTTGTTTGTGTCCGCCTTTTCTTTCATTCGTCCCGCGAAGTGTGGACCGGGCCCGAACTTTCGGGTTTGATCGAGGTCAAGATCAGGCCGAACAAGACGGCATGACGTCGGTCCCTGGCAGGGTAGCGACGCGTCTTGGAGGGCGCCCTCCCACGGTGCCCGCCGGTCGAACCAATCGGAATCGGTTTCGCCCATGCTCTCGGCTGTCAAGGACCTGCACATTGCGCTCGCGACCATATCGGGAACCGGATTCCTGATCCGCGGTTGCTGGATGCTGCGCGGATCGCCGCGCCTGCGCGCGCGCTGGGTTCGCATCGCACCCCACGTCGTCGATGCCCTCCTGCTCGGGAGCGGCGTCACGCTCGCGGTGGGGCTGAGCATCTCGCCCGGAAGCGCGCCGTGGCTCGCGGTCAAGCTAGGGGCCCTCGTCGGCTACATCGGGCTAGGGTTGATCGCGTTGCGGCTCGGCCGGACCCGGTCCGAGCGCGCGGCCGCGTTCTTCCTCGCCCTCGCCGTCTTCGCCTATATCGTCGCGGTGGCGTTGCGCCACGACCCGACCCCGTGGGGATAGGCGCGGATCGGTGATCAACTCGAGCCAGGCGCATGGATGATCGCGACGACAGCGGCACGCCGATGCGGGCCTTGCTCCAATCCCTGCAGAACGCCGATTGTTTCGACCACGAGGTCGAACGCTTCGAGCTCCTGGAGACGCACATCTCCTTCGTGCTGCTGACCGGCCCTTTTGCCTACAAGCTCAAGAAGCCGATCCGCCTCGACTTCCTCGACTTCGAAACGCTCGAGCGTCGCAAGCACTATCTGGGCGTAGAGCTCGAGCTCAATCGCCGCACCGCGCCCGAGCTCTACCTCGCGCTGGTGACGATCAGCGGCCCCGCCTCCTCGCCGCGTGTGAACGGTCCCGGTCCGCCTATCGAGTACGCGCTCAAGATGGTCGAGTTTCCCCAGGCACGGCGCCTCGACCGGGTGGTGGCGCGGGGTGAGTTACGCACGGCCCACATCCGCGAGCTCGCCCGGGACGTGGCCAGGTTTCATACAGCCCTGCCGCGCGCGGGCAAGGACTCGCCCTTCGGCTGCGCGACGCGAATCCGCACCGAGGTGATGGAGAACTTCGACACCCTCGACTCGAGCGCAAAGTTGCCCGCACGGGTCAACGCCCAGGCGGCCGAAACCAAGCGCTGGAGCGCGCGCGAGCTCGAGCGGCATCGCGATCGATTCGAGCGCCGCCGGCAAGCGGGGTTCATTCGTGAGTGCCACGGGGATCTGCACCTTGCCAACATCGCGCTTCTCGGCGAGCGGGCGGTGCCGTTCGACTGCATCGAGTTCAACGAGGACCTGCGCTGGATCGACCTCATGAGCGAGGTGTCCTTCCTGTTCATGGACCTGTGCTATCAGGGACGGCGCGATCTCGCCCGGCTCTTTCTCAACCTCTATCTGGAGCAAACCGGCGACTATCCGGGGCTGAACCTGCTGCGGCACTATCTCGTCTACCGGGCAATGGTTCGAGCGAAGGTGAGTGCGATCCGGCTTGCCCAGGAGAGCGTCCAGCCCGACATCGCGAGGTCCGAGCTCGAGAGCCTCCGCACTCACTTGGAGCTCGCCGAGCAGTTCACCCGACCGGCCCGGGCGACGCCGCTCGTAGTCACCCACGGTCTGTCGGGCTCCGGTAAATCGTGGCTCGCCGAGCAACTGGTGATGAGCACTGAAACATTTCGGGTGCGCTCCGACGTCGAGCGAAAGCGGTTGGTGAAGGTCGATCGCTACACCGAGGAGGCGAGCGAACAAACCTATCGGCAGCTCGCCCGCCTCGCCGGCGGCATCGTACGCGCGGGATACGGCGCGGTCGCCGACGCGACCTTCCTCAAGCAGGCGGAGCGGGAGCGCTTCATGCGGCTCGCTATCGAGTTATCGGTGCCGTTCGTCATCCTGCACGCCGAGGCACCGGAATCGACCCTGCGAGAACGCATCGTCGACCGGGCCCAAAGCGGGGCCGACGTCTCCGATGCGAATCTGGCGGTGCTGGAAGGTCAGCAGCGCGCGGCCGAGCCGCTCAGCGAGAGGGAAGCTCGGTTTCTCGTTCGCGTCGACACCGCTCGGACCATCGACATTGCGGATCTCATCGAGCGAATCGAATCGAGCCCGCGGCCGTGACCGCACGGATTGGAGCCACCCTCGCCGGCTCATCGGCGGCCTCGAAGCAGGTGAACCGCCGGCCGCCTCCAACTATGCTAAGCGAGTGATGCCCGAATCGAAGAGCTCGTCGGAGGCGCCGGATCCGCAAGCCTCGCTCCCCAAGGTCGTCGCCGCGGTCGACCTCGGCTCCAACAGCTTTCACATGAAGGTGGCCCAGGTGGTCGACGGACACATTCACGTGGTGGATCGGTTGAAGGAGATGGTGCGTCTCGCGGCCGGCCTGGACGAGAAGAAACGGCTCGAGCGCGAAGCCATGGACCGTGCGGTGCAGTGCCTCGAGCGATTCGGCCAGAGATTGCGCGACGTGCCGGCCGAGGGGGTGCGGGTGGTCGGCACCAACACCCTGCGCCGGGCCCGGAATTCGCGCGCGTTCCTCAAGCGAGGCGCCCAGGCCCTCGGGCACCGCATCGAGGTCATCTCCGGCATCGAAGAGGCCCGGCTCATCTACAGCGGGGTCTCTCACAGCGTGCCCCAGGACCACGCGCAGCGCCTCGTCGTCGACATCGGCGGCGGCAGCACCGAGGTGATCGTCGGCCACGGGTTCGAGCCGGTGCGCCTGGAGAGCCTCTACATGGGCTGCGTCGGATTCAGTCGCGCGTATTTTCCCGACGGCGCGATCACCGAGGCGAAGCTGCGCGAGGCCGAGCTCGCGGCCTTGCAGGAGCTCGAACCGATCGAGGTCCGGTTCCGGCGGCTCGGATGGGACAAGGTCTTTGGCTCGTCCGGAACGATCATCAACGTTCATGAGGTGATACAGGCTAACGGGTGGAGCGATCGCGGGATCACCGCGGAGGCAATCGCGCGAGTGCGAAGCGCCCTCGTCGAGGCCGGCCACGCCGAGAAGCTCGCGCTGAAGGGTCTCCAGCCCGAGCGCGCGAGCGTATTCGCGGGCGGCGTCGCCATCCTGAGCGCCGTCTTCGGCTCGCTCGGCATCGACCGCATGGAGCGCGCGGACGGGGCGCTGCGCGAAGGGTTACTGTACGACCTGCTGGGCCGATTGGGGCCCGAGGACGTGCGCGAGACCACCGTCCAGGACCTCATTGCCAAGTACCGTATCGACGCAGAGCAGGCGAGTCAGGTCGCGCGCACCGCGCTGGAGCTCCGGAATCAGGTGGGCCCGGCGTGGCGTCTACGAAAGACCAAGTACGCCGACGCGCTTCGCTGGGCGGCTCACCTGCACGAGCTCGGCCTCGCGATCGCCCACAGCCAGTACCACAAGCACGGGGCATACCTCATCAGCCACGCCGATCTGCCCGGCTTCTCGCTCGAGGAGCAGATGTTGATCGCGGGTCTGGTGAGGGCGCACCGGCGCACATTCCCGATGCGCCTGCTCGCCGGTCTGGCGGTGCCCAAGTCGCGCGCGATCCGGCTCGCAGTGCTGCTGCGCGTCGCGGCGGTGCTGCACCGTGCACGCAGCGAGCTGCGCCCGGAGGTCGGGGCACGGGCAAACGGGCAGACCCTCAGTCTTCGCTTCCCCGACGGCTGGCTCGCGGCTCACCCCCTGACCCGGGTCGACCTCGAGCAGGAGGCGCAATACCTCAAAGCGGGTAGAATCGATCTCGAGTTCAGCTGATCATCTCGCTTGCGAGTTAGCCCACAACCTCTGGCCTCGAAGATCCATGAGCCCGCGGTGGCCCGCACCCATTCATGCATCGTCCCGGCCAGGGCTCGTTTTCCGGAGAACTGACAATGCCCCGCCGCCTCTACATCCTGCGTCACGCCAAGTCCGCCTGGGATACCGATGCCGCCACCGATTTCGACCGCCCGCTCGCCGCGCGGGGCAAGCGCGACGCGCCCCGAGTCGGGGCGTGGCTCCACGAGCAGGGGGTGAAGCCGGACTACGTGACCACCTCCCCGGCGCGCCGAGCCCGCCAGACGGTGCGGCGGGTAGCCGAAGCCCTCGAGTTTCCCAAGCGCGACATCGTGCGTGATCCCCGCATCTACGATGCCACCCTGGAGGACCTGCTCGAAGTCCTCGCCGGGTGTCCGGCTACCGCCCGCGCGGTGCTGATCACGGGGCACAATCCCGGGCTCGAGGATCTCGTGAGGTTTCTGTGCGGCGACTCGGTGGGGGCGGGTGAGGACAAGCTCATGCCGACCGCAGCGGTGGCGGCGGTACGCTTGCCCGACGATTGGAGCGCGCTCCAATCCGGACAGGGTGAGCTCGAGTTCCTGATGCTCCCCCGCCGGCTGCCCTAACCTGGGGGGGCGTCCCGGGCGTTCCGCCAGAGTCGCTCGTCCACCTCTTGCCACAGGTCGCGAAAGGCCCCCGCCGCGCGTGACTTGGGCGCGAAATGCACCAATGGAAGCCGCTCCACGCCCATACGCTCCACCTCGCTCGCGCCCGGAATCCAGCTGTGCAGCATCCCGCACTGCGCGAGCCACAGGGTGTCCATCACGTCCCGGTGCAGACGCTTGCGCATGTCTACCATCGAGAAGAACGGCAGTAACGGCTTGTGCCGCAGATGGTGGCTCTTCAAGAAACGCAGCAGCTGCTCGAGCGTGCGCACCGAGAGGGTGGTCGGAATCACCGGCACCAGCAGCGCGTCACAGGCCTCGATCACCGCCTCGGAGGCGAGCGACAGCCCGGGTGGGCAGTCGAGCACGACGAAGTCGTAGCTTTCCTCGAGCCCCCGCATCCGGCGCGCAAGCCGGCGAACCGGGTCCTTCTTCTGATCGAGGGCGCTGTCCAAACGCCGCAGCGAGAAGTCGGCCGGCAAGAGGTCGAGGTACGGAAAATCGGTGCCCTTGACCAGCTCATCGAGGGGCTGCTTCTTGCGCACGATGGCGGCGCTACCCCCTCGGATCTTGTTTTTGATTCTGAAGTAGAAGCTGGCAGCTCCCTGCGGGTCCAGGTCCCACAGCAAGGTTGACCGGGCGCCCTCGGCCGCAAGGTACGCGAGGTTGACCGCGGCCGCGGTCTTCCCCACCCCGCCCTTGATGTTGAACGTCGCGAGGACCTTCATCGACACGGGCGGCGCTCCTTGCGATTGCCACCGGCACCGCCCGCGCTGCGTCGGCGCCGACCATCGCCGCCCGCCCGGCGTTTCGAGGGGGTCGACTTCGTCGCTGGCTCGACCAGTCCCTCGAGGAGCATCAGCTGGGCCGCTCTCGGTTTCGCGTTGCCGGGCTTGGAGCGCTGATAGCGCCCGTCGCTGCCCATGATCCAGGCCTGGCAGTTGTCCTCCAGGTAGCTGACGAGGCCCTGCTCCACCACGCGATCCTTGAGCCGACGATCCAGAACGGGAAAGCAGCTCTCAACCCGGTAGAAGAAATTCCTCTCCATCCAGTCCGCGCTCGAGCAGTACACCTCGGGCTCACCGCGACTGTGAAAATAGAACACCCGGGTGTGCTCCAGGAAGCGACCGATGATCGATCGCACCGTGATGTTGTCCGACACGCCCGGCACGCCCGGACGCAGGCAGCAGATGCCGCGTACGATGAGGTCGATCTTCACGCCGGCCTGCGAGGCTCGATAGAGCGCCTGAATGATCTTCGGCTCGGTCAGGCCATTCATCTTAGCGATGATTCGCGCCGGCTCGCCATCGCGAGCGGCCGCCGCCTCGCGCGCAATCAGTGCGAGCATGGAATCGTGAAAGGTGAACGGAGACTGGAGCAGGCGCTTGAGCTTGATCGCCTTGCCGAGTCCGGTGAGCTGCTGGAACAGCTTCTGGACGTCGGCCGCGATGTCCGCGTCGCACGTCAACAGTCCGAAGTCGGTGTAGGCGCGCACCGTCTTCTCGTGATAGTTGCCGGTGCCGAGGTGCACGTAGCTGCGCAGCTTCCCCCGCTGACCCTCGCGCCGGATGATGATCAGCAGCTTGGCGTGGGTCTTGTGACCGACGACACCGTAGGCGACGTGCGCCCCCGCATCCTGCAGGCGGTTGGCCAGCTTGATGTTCGCCTCCTCGTCGAATCGGGCCCGCAGCTCGATGATAACCGTGACCTCCTTGCCCACCCGCGCCGCCTCCACCAGGGCATCGACCACGGCCGACTCCGGCCCGGCCCGGTACAAGGTCTGCTTGATCGCGAGCACATGCGGATCGGCGGCGGCCTGGCGGAGCAGGTCGATCACCGGCGAGAACGAGTCGAACGGATGGTGCAGCAGGACATCGCCCCGACGGATCACCTCGAAGAGGTCGTTGGTGCCGCGCACCGGTACCCGCGGCGCGAAGGGGGGAAACTTGAGGTCTGGCCGATCGACGAGGTCGTGCACGGCCTGCAGTCGACCCAGATTGACCGGGCCGTTGACGGTGTACAGATCCGGCTCGGAGAGCTGGAAGCGATGCAACAAGAAGTTGCAGAATTTTCTCGGACAGTTGTCCGCGACCTCGAGGCGTACCGCGCTTCCGAAACGCCGCTCGGGCAGCTCTCCCTCCACCGCCCTCAGCAGATCGTCGACCTCCTCGTCCTCCACCGCCAGGTCGCCGTTTCGCGTCACCCGGAACTGATAGCTCCCGTTGACCTCCATGCCGGGAAACAGGTCGCCGACGTGGGCGTGGATGATCGAGGAGAGGAAAACGAAATCGTTGGGGCCGCGCGCATAACGCGCGGGCACCGGGGTGAGCCTCGGCAAGGAGCGCGGCGCTTGCACCACCGACATATCGATATCCCGCCCGAAAGCGTCCTTGCCCGACAGCGAGACGATGAAATTGAGGCTCTTGGTCAGGATCCGGGGAAAGGGATGGGCGGGGTCGAGCCCCATCGGCGAGAGCACCGGGAGCACCTGGTCGTTGAAATAGCGCTTGACCCAGGCGGTGAGCGCCTCGTCCCAGGCGTCGCGGGCGACGAAGCGAATGTCGTGGGCATCGAGCTCGGGGATGAGCTCCCGGTTGAGCACCCGGTACTGCTCGGCGACCAGCGCGTGCGCGACCTCGCCGATCGCGCTCAGGGCGGCGCCGGGGGAGAGACCGTCGGGGCCGGGCTGCACCAGGCCGAGCGCGAGCTTCTCCTTCAGTCCCGACACCCGGATCTCGAAGAACTCGTCCAGGTTGCGGGTGGATATGCACAGGTAGAACAGGCGCTCCAGGAGCGGCACGGTCTTGTCCTTGGCCTGCTCCAGAACCCTTCGATTGAACTCGAGCAGACTGAGTTCCCGGTTGACGTAGAGATCTGCTCCAGCGAGGTCTAGGGGATCGGCCTTCATGTCCATGACAGCTCCGCGGTATGGGGGCATCGGTGTCAACGCTCCGGCGCTTGCGCCGGGCTCGGCTTGCTTCGCAGCTCGTGCCGCCCTACTTGTTGAACTCAGTGTCGATCGATTGCTCGGCTCCCCGCGCATCCGTCTCGATCGTCGGGCCCGAGAGCCAGGCGAAGAGACGAGTCGCCAGCGCGGCGCCCAGAAGCTGGGCGACGACGAATGCCGGCACGCCGCCCGGGGCGATCCCCGAGAAGGTGTCGGTGAATGCCCGCCCGAGGGTCACCGCCGGGTTGGCGAACGAGGTCGACGAAGTGAACCAGTAGCCGGCCGAGATGTACAGGCCGACCGCGAACGCCACGAGCTCGGGTCGGGTTCGAAGACACCCGAGGATCGTGGCCACCAGACCGAAGGCGGCGACCACCTCGGCCAGCCACACCCCGGGCCCGCTGCGCACGGTGGTCGACAGCTCGAGCAGCGGCTCGCCGAACATGAAATGCGCGCACCCGACCCCGATCCCGGCGCTCACAACCTGCACCACGACGTACAGCGCCGCCGCCCGCGCGCCAATCTCGCGCCGCATCCAGAACGCGAGGGTCACGGCCGGATTGAAATGCGCGCCGGAAAGCGGCCCGAAGATCAAGATTAGCACTGCTAGCCCCGCCCCGGTCGCGAGCGTGTTGCCGAGCAGCGCGATGGCGGTATTACCGCCCGCGAGCCGCTCGCCCATGATGCCCGAACCGACCACGATCGCGAGCAGGAAGGCGGTGCCGAGCGCCTCCGCGACCAGTCTCCGATGGAGATCGACCGACGCGTTACTCATGCGCCTAGCTGCCCACGTCGATCGGCTCACCTTCACCGATGGCGGCGAGGCATGCTCGAGTACGCTGCTCGTCCATCGATTCGAGGGGCAGGTCAATCAGGCGAACGATACGGGCCTCGAGTAAGCGAAAGGCGTCGCGAAAGGCGGCACGCCGGTGCGCCTCGTCGCCCCCCTCGGCGGCCGGGTCGGGCACGCCCCAATGGCCGCTCGCCGGGCGGCCGGGCCAGACCGGGCAAGACTCCCGGGCGGCCCGGTCGCACACCGTGAGAACGAAGTCGAGCTCCGGCGCGTCCGGGCGCGCGAACTCCGACCAATTCTTCGACCGCAGCCCCTCGGTCGGAAAATCGAGCTCACGCAGCAGCTCGATCGCGTAGCGATTGACTTCCCCGGTCGGGAAGCTGCCGGCACTGAACGCGCGGAACCGCCCGGCGCCGCGGCGGTTCAGGATCGCCTCGGCCAGGATGCTGCGCGCGGAGTTCCCGGTGCAAAGGAACAGGACGTTAAAAACCGGGTGGCGGTCAGTCATGGTGACCCCTCCTTGGACGCTCGTGGCGACCGTGCTCCGGCCTTGCTCAGATTCTCCACCAGCGGACCGCAGATCTCGGGCCGCCCGCCGCAACAGCTGCGGGTGAGGTGGGTGAGCAGCGCATTCATCTGCTCGTGCTCGGCCGAGTAGATGATGGAGCGGCCGTCCCGAAGCGAGCTCACGAGCCCCGCGTGACGCAGCTGGGCGAGATGAAACGACAAGGTCGGCGCGCGCAGACCGAGCTGCTCGCCGATCGTTCCTGCCGGTAGCCCGCCCGGGAGAGCCTCGACCAGCAGGCGGAACACTTCGAGACGGGTGTCCTGGGCGAGCGCCCCCAGCATCGCAACCGCGGTGGATGTTTTCATATTTTTAAAAGTATAAAATTAAACCTCGACTGTAAACCGCCGCGCGTTTTCCGAGGCCCAATCCGGCGGCCCCGGCCGCGAGCCGTTGCCAGGGCGAAATTGTCAACCTCCCGCCCGGAGTAGGTTGCCCGTAACATCGGGCCCCGGTGGTTCGGGTGAGGAGTCGATGGCAAAGCCGTGTATCCGCATTGAGGGTGCCCGCCAGAACAATCTGAAGGGGCTCAACCTCGAGCTGCCGCTCAACGAGCTGATCGTGGTCACCGGCGTGAGCGGCTCCGGGAAGTCCTCGCTCGCGTTCGATACCGTCTACTCCGAAGGCCAGCGCCGCTACGTCGAGACGTTCTCCCCCTACGCCCGGCAGTTTCTCGAGCGCATGGACAAGCCGAGCGCGGAGCGCATCGAAGGCATCCCCCCGGCGATTGCGATCGACCAGACCAATCCGGTGCGCACGTCGCGCTCGACGGTGGGCACGATGACCGAGCTCAACGACCATCTCAAGCTTCTGTTCGCGCGCGCGGCAAGGCTGTTTTGCGGGGGCTGCGGCGAGCCGGTCTCACGCGACTCGCCCCAGAGCATCGCGACGAGCCTGTTGCGAGATTTCGCGCCAGGCGCCCGCGCCGCGATCGCCTTCTCGGTGCGGGTCCCGTCGAGCTTCACCGAGCCGGAGGTCATCGATTTTCTCACCAAGCAGGGATACACGAAGACCTCGCGGAAGGCCGATGGCTCGGTGGAGGTGGTGCAGGACCGGGTACGACTACAGGAGGCGAACCGTGAACGCATCGTGGAGAGTCTCGAAGCCGCCCTCAAGCACGGCCGGGGACGGGTCACGGTGCAGCGGCTCGGAAACGGCAAGACGGGCGCCAAGACACTTCGCTTCTCGTCCGACCTGCACTGCCCGCAATGTGACATCCACTATCGCGAGCTCATCCCCAACCACTTCTCCTTCAACTCACCGATCGGGGCCTGTGACGAGTGCCGCGGCTTCGGCCGCACCATGGCCATCGACTACGCGCTGGTGGTGCCCGACGAGTCGAGGACCCTCGCCGAGGGGGCGATAAAGCCGTGGCAGACCAAGAGCTACGCCGAGTGCCAGCAGGACCTTCTTCGCTATGCGCGAAAGCGGGGCGTTCCGTGCGACGTGCCCTGGCGCAAGCTCACCGCGGCCAAGCGACGCTGGGTCATCGAGGGCGAGGGGGAGTGGGAGGATCAGAAATGGTACGGCGTGCGCCGTTTCTTCGCGTGGCTCGAGACCAAGAGCTATAAGATGCACATCCGGGTCTTGCTGTCGAAGTACCGGGCCTACCATCCCTGCCCCGCGTGCGGCGGAGCGCGCTTGAAGCCACAGGCACTGAACTGGCGCCTCGGCACCGGTGCCCACGCCGACGCGGTGCTCACCCCCGAAGAGCGTTTCCGGCCGCGCGGCCAGCGTCTCGGTGACTCGCGCCGCCGGGAGCGGCCGGGACTCACCGTGCACGATGTGATGCTGCTGCCGATCGACCGGGCAAAGGCCTTCTTCGAGCGCCTGCGCCTGCCCTCGCCCCTCGACGAGGCGAGCGCGCCGCTGCTCGAGGGGATTCGATCGCGTCTTGGCTTTCTCACCGAGGTCGGCCTTGGCTATCTCACGCTCGACCGCCAGTCGCGCACGCTGAGCGGGGGCGAGGTGCAGCGTATCAACTTGACCACCGCGCTCGGAACGTCGCTGGTGAGCACGCTGTTCGTGCTCGACGAGCCGAGCATCGGCCTGCACGCGCGCGACATGGAACGGGTGATCGGGGTGCTGCATCGGCTGCGGGATGCGGGCAATTCACTGCTGGTGGTAGAGCACGACCGGCAGGTGATGCTCGCCGCCGATCGGGTCATCGACCTGGGGCCGGGCCCGGGGGAGCGCGGCGGCAACGTGGTCTTCTTCGGACCGCCGGATGAGCTCGTGAACGCGAAGGGCTCGGTTACTGCGCAGTACCTGCGCGGCGAGAAACAGGTGGCGGCGAAGCGCGCCCGGCCCGTCGCCCGCGCCGGAGGCGGCGCCGGCCTCCTCGAGATCCGAGGTGCGAGCGAGCACAATCTCAAGGACGTGGACGTCGGCATTCCCCTGAACCGGCTGGTTTGCGTGACCGGTGTGAGCGGCTCGGGAAAATCGACGCTGGTGAAACGCGTCTGCTACCACGGTCTCGCCAAGCTCAAGGGCAAGCCGGTGGAGTCGCCCGGCCGACACCGTTCCATCCGCGGGCACGCCCTGATCGACGCGGTGGTGCTGGTCGACCAGGCACCCATCGGCAAGACGACCCGGTCCAATCCCGCGAGCTACGTCGGTGCTTTCGAGGCGATTCGAAAGATCTTCAGCGCCGAGCCACTGGCGCGCGAGCGGGGCTACACGCCGGGCACGTTCAGCTTCAACTCCGGTACCGGGCGCTGTCCGAGCTGCGGCGGCAACGGCTTCGAGCACGTCGAGATGCAGTTCCTGAGCGACGTGTACCTGCGCTGCCCGGACTGCGACGGCCGGCGTTACCGCGCCGAGGTCCTGGAAGTGACGACCCTGCCGAGCGAGGTCGAGGGCCGGCCCGCTTCGATCGCCGCGGTGCTCGACATGACGGTGTCGGAGGCGATGGCGTTCTTTTCCGCCGTGCCCGAGGTCCGGCGCCGGCTGGAACCCCTGGCCGCGGTCGGGCTCGCCTATCTCAAGCTTGGCCAGCCGGTGCCGACCCTGAGCGGGGGTGAGGCCCAGCGTCTCAAGCTCGCCGGGCATCTTGCCAAATCCCCGCCCGGCGATACCTTGTTCCTGTTCGACGAGCCCACCACCGGCCTGCACTTCCACGACATCGCCATCCTGCTCGGGGCGCTCGAGGCCCTGATCCAAGCCGGACATAGCGTGGTGGTGATCGAACACAACCTCGACGTGATCGCGGCCGCCGACTGGGTCATCGATCTCGGCCCCGAGGGCGGCGACGAGGGCGGTGAGGTCATCGCCGTCGGCACGCCCCGGACGCTCGCCAGACGCCGACGCAGCCACACCGGCCGCGCCCTGAGATCGCACTGGCACGAGCCCCCGGCACCCCCGCCGGTGAGCGCACCGGTCGGAGAGACCCTGCCCTCGAGCGAGGTCATCCGGGTTCATCACGCGCGGGAGCACAATCTCAAGAACATCGACATCGACATCCCGCGCGACCGATTCACGGTCATCACCGGCATCAGCGGCAGCGGCAAGAGCACCGTGGCCTTCGACATCCTGTTCGCCGAAGGGCAGCGCCGCTACCTCGAGTCGTTGAACGCATATGCCCGCCAGTTCGTCCAGCCGGCAGCGCGCCCCGACGTCGATGCGATCCACGGCATACCGCCCACCGTCGCGATCGAGCAACGCACCAGCCGCGGCGGTCGAAAAAGCACGGTCGCGACCCAGACCGAGATCTATCACTTCTTGCGGCTGCTGTTCGTGAAGCTCGGCGCCCAGCACTGCCCGGCTTGCGACCTGTCGGTCGAGCCGCAGTCCCGCGAGACGATCGTTGCCCAGGTCGCGCGGGATTTCCGCCGCTCCCGGGTGAGCGTGCTCGCGCCCCTGGTAGTGGCCCGCAAGGGCTACTACACCGACCTCGCCAAATGGGCTGCCGGCAAGGGCTTCACCCACTTGCGGGTGGACGGGGCCCTTACCCCCACCGACGCCTGGCCGCGCCTCAGCCGCTTCCAGGAGCACGACATCGAGCTCCCGATCGGCGAGGTCAACGTGTCCGCGAGGACCGAGTGCGAGCTGCGGGATCGCCTGGAGCGCGCCCTCGACTTCGGCAAGGGCGCGGCGAAGGTGGCCGACTCCACCCGCGAGGTCATCTTCTCGACCCGCCGGGCCTGCCCGGGCTGCCGGCGCAGCTTCGACGAGCTCGATCCGCGCCTGTTCTCCTTCAACTCCAAGCACGGCTGGTGC
>JBFHLI010000041.1:0-18185 GCA_041594935.1 Gammaproteobacteria bacterium | reverse complement strand
GGATAGCCGTAGCTATCGCTTGCGCGAAGCCCAAGTCCGGGCACGCATAGCCGAGCCAGCGACCGGGTAGACTTGCCGCGGAAACAAATTGCACCGCGCCCCGGCCGCCCAAATCGGTTCGTTTTCTCATCGCTCTCAGAAGCTTAGTCACGAGCGGCGAGGCGCCTTGGTGAAATATCCGGGCTAGCCCGCGAGCGCGCGGGCGTGGTGCGCGACGTGCTCGGCCATGAAGGTCTGGATGAAATAGTAGCTGTGGTCGTAGCCGACCTGCATCCGCAGGTTCAGCACCTGGCCGCTCTCCTGGCAGGCGGCGGTGAGCAGATGCGGGTGGAGCTGCTCGTCGAGGAACGGATCGTCGCTGCCCTGGTCCACCAGGATCGGCCCGACGCGGTTACCGGCCCGGATGAGCGCGCTTGCATCGTACTCCGCCCACTGCGCGCGATCGTCTCCGAGGTAACGGCTGAACGCCTTCTCGCCCCACGGGCACTGCATCGGCGCGCAGATCGGCGCGAACGCCGACACCGAGCGGAAACGGTCCGGGCTCTTGAGCGCGATAGTGAGCGCGCCGTGCCCGCCCATCGAGTGACCGAATATTCCACGCGCCCCGGGCCGAACCGCGAAAGCGCCCTCCACGACTGAGGGCAGCTCCTCGGTGACGTAGCGATTCATCCGGTAGTTCCGGGACCAGGGCTCACGGGTAGCGTCCAGATAAAATCCCGCGCCGGTGCCGAAGTCCCAGTCCGCATCCTCCCCCGCAATGCCCGCGCCACGGGGGCTGGTATCGGGCATCACGAGCGCGACGCGGTGCTCGGCCGCGTGGCGCTGTGCGCCCGCCTTGATGGTGGCGGTCTCCTCGGTGCAGGTGAGGCCGGCGAGGTAGTAGAGCGCCGGCACCGGGGCCGTCTCGGCCTCGGGGGGAAGATAGAGCGCAAATCGCATCTCGGTGCCGGTGGCCTCGGACCGGTGCGAGTAAAAACCCTGGCATCCCCCGAAGCACCGTTGCTCGCTGATGGTCTCGAGCTGCATCGTCGTGGCGGTTCGAATCTTGCTGGGGCCGAGAAACTAGTAGACCACCACGCTGCGGATCGACTTGCCTTCGTGCATCAGATCGAAGGCCCGATTGATCTCATCGAGCGGCATCGTGTGGGTGATGAGATCATCGATGTTGACCTTGCCGTCCATATACCAGTCGACGATCTTCGGTACGTCGGTGCGGCCCTTGGCGCCGCCGAACGCAGTGCCCCGCCACACCCGCCCGGTCACGAGCTGGAACGGTCTGGTCTTGATCTCCTGGCCCGCGCCCGCGACCCCGATGATGATGCTCTCTCCCCATCCCTTGTGGCAGCACTCGAGCGCCTGGCGCATCACATCGACGTTGCCGATGCACTCGAAGGAGTAATCGGCCCCGCCCCTGGTGATATCGACCAGATGGGGCACGAGATCTCCCTCGACCTCCTTCGGGTTCACGAAGTGGGTCATCCCGAAACGCTCCGCGAGCGAGGCGCGGCTGGGGTTGATGTCGACCCCCACGATGATGTCGGCCCCCACCAGGCGCAGCCCCTGAATGACGTTGAGGCCGATGCCACCGAGCCCGAAAACAACGCAGTTCGCGCCCGGCTCGACCTTGGCGGTGTTGATCACCGCCCCGAGACCGGTGGTCACCCCGCAGCCGATGTAGCACACCTTGTCGAACGGCGCGTCCTCGCGAATCTTGGCCAACGCGATCTCCGGCAACACGGTGTGATTGGAGAACGTCGAGGTCCCCATGTAGTGAAAGATACGCTCGCCCCCCGCGCTGAACCGGCTCGTCCCGTCCGGCATCAGACCTTGTCCCTGAGTCACCCGGATCGCCTGGCAGAGATTGGTCTTGCCGCTGAGGCAATACTCGCACTCGCGGCACTCCGGGGTGTAGAGCGGTATCACGTGGTCGCCCGGCTTGAGACTCCTGACCTCGCGGCCCACCTCCAGGATCACTCCGGCTCCCTCGTGCCCGAGAATCGCGGGGAACAGGCCCTCGGGGTCCGCCCCCGAGAGCGTGAACTCATCGGTATGGCATATGCCGGTGGCCTTGATCTCCACCAGGACCTCCCCGGCCTTGGGACCGGTGAGGTCGACGGTCTCGATGCGCAGCGGCTCGCCCGCCTTGTGGGCGACGGCAGCACGGGTCTCCATGGGGCAATCCTCCGATTGTGAGCACGTTGAGCGGCATGATCGCCTGCGACCCGCGACCCTGGAGAGGCGCCGGGGGCTTGGCGAGGAAGTTACCATAGCGTCTTCGAGGCACCAACCGCGGCTTGCGGGGCACGCCCGAAGAGACCAGACCGCTGGGCGCAGCGGTGCCCGCGGCGGGTCTCGTCCGCGTAAGCCGCAAACGACGCCAAATCGGTCTGCATCCGCGGGGATCCCCGGGTCACGGGGGCACGACGCCCGCCTGACAGATGCGTTACGATCGGCGGCGGCGCGACCGACCAGGCGAAATTCAACGTGAGCTCAAACCGCGGATCGACCCCGTTCGACGACACCCTCGAGATAGGGCTCGCCCAGCCCGAGGACATCGAAACGATCGCCGAGTTCAACTGCGCGATGGCGCGCGAGACGGAAGGCAAGCGCCTCGACCCGCGCACCGTCACCGCGGGCGTGAGAGCGGTCTTCGAGACGCCGGGTCGGGGCTTCTACGCGACGGCGCGAGCCGATGGCAGCCTCGTCGGCTGCTTGATGATCACCTACGAGTGGAGCGACTGGCGAAACGCCGTGTTCTGGTGGATTCAAAGCGTCTACGTGCACCCCGACTACCGTCGCCGGGGCGTCTATCGCCGGCTCTACGCGGAGCTCAAGCGCCGCGCCGACGAGCAGGGCGGGGTGTGCGGGTTCCGGCTCTACGTCGAGCGAGACAACCGCGCCGCCCAGCAGACCTACCGTGACCTCGGGATGACCCACGCCCCGTACCGAGTCTTCGAGACCGTGGACACGCCCTAGCCCGGGCTCCTCGCCAAAGCGCTCTGCATCCACTGATGTCCACGCCCCCTTCCCTCGCAGACCTGCGCGCTGCGGCGGCGCGAATCGCGCCGCACATCCACCGCACGCCGGTACTGACCTCTCGCACCATCGACCAAATGCTCGGGGCAAGCGTCTACTTCAAGTGCGAGAACCTGCAGCGGACCGGGGCATTCAAGCTCCGCGGCGCCTGCAACGCGGTGCTCTCCCTCACCGAGTCCGAGGCAGCGCGGGGCGTCGCGACGCATTCATCGGGCAACCACGGCGCCGCTCTTGCATATGCCGCCCGGTTGCGAGGGCTCGAGGCGCGGGTGGTGATGCCCGAGGGCGCGAGCCGCGCCAAGCAGGCGGCGGTCCGAGAGTACGGCGGTCACATCGAGCCCTGCGGCGCCTCGCTTGACGAACGCGACCGGGTGCTTCACGGCATCGTGGCCGAGACCGGCGCCACCATCATTCACCCCTACAACGACCCGCGCATCATCGCCGGACAGGGCACGTGTGCGCTCGAGCTGATCGAGGACCTGCCGCCGCTCGATGCGGTCGTGGCCCCGGTCGGCGGCGGCGGGCTGATCAGCGGCATTGCGGTCGCGGTATCCGCCCTGAGCCCGCAAACCCGCGTGATCGGGGCCGAACCGGCCGGAGCGGATGACGCCTGGCAGTCGCTTCGGGCTGGACGGCTGATGGCAGGAGCTCCCCCCCAGACCATCGCCGATGGTCTCCGGGCGAGTCTCGGCGACCTCACGTTTGCCGTCATCCACGACACGGTCGACGACATCCTGCGCGTCAGCGAACCGGGCATCGTGAGCGCGATGCGGCTGCTGTGGGAGCGCATGAAGCTCGTGGTGGAGCCTTCTGCCTCGGTGCCGCTTGCGGCGCTGCTCGAACACGGCGCCGCATTTCATGGTCAGCGCATCGCGGTCGTGGTCTCGGGAGGCAACGTGGATCTCGACGCACTTCCATGGGGTCGACCGGACTAAGTATGCGGGTTAAGGCCAACTAGCGCCGGGCGACGGTTGGCCAGGGGCTCAGCTTTCTCCCAGCCAGCGCTCCCGCAGCGCATCCCGGTTCAACGCCAGCCACTGCAACGCAATGATCGTGGTGGCGTTGCCGATCTTCCCCGCCTCGAGAAAGCGCATCGCCTCGTCGAACCCCACCGCGGAGACGCGGATGTCCTCCCCCTCGTGGTCAAGCCCGTGGATCCCGCCCGCCCGGCTCGCGTCCACACGGCCGCAGAACAGGTAGATCTGCTCCGAGCATCCACCGGGGCTCAAGATGAACTCCGACACCGGCTCGAGGGTGCCGATCTCACACCCGGCCTCTTCCACCGCCTCGCGCCGCACGACCTGCGCAGGGTCTTCCCCCGGCTCGATGATGCCGGCGACGAACTCGAGCAGCCACGGTCCCCCGCGCCGGCGAATCGCGCCGATCCGGAACTGCTCGATGAACACGACCCGATCGAGCACCGGGTCATAGGGCAGCACCGCGGCGGCGTGGCCCCGCTCGAACACCTCGCGCACGATCTCGACCGATCCGCCGTCGAATAGCTCGTGCCGGATCCGATATCGGTCGAGCCGGAAGAAACCCCGGTAACAATGCTCCTGCTCGAGCACGTCGAACTGAAACTTCATGCTGGCCCTTCGCTGGCGCTGCGTGGCTTGCGCGCCGCAGACTTGCGCTTCTTGGCGACCGGCGGCGACACGATCGCCTCACCCCCGGGGGCGGAAGCCGGCGCCGCTTCGACCCGCCCTGCCGACGGCTCCGACGAGGTCGGCGGCGCCGGGTCCGAGATCTTCGGCACGGACTGGCACTCGATGAAGATCCTGCGCTCACAACGAATGCAGATGTCGCGGTTCAACCGCTCGAAGATCGCCGCGATCGCCTCGCCCTTGGTCTCGAACAGATTCTCCTTGCCGATTTCCTCGAGGTAGCCGCCGCGCTGCAAGGTTCTGAGCGGCTGCTCCTTGATGCCGTGCAGGTAGAGGGCGCCCCCGCTCTGGCGGCGCTGCCGTGCCTCCCGGGCGAGCATCTCCGCCCCGGCGACATCCAGGGTGTTGATGCTCCGGGCCAGGATCAGCAGGTGATTTTGCCCGGGGTGGCGCTTGCTGATCACCCGCAGTCGCTCCGCGACGTAGTTGACCGCCCCGAAGAACAGGGCCCCGTCGATCCGCACCAGCGCCAGCTGCGGACACTCGGGCAGCGAGGCGTCGGTGTTGAAGCGCCGCTTCGGCAGCCGCGGATCGGGCATGCGGACCAGTACCCGGGGTTGAGATGCGCCGAGCAGATACACTACGAGCGAGAGGAACACCCCGAGGAGAATCGCGAATTCGAGCTCCAGGAACAAGGTGGCAAAGAACGTCGACCACAGCACCACCGACTCGGCGCGACTCGCCCGGATGATCTTTCGGATCGACCGGAAGTCGATCAGCTGCCAGGCAACGATGAACAAGATGGCCGCCATCCCCGCGTTGGGCAGATAGGCGAGGAGCGGCGCAACCGCGAGCACCACGGGCACGAGCAGGGCACCCGCGAGGAGCGCGGCGACCGGGGTCTGCGCCCCCGCCTCGTAGTTGAGGCCGCTGCGATTGAACGAGCCGGTCGCGACGTAGGACGAGAAGAAGCTGCCGATGATGTTCGACAATCCCTGCCCGATGAACTCCTGATTCCCGTCGATGTACTGGCCGGAGCGCGCTGCAATCGAGCGCGAGATGGATACCGCCTCGGTGAGCGCGAAAAGGGTCACCGCGAACGCGACCGGTGCGAGCTGCTTCACGGTGCCGAGCGAGAAGTCGGGGACCGAGAACGGCGGCAGGCGCCCGGGGACCGTGCCCACGGTGGCGATACCGGGAGCCTCCCCGACCGCGGTGTACAGCGCGAAGTTGAACACCACCGCCACCAGGCTGCCGACGATCAGGGCCACCACCATGTAGGGGATGCGACGATATCGCATCTTCACCAGGACCCCGGTGGCAAGGGTGACCATTCCCACCAGCATCGTGAACGGGCGCACGTCGGCGACGTTATAGTAGAAGTACAGCAGCGCCTGATGGAAATGCAGCCCGCGCGGAATGTCGATCCCGAAAAAATGCTTCAGCTGATTGCTGGCGATGAGGATCGCCGCGCCCGCGGTAAATCCCACGATAACCGAATGAGAAATGAAGTTGACCAGCAGGCCGAGCCGGGCAACGCCGAGAGCAAACTCGAACACCCCCACCATGAAGGTGAGGGTCAGCGCGTATTGCACGAACGCACCGGACCCGGGGTCGGCCATCGCGCTGAGCGCGGTGAAAAGCACGATCGAGGCGGCGGTGGTGGGCCCGGATACGAGGTGCCTCGATGAGCCGTAGAGGGCGGCGATGATGGCAGGGATCATCGCCGAATACAGCCCGTACTCCGGCGGCAATCCGGCGATGCTCGCGAACGCGACGCCCTGCGGCAGCACCACGATGGCACCGGTGAGCCCGGCCACCACGTCCGCACGCAGCGTGACCCGATTGATATCCTGCCGCCAGGCGATGAATGGGAAGAGCTTTGGCCAGATCACGTGGCCCACATTCCGTGCTTGACGCGCCGAGAGCGGGTGGCGACTGGAGACGGGCCACGTTGCATGAGACAGGAACGGTGCTGACGCTCGAGAAATTTTGCCGGGACTACCGGGCGGAGTTTGCGCGCTTTTGCGCAGATTCTCCAGCCATTCCGGTCTATACAGGCAGAGACACGAAGCGCGTGCGGAAATCGCGAGGCGCCGATTCCGGACCGACTGACCGCGTGAGCCCCACGGCAAAGATGACCACCAGGTGAATCCAATGCTTGCATGTCCAAAGATCCCGCGCGCGGTGCACCGCCCGCGGCGCACCATTGTCTCGGCTTTATTCGGCGCATGGCTGCTCCACTCGATCCAGCCTGCGCCGGCCCAGCTGTCGATGAGCGGAGAATGGCCGAACACCGACTTCACGATTACCACCGTGGACCTCGGGGAGATCATGTCCGGCGGGACGCCCAAGGACGGCATTCCCGCCATAGACGACCCGAAGTTCGTCTCGGTGGCCGAGTCCGATCGGTGGTTGCACGACCGCGAGCCGGTGATCGTGGTGAGGGTGCGCGAGCAGGTGCGAGCGTATCCCCTTCAGATTCTCATGTACCACGAGATCGTGAACGATTCCATCGCGGGCGTGCCCCTGTCGATCACGTTTTGTCCGTTGTGCAACGCCTCCATCGTATTCGACCGCCGAGTCAACGGCGAAACCCTCGATTTCGGCACCACCGGCCGCCTTCGCAAGAGCGATCTCGTGATGTACGACCGCCAGACCGAGAGCTGGTGGCAGCAGTTCACCGGCACCGGTATCGTCGGCGTCAATGCGGGCGTGGAACTCACCCGTCATCCGGCCAGTATCGTCGCCTACCGGGATTTCAAGACCGCCCACCCCGAGGCGCGGGTCCTGTCTCGCGATACCGGATTCAGCCGGCCCTACGGTCGAAATCCCTACCGCGGGTACGATCGGATCGAGGACCGGCCGTTCCTGTTTCGAGACCCGGTCGACCCCCGCCTGCCGCCGATGGAATACGTCATCAACGTCTCGGTCGGAGACCGCCACCGACTCTACCCGTTCTCGATGCTGAAGCAGTTCCCGGTTATCAACGACCACCTCGAGGGAGAGCCAATTGCGATCTTCAGCCGCGACGGGACGCTGTCCGCGCTCGACGAGGGCCGCATCGTCGCATCGCGGCTGATTCCCTCCGCAACCGCCTTCAGCCGGCGGCTCGAAGACGGTCGCGAGCTCGTCTTCGCAGCCGAAGACGGTGCCATCGTCGACGAGCAGACCGGCTCGGTCTGGAACCTGCTCGGACAGGCCGTGACCGGACCGCTCGCGGGCAAGCAGCTTCGCCCCGCCGACAGCGGAGTGCACTTCGCGTTTGCGTGGCTCGCATTCAATCCCGACTCGGAGATCTACCGGGCAGACCCTGACTAGGAGCGTGTACCAAGGCGCCTTGCCGCTCGGCACTAACCCCTATGGTGCAACATAGGGGCTAAGCGTACGAGAGTGACCAGCAAACCAACGGTTCTGGGCCGCCCGTGCTCGGTGCAACAGCCGAGCTAGACACCGGACGGGATCCGTGCGCTACTGGCAACATTCCGGTTCCAGGAGACGAGGGCCGATTCCGATGAGTACGACACACGCGAAGTTCTCGGTGGGACAGGTCGTGCATCACAAGAAGTTCGATTATCGTGGGGTGGTAGTGGACGTGGACCCGGTGTTCGAGGGCACAGAGGAATGGTACGAGCAGGTCGCACGCAGCCGTCCGCCGAAGGATCGGCCCTGGTACCACGTCCTCGTTCACGAGAGCGCGCACGCGACGTACGTGGCCGAGCGCCACCTCGAGCCGGACGAGTCCGGCGCCCCGATCGAGCACCCCCAGCTCGGGCAGTTCTTCCAGGCGCTCGAGAACGGCGCGTACGTCCCGCACCACGCCGCCAACTGAACCCGTTCCCCTCGGCGCGCCCGGGGTTGCCTCGCCGAGCGAGGCCAGTATGATTTCCCGTCATGCTCCGCGCCCTGCAAGATTTCCTCGAAATTCAGCTCGCCCCCATCACGCGGAACTCCCCCGATCCGGAGCAGGCCGAGCACGGCTACCGCCTGGCCACGGCGGTGCTCCTCCTCGAGATGACCAAGGCGGACTTCGACGTCAAGCCCGAGGAACGCGAAGCGGTGCTCGAGGCGATGAACGCCGCATTTGAGCTCACCCGCGAGGAAACCGAGGAGGTGGTTCGGCTCGCCGAGGAGGCCTCGCGCGAAGTCACGTGCCTGCACGAGTACACCAGCCGCCTCAATGAGGCGCTGTCGCGAAGTCAGCGAGGTCACATCGTCGAGCTCCTGTGGCGAGTCGCCTACGCCGACGGGGAGCTGGACAAGTACGAGGACCACCTGGTGCGCAAGGTCGCGGATCTGCTCTACGTGCCGCACCGCGAGTTCATCCAAGCCAAACACAGGGTCCAGGCCGAGCTCGAGGCCTGATACGCCGAGGCGGACTGCGCCCGACGTACGCGGAGCCAGGCCGGGACGCTAAGGACTAGTCCGCACGCTCGAAATACCGCTCGATGAGGTCCGGGTCATCGAAATGCCGGCGGCCGACGAACGCGATCGCATGGGTCCCCCATTGCCGCATCGCACCGGGCTCGGGGATCCCCATCGGCCAGAACAGGTAGCGCTCCAGCCGCTCGGTCCCGCGCACCAGCCCGTTCGAATCAAACAAGCTTCGCCGCCCGCCCGTTGGCCGGGGCAGAGAGCGCAGCTCATCGTAGGGCCGCAGTCCGTACCCGATCTCGAAACGCGGGCTGCGCTCGCGGTAGACCCGCTGTATGTAGTGCGTGCGAGCCGCCACCCGAATGACGGCTTGCCCCCCGCCGGAGGCGAGCGTCTGCGCCACCAGCACCGGCTCCTCCCAGCCGATGCTCGATCGCATCGGTCGCAGGCGCTCGGTCGGGAACGCGAGATAATAGCAACCACAGTTGTGCATCGCGTCGTAGAATAGCGGTACGCCGTCGGGCGCGAGCGTCACCCGCCAGGTGATGCCGTCCAAGTGCCCGCCCACGAGATCGAGCGCCCCGATACGCGGACGTGACGGAAACCAGACCACATAGCTGAGCTGCAGCAGCGGCACCGCGCCCAGGCGCGCGTACGAGACGTGGGTGTAAACGGAAGGCACCTCGGTGCGAATCGTCGGGAGCTCGCCATCGCCCCACCGTGGCGCACCGACGCGGTCCGCATTGCTCGACACATCGATCTCCCACACCGGGGCGAAGGTCGCAAACAGCCGCTCGAGATCCTCTGCCGGCGGCATCGGCAACCGCAGTGGATTTCGGGCGGAGCGGGCCAGCACCTCACCCACGGCCGGCGGGGGCAACGGCGCCGCGTCCCGCGGCAAGCCGAATCGCGTGAGGCGCCCCTCGGGCGCCAGGTCCGCCAGTGGCAAGTCGAAGACGCGCTCGAACTCCGCGTGCAAGCGCCCCACCCCGAGTGAGAACGCAAGCGACGTGAGCGGATAAAGGCCGAAGACCCGAGGCGCGAGACGGTACTCGGGCGGCACGCCGGCGAGGGACGCCAGCCGGCGACGGTTGGCGGGCTCGCCCAGATCGCTCGATTGCAGCCGCTCCGCGCAGCGCTGGGCTTGCGCCGTCAGGGTCTCGCCCGAACCACCCGTGTGCAGTTGAGCGGCGACCTCGTCCGGGAGGTTCTCGATCTCGACCGCCCGCGCCTCCAGGTCACGCTGTCGGAGGCGCTCCACCCAAAACTCGAAGCGCGCGGGGTCGGCGCCTGGGGATACGACCGAGGCGAGAAATCGGTCGGCCCGAAGGTAGGGGAATCCGGGGATTCGCACACTCTGGCGGTCCGCCACGCCCGCCGCGTCGATCGCTTCGTCCAGGGCGACGATGAAGCGCGCGCAGTCGCCCTCCTCGCCGGGGCGCTCGAGGTTCGACCGCTCCGGCGAAGCGGGACGAAGCGCCGGCCCGGTGCACCCGCCCAGCAGGAGCACGGCGAGAACTGCGAGCGAATGCCAACGCATGACTCGTCGGCCTGGCCCGCGCGCCGGCCCGGGGCCCATTGCCCGGCCCACCGCCACCTCTCAGCGCGCCTTGCGCTTGTTCTTCCTGCGCTTACCTTTCGGGCGGGGCGCCGCCGCGGCGGCCACCTGCCGCTTGGCCGCCCGACGCATTCGCCGACTTAGCGCTGCCGCGAGCACGCCGAGAACTACCGCCCCACCGAGGACGTAGACCCAGGGCGGCACCCGGCTTCGCGAGAGAGGCCCCTCGGACAGCTGGCCGCCGATGAAGTTCACGTAGTGCACCCGCTCGGTGCTCCGGTCACCGGCGGTAAACTGGACCTTGACGACCCCCTCGCTCTCGCCGGTGCGCAGGGTCAACCGTTTTCCAAGGTCCGAATCGTGCAGATGAAGGCGAATGCTGTAATACCCGCTCGAGTCGACGGTGGCCGAACCGAGCGTCGAATTTCCCATTCGAATGCCGACCCGGGCCCCCTCGATGGGGGCATCATCGGGGCCCAGCACATATCCACGCACCGAGTAGCGATGATCGGCCTCGTGCTCACCCAGAGCCGGCAGCGGGAACAACAGGACTGCGAGGAGGGGCAACCAATGACCCAGGCCCGCGGGCGGCCGCGTGTCGGGTGCGTTCATCAATCCGGCCCGCCGGAGAAGGTCCGGCGACGCTGTGCCTCGTCCAGGACCAATATCATCCTGGCAAGACTGCCGAGATCGACGTTGGACCACCCGGCGGTGATCGAGCCGTTCTTCCATTTCACGGCCAGAGCCACCCCTTCGATGCTCTCGAGGTTCTCCAGGCCACTCTGAAATATCTCCGCCGCGGTCGCCCCGTGGAGGCTTCTCACCTTGCTCATTTGCAGCTGCTCACTTGCGGGAATCGGTCTCCATGGTCTCGCCTACCGGGCCACCAGGGATTGACATGGATAAGACCGATCCCCGGGTTTCGGTCATCCCAACCACTGCGGTATCGGCGCCTAACCGCTCACCACCAACCTGTAGTCGGGGGTAGGGTTCAGGGGACAAGAGTAGACGTATTCACCAGGCTTTAGATCGATCACGTAGTCCTTGGTGATACCCAGGTCCAGGCCACCGCCCGATACACTTGGCAGTCTCGCCCGATTGACCAGCCCGTCGCCCCGCAGCCAGAACCCGAGACCGTACGGAACATTCTCATTCGTTACCCGGAACACGTACCGCCCGGGGTCGAGCCGCAGCACCTTGGCGGTGCCGAGGCGCTCGGCTCCGGTCGCTTCGTTGATCGCCTCACAATCCGACTTTCGGGTGGAGGTGTATTGGCGATTGACCCCGTTCTCGCTCTCGAGGAACTGGCAGGCAACCTGGGTGAGCTCGATCACGGTGCCCTCTTCTGCCTGAGCCACCGGCGCGACGAGCGCACCTCCAAGCCCCAGGGCACCGCAGATCACACTTAAGATAATTTTCTTTGGGTTCACGTCGCGACCTCCTGAACGGCCCCGGGCAATGTGCCCCCAGGGCATTGGTTGCTATTGGGCGAATCGGTGTGCGCGACTGCGGCGCACACCTACCGAATGTGACCGGGCGCGGATCCCATGGTTCCGCGGCATCCGGCTCACCGCGGCCCGCGACCCGAGCGCATCGCCGGCCCGCTAATCGAGCCGCGCGCGTAACGATGCAATGCGCTTCTTGACGGAGATACGCAGCTCGCCCGTGACCTCGAGCTTGCGGTCCTCGAAGACGTCGGTGCCGGGGTGTTGGTCCCGCCATGCGTCGACCACTCGATCGCGGTGGCGCAGCAGAGCACTTATCTCGGGTCGAAACAGGCGAAAGAGGCTGCTCAGCCAGCGATTGACCGGCCATGACGGGTAGGCGTGATCGATGTCGAATTGGTCCAGCATCCCGATGACTGCGGCCGCCTCGTACCACGCCTCGTCGGTGACCCAGCGGTTGGTGCTGAACAACCCGATCGGGTAGCCGTACTTGTCCATCGACACCGCCACGAGATGGCACACTGCGTCCTTGCCGGTAGGCCACCTCACCTTACCCTCGTACGCCACCGGCTCGATGTCCGGCGGGATGCCGGGGCGACGCAGGAAGGTGTGAAAATGCCCGTGCTCCCCCGCCATGCCGCGGTGGGCATGGTAGTAGTACTGTGCGCCCGTCTCCTTGTCGTGCACGTCCCCCTTGGGATAGTGATTTAGCTCGTAGAACTTCCCTTGTCCCTTGAGCAGCTCACCCACCACGTTGAGCCCGCCCTTGGTCAGCACCCGCTGACATTCGAGGACCTCATCGCCGGCCGCGAGCATGGCCTCGAGCCGCTCGCTCGACAACGCCTCCAGCCCCTCGATCTCGATCTCGCGCCGCCTCGCCGTCGCTACCGAATCGCTCACTGCGTCACCAGTCGAAAACCGATCAAGATGTGCTTCAACTCCAAGTCACGGTGGTGGCGCGCGGCCGGGCGGCACACTCCGCATCCTCTATCGTCCCACGACCCGCCTTTCACCACCGCACGCCCCGCATCCCCGTCGGTCGACGTCCACTCGAAAACCTGACCGGCGGCATCGAGCATGCCGAAGGGGCTGGCTCCGTCCGCGAAGGCTCCAACCGGAACCGTATCAAACGGCCCCCGGTCGTGGCTATTAAGGCGCTCCGGGCGAAATTCGCTGCCCCACGGAAACCATCGCCCATCGATCCCGCGCGCCGCCTTCTCCCATTCGCCCTCCACGGGAAGGCGCCACCTCCGGCCGGTCGCGTCGCTGAGCCAGCGCGCGTATGCCTCGGCGTCGGATCGCGACACCAGAACCACCGGGTGGTCCTCGCGTCCCGGCGGCGGCTCCCGGTTGACCCAGACGAACCGCCGGGTGCGCTCGAACGGATGAGCCAGCCGATAGGATGCCCAGGTAGACTCGTCCACATCGGGAGCGCGATGTCCGGTAGCATCTACGAAGGCGCGGTACTGACGGTTCGTGATCGGCGTTCGGGCGATCGAGAACCGTGGTAACGCAACCGACACCGGCTCGGGCTCGTTCTCGTACCAGCGCTGCTCGCGGGTGACCCGATGGCCATAGGCCGCCTCGTCGAGGCGGTAAGCCGCCTCGCGCTCGCTCCGGTCGGAGCCCATCAGGAAATCGCCGCCCGCGATCGAGACGACCTCGGGCACCGGGATTTCGCGCGCGATCTCCACCGCCGACGACCACCCCGAGACCAAGGCCACCAGAAGAAGCAGCCCCCTCCATCCGATCCACCGGCGCGCTTCGAAGGCCCAGGGTCGCCCTCTTCGCCGAACCGACCCGGAACGCCCCGGTCGCAGGCTCACGAAAGAGAGCCTCCCGAGCACGGGCTCGAGAGGCTCTAAACGATTACCACGTCCAGCCTCGGAACGCCTACATCATGGCGCTGGTCGATACCGTCTTCCAGCCGGAGGCCGTTTTGACCTCGAGCTTTGCGGGCACCACCATGCCGCTCTGCACCTCGGTGCCGGTCATCCTCACCTGCTTCGCCATGTGCTCGGCGAGAATCGGGGCCGGCGCCACCACCACGAACATCTCATCCCCGGAGAGGACCGCAGCCGGAATGCCCATCTTCGCGCACGCGGTCGCACAGCCCTTCACCGCGCCGTGGTCGTTCCCCGACCAGCTGCGATTCTTGCTGAAGCAGCGAGTATCGACGAGCGTGCCGGCCACCGTGATCGGCTTGCCTCCGCCGGCCGCGCACGGGTTACAGGGACTGCAGGCGCTCGCGCAGGGGCTCTTGGCCGCGCACGGGTTGCACGGGTTGCAAGGATTCTTCGCCGCACACGGGTTGCAGGGATTGCACGGATTCTTCGCCGCACACGGGTTGCAGGGATTGCACGGATTCTTCGCCGCGCACGGGTTGCACGGATTGCACGGGCTCTTCGCGGCGCATGGATTACACGGATTGCACGCAGCGGCCAGCAGCAACGCCTGCGGTGCGGCATCGGGGTTCACCGTGGTCTCGGCGCTCACCACGGCCGCGTAGCTAACCGCCACCACGCTGCCCAGAATCGCAGCACACAGGGGATTCCGCGCAATATCCAACGATCGGATCGTCATCAACATCTCCTCCTTATACGGTTGAAAGGATCATTAGCGAGTATGCTCACGTCGCCGCCCGCCTCACGAAAACCGCGCGGCGCCGTCCACTCATCTTCAAGACAGTTCGGCTCGGAACTGACACGACCTCGGGGCTAGGACGGGTGGTTGGCGAAGTCGAATCGCTTCGAGTTGTTGTTCGTCGCAAGCATCGTCTACGCAGCCTCGGCGCCGCGTAACGATAGGTTTCGAAACCCCCGCGGCGATAAAGTTCCGCCCATCGTGGGCAAGCGTGGGGACATTATCGGCCCCCTGGCCGCACTTGGTTTGCTGACTCACACCAGATTAGACCGGCCGCGACGCATTTATCTTCCCGCTGCGTCGGCCCAGTCCACGTCCGAGAGTCAGTCGCCGAGCGTAAAGCCCGGCCCCGTGGGGCCCGATGGTTTGTTAGACTGTGCCCCGATTGAATCGCGAATTCGACGGAGGAATCACCCATGCCGCCTTCCGGCCCAATCGAGCTTTTCAGCGCGCGCGTGTGCCCCTATGCCCAGCGCACCCGGCTCGCGCTGGCGGAGAAGGGCGTGACGTTCGAGCTCACCGAGATCGACTTCGCGCACAAGCCGAAACGCTTTCTCGCCGTCTCGGCTTACGGCAAGGTGCCGGCGCTGGTGCACGATGGGGTGGAGCTCTACGAGAGCTCGGTGATCAACGAATACCTGGACGAGACCTTTCCAGAGCCACCTCTGATGCCGCCGGAGCCAGCCCGGCGAGCCAAGGCGCGCATCTGGATCGACTACTGCGACCGACACTTCACCGACGACCTCTACGCCGCGATCAAGAACCGCGACCGCGAGAAGAGCGCTTCGCTTCGGGACCAGGTCGTGTCGCACTTGCGCGACCTCGAGCATCTGGGGCTCGCCCGGCTGAGTGAGGCGGGCCCGTTCTGGCTCGGGCACGACGTCTCGCTGGTGGACCTCGCCTATTATCCGTTTTTCGAGCGGCTGCCGGCGTGGGAGCACTACCGGGGCATCGGCATTCCGGCAGAGTGCGGACGGCTCAGTAAATGGGTCCGGGCCATGGAGGAGCGGGAGTCGGTCAAGGCAATCGCGAACTCTCGCGAGTACTACATCGAGCGTTATCGCAACTACGCCGGGGAGGTGCTCGCTGCCTGACCAAGAAGCACCATAGCCCTCAGCTGACGCCGCGGGCCCGGCCGACGAGCGCCGGGATGATGATCGCGAGTCCAAGCGCCCACAGGATCGGGGCGTCGCCGAAACGCACGTAGGGCGTCGCACCGCGCATCGGAAACACCGCCGCTTGCACCGTCTCGACCTCGAACTGACGCGACCGTGCGACCAGCTCTCCGTACGGACCGATGACCGCGGAGATACCGGTGTTGGTCGCCCGCAGGAGGTAGCGACCGCCCTCGATTGCCCGCATTCGCGCGATCTGAAGATGCTGCGGTGGGGCGATCGAATCGCCGAACCACGCGTCGTTGGATACGTTCACGAGCATCGTGGCCTCGGGTAAGGCATCGATGATCTCGGCGCCGAACGCCGCCTCGTAGCAGATCGACACCCCCACGCGCTGGCCCGCCACCTCGAGTGAGGTCTGGCCCGGCATGCCGCGGCTGAAATTTGATACGGGGATGTCCAGCCAGTCGACGAGCGGCTGCAGCACCGGCTTCAGGGGCAGGTACTCACCGAACGGCACCAGATGGCGTTTGTCATATACGGCGCGGCGGGTCCCGACCGAGACCAGGCTGTTGTAGAAGCGCCCGTCGGACGCTTCGCGAGGGACTCCGATCAGCAGGTCGGTGCGGTTACGCCGCGCCTCTTGCTCGAGCCCGGCGAGGAAGTCGGCGAAACGCCGGTAGGTACCGGGCAACGCCGTCTCCGGCCAGACCACGAGGTCCGCATCCCAGTGGGCCCGCGTGAGCCCGACGTAGCGCTCCAGGGTGGGTCGAAGCGCTTCGGGCCGCCACTTCCAGCCCTGCGGCACATTGCCCTGCACCAGAACCGCCCGAATTGAGAGACCGGCGCGCTCCGTCCAGCGAATCGACTCGAGGGCCCCGGCACCGACAACGACCGAGGCGATCAGCGCCAATGCGATCCACCAGCGCGCTCGGGGGGCCGCAGCACCCCAGGCCAGCAATGCTGCACCGAGCGCCACGCACCAGCTCACCCCGTAGACTCCGACAGCGGGGGCCAACCCCACGAGCGGCGTGTCGGTCTGGCTGTAACCGAGCTGAAGCCAGGTGAAGCCGGTCAAGAAGGTCCCGCGAGCCCACTCTGCCACGGTCCATGCTGCCGGCACCACCAACAGCATCTGCACCGTTTCGCCGCGGGCCCGAAAGCGCGTCACCAGGAATCCCAGCAGCGCCGGGAACAGGGCGAGGAACACCACCAGCACCGCGGTCAGAAGAACCGCCATCGGCAGCGCGATTTGGCTGTACTGAAAGCTCTCGACGACCCACGACACCCCGAACCCGAACATGCCGAGCCCGAACAGCCAGCCGCGCCAAAGTGCGAGCCGCGGCGTGGTGTCGCGCCACAGCGCGAACAGGATCGCGGGCGCCACCACCGCGATCGGCGCCACCGCGAACGGGGCAAATGCCAGCGGCATCAGCCCGCCGGCGAAGAGGGCGATGAGGTCCCGGGCGCGCGGATGCGCGATCACGGAGCGAGCGGACGAGTCCGGGCTAGTACTCGCCGGCACCAATCCGGCATTCCTGCTGCGAGCTATGAAGACCCGTCACGACCGCCCGGCTGGAGATCGTCGAGGCCGCTGACCCGCAGCAGGTGAACCCGCCGCTTATCCGCTCGCAGCACTTTGAAGCGAACGCCCTCGATCACCCGTTCGTCACCGCGCTTCGGTAGGTGACCGAATGCCTTGATGACGACGCCTCCGATCGTGTCGAACTCCTCGTCCTCGAACGAGGTGTGGAAGTAAGCGTTGAACTCCTCCACCGAGGTGAGCGCCTTGACGGTGAACTCCCCGTTGCGGTGGCGCTTGACGAACGGCGCTTCCTCGGTATCGTGCTCGTCGTCGATCTCCCCCACGATCTGCTCGAGCACGTCCTCGATCGTGACCAGGCCGGCAACACCCCCGTACTCGTCGGCCACCATCGCCATGTGATTTCGCTTGGATCGGAAATCGGCGAGCAGGACGTTGAGCCGCTTGCTCTCAGGGATGAAAACCGCGGGCCGCATGTAGTCCCGCATGCTGAACTTTTCGCCCCGCGCGAAATGGTAGAGAAGGTCTTTCGCGAGCAGAATGCCTTCAATGTCGTCACGGCTATCGCCGATGACCGGGAAACGGGAGTGGCCGGATTCGATGATCGTCTCGACGAACGTCTCGGGCGCCGCATCGTGCTCGACGACCACCATCTGCGCGCGCGGGACCATCACGTCGCGAACCTGCATGTCGGCGACCTGAAGAACGCCCTCGATCATGCTGAGTGCATCGGCGTCGAGTATGTTGTGGCTCTCCGCCTCGCGCAGCTGCTCGAGGAGCTTTTCCCGATCGGGGGAGTCTCCGAGGACCACCTGGGTCAGACGCTCGATCCAGCCGCGGGTACCGTTGCCGGAATGCGAGTTGCTC
>JBFHLI010000040.1:0-18369 GCA_041594935.1 Gammaproteobacteria bacterium | reverse complement strand
TTGTCTGATTGAGGCACCGACGCCACCGTA
This sequence comes from Gammaproteobacteria bacterium, assembly GCA_041594935.1. GTDB lineage: Bacteria > Pseudomonadota > Gammaproteobacteria > HK1 > HK1 > JBFHLI01. The sequence continues at coordinate 18,339 of JBFHLI010000040.1, read as the reverse complement.
CTCCCTTCCAAGTAACGGATCCGAAAATCTTCGCCCTCGCATCACTCCCCCGTACCATTGATGGCCGAGGGACTCTTAACCGCGGTGATGCCGGATGGGGCGCATCAGCCCTAAGATGCCCAACTCACGCTATAATCGCCCGCCATTTCGGACGCGATGGTCGGGGCCGGGCACGCCGATCGGCCTTTGCGCGTCAAGCTGGCTGCGCACTCGGGAGCATGGAGACAATCTGGATAGCCATTGCGTTTGCGCTGGGGCTGGTGACTCATCACCTGCGGCTGCCGACGCTTGTTGGATTTCTCCTCGCCGGCTTCGCGCTCAGCGCCCTCGGCTATGCATCGGTGGATGCCCTCGACCAGGTGGCGCACATCGGCATCCTCCTGCTGCTGTTCACGGTCGGGCTCAAGCTGCGTTTCAAGTCGCTGCTGAGAATGGAGATCATCGGCACCGGGCTGCTGCATCTGGTGATCTCGGTGCTGTTGCTCGGCCCCTCGATCCACTGGCTGGCCGGCCTCGCCTGGGCACCGGCGCTGCTGATCGCGCTCGGGCTCGGATTCTCGAGCACCGTCATGGCGGCCAAAATACTCGACGAGAAGCGCGAGCTGCGCGCTTTTCATGGACGGGTTGCGATCGGAATCCTGATCGTGCAGGACCTGGTGGCAATCGCAGTGCTCAGCGTGGTCGGGAACCAGGCGCTCTCACCCTATGCTTTGCTCCTGCTCGGGGTGCCCTTCCTGCGACCGGTGTTCTTCCGCCTGCTCGATTGGAGCGGGCACGAGGAGCTCCTGGTGCTCTTCGGCTTGCTGCTCGCGCTCGTCACCGGCGGGTTGATATTCGCGGCTGCGGGCCTGAGCAGTGAGCTCGGCGCCCTGGTCATGGGTGCGCTCCTCGCCGAGCACCGGCGAGCAAAGGAGCTTGCCGATTCTCTTTGGGGCTTGCGGGAAGTATTCCTGGTCGGGTTCTTTCTGCAGATCGGACTCACCGGTCTGCCGAGCTGGCACGACCTCGGTATCGCGCTCGGGCTCGGTTTGCTCCTGCCGCTCAAGGGTGGCCTGTTCTTCTACCTTCTGCTGCGTGCCAGGCTGCGGGCGCGCAGCAGCTTCCTCGCCGGCTTGAGTCTTGCGAGCTACAGCGAGTTTGGCCTGATCCTCACCAGTCTGGGCGTAGACGCCGGATGGGTCGAGCCGAAGTGGGTGGTACTGCTCGCGATGACGATAGCGGTGTCATTCGTGGTTGCCGCCCCGCTCAATCGCCGTGCCCACGAGCTCTACCAGCGCCTAGAGGAGCGGCTGGTGCGACTCGAGCGGCCCGAGCGCCATCCCGACGACGAGCCGGTTGCGCTCGGGAGCGCGCAGGTGATAGTGATGGGCATGGGGCGGGTGGGCACCGGCGCCTACGACTTCCTCACCCAGCGCGGCGAGCGCGTGGTGGGCCTCGACTCCGATCCCGGCAAGGTCCAGCGTCACCTGGGCGAAGGAAGGCGGGTGCTCTATGCGGACGCCGACGATCCGGGCTTCTGGCACAACCTCAAGCTCGAGGACATCAAGGCCATCCTGCTGGCGATGCCCGACGCGCAGGCAAAACAGATTGCGAGCGCTCAGCTGCGCCGGTGCGGATACACCGGTCTGATCAGCGCAACCAGCGTCTACGCCGAGGAGTCAGAGGCAATCACCGCCGCCGGGTGCGACCTCACGTTCAACTATTTTGACCAGGTCGGGGTTGGCTTCGCCGAACACGTCTGGGAAGCGTTGCATCCTGACTGAGGAAGCGAAGGCGGTTCTCGGAGCTTCGTGCGGCACCTTCGATGTCCGTGCTAAGTTGCTAATGAGTCCGGCCTAACCCAGACTAATCAAGGTCAACCCAAACAAGTGGCCGAGGGCGAGTTCAATGACCGCAGCGCACCCTTTTTCTCTCAACGTTTGCCGCCCGTGCGCCCGCTCTGGTGCGGTCGCCCTGTTCGTCCTCGGCCTGATTGCACCCGCGGCGGTGGCCGAGCCCGAGGTGCGGGGGACGCACGACAGCTGGACCATCGTCTGCGACACCCCGGAACAGGCCGAGCAAGAGGTCTGCCTCATGGTTCAGCAGAAGAATCTCAAGGATACGGACCAGCCGGTGCTCAGAGTAGAAATCGGCTACGCGGTGCAGACCGCCAAACCCTTCGCGGTGATCACGGTGCCGCTCGGGATCTCGCTCCCGCCCGGTCTCAGCATGAAAATCGACGACGGTGCGGTGACCAAGCTCGAGTTCGGCAGCTGCATTCCAAGCGGCTGCGTGGTCGGCGTGACGCTTACCGACGTCCAAGTCTCCGCCTTCAAGCGCGGCGGTGAGATAACCTTCACTTTCCAGGACAATCGTCGCCGCGACATCTCGGTGCCGATCTCGCTGTGGGGCTTCACTGCGGCCCTCGATGCGGTCAGGCCGTCGGCGGGTCCATGAGCGGTGCGCGTGGACGGAATCGGTCGATTTGGCGAATGAAAGCAACCTCAAGGCCATTAGCGTCCCCGGGGGCCGGTCAGCCCGGCGACGGCATGCTTCGGGCCGGTACCCGCTCCCTGCAGGCCGGCCGGCCGATTCGGTGAATGTTTTTTACAGCGTACCCGGATACGCCCCGCCGTCGATGAGGATGTTCTGCCCGGTAATGTAGCCTGCCTGGACACCGCAAAGGAATGCGCAGAGTGCCCCGAACTCGTTCGGATCCCCGTAGCGGCGCACCGGGATATCCTTCCGGCGGGCCTCGAACAGCTCCTCGAAGGAACGCTCTGACCGCTTCGCCGAAAAGAGCATTCCGGAGCGCAGGCGATCGGTATCGAACGCGCCGGGGAGCAGGTTGTTGATGGTAACGCCGCCGGCCGCCACCTGGCGCGCAACGCCCGCGACGAATCCGGTCAGTCCGGACCGGGCGCCGTTCGAGAGCCCGAGGGTCGGAATCGGCGCCTTGACCGAGCTCGAGGTGATGTTGACGATGCGCCCGAAGCCGCGCTGGGCCATCCCGTCGACGGTGGCCTTGATGAGCTCGATCGGGGTGAGCATGTTGGCCTCGAGCGCATCTAGCCATTCCTCGCGCCCCCAGTCGCGGAAATCACCGGGCGGCGGCCCGCCCGCATTGTTGATGAGAATGTCGGGCTCGGGGCAGGCCGCGAGCGCTTGCGCCCGTCCCTCACGGCTCGTGATATCGGCGCAAACCGTGCTCACCTCCCCTTTCGCGACGGCCCGAATCTCGGTTGCGCACGCCTCCAGCGCCTCGGCGCCGCGCCCGTTCAGGACCACGTGCACCCCTTCGCGCGCGAGCGCCGACGCACACCCGCGGCCAAGTCCCTTGCTCGACGCACACACCAGCGCCCGCTTACCGGCAATTCCGAGCTCCATCACCACTCTCCCTCGTCGCACAAAAGAGCCCGCATGATAAACAATCGACGCGCCGAGCGGTCTAACCGTCCCCGCTAAGCGTACACAGCTCAATTCAGCGCGGGCGGGACGGGCGGGTAAAGACCTGCAACATGGCGAGCCAGCGATCGACCGGGCAAGGCGCGTTGAGCCACCGTCCCCGGCTGGCTATGCTTCGATCCCGCAACCAAGGTCTGGGCTTACATGCACGACACCGTAATCGGGCGATTCGAGCAAGTCGTGCCGCGCGTCGACGACTGGTCCATCCGGGTGGTGGACGACTGGCGTGAGCGCATCTCCGTACGCCAGGACCTGCTCCAGCCAATCACCGAGCGGCGCAGCACCGGCGCCATGATCACCATTGCCGATTCGACCGGCACGGGCTACGCGGCCACCAGCGACCTCAGCGTGTCGGGCCTACGCAGCGCGGTGACGCAGGCGCGCGCGTGGGCCGCGCGCAGCGCCGCCCTGGGGCTCGGCTCGAGTGTCCCAATCACGTCACGGCGCGGGAGCTACCACACCCCGGCCGCGGTCGGTTGGGAAGCAGCCGGGCTCGATGACAAGGTCGCTTGGCTGCACTCGCTCAGCCGGGCGCTGCGCTCGGCGGAGCCCGGAACCTCCGCTGACGCGCGCAACCGCCCCGCGCGCATCTTGGACTGGGAGGCCTCACTCGGCTACCGGCAGACCGAGTCGCTGCTCGTGAGCAGCCGCGGCGCGCGCATCGAGCAGGTCATTCGCTACCTCGACCCCGGTCTTCGGGTCGTTGCCAACGAAGGGTCGAGCACTCAGGTGCGTACCCACTCGCTGGACCGCACCCGCCAAGGCGGACTGGAGAATATCGTCCTCGCCGAGCTCGAGGCGAGCGCGGCGCGGCTCTCCGAGGAAGCGCTGAGCCTGCTCGACGCCCCCGCCTGCCCGAGCGGGAACATGGACGTCCTCATTCTGCCGGGCCAGATGATGCTGCAGATTCACGAGAGCATCGGCCATCCCCTCGAGCTCGATCGCATCCTCGGAGACGAGCGCAATTACGCCGGCACGAGCTTCGTGACCCTCGACATGTTCGGCCGATATCGCTACGGGTCGGAGCTGCTCAACGTGACGTTCGATCCGAGCGCGGACGGCGCGCTGGCGAGCTACGCTTTCGACGACGAGGGCACGCCGGCCGAGCCCCAGCTCATCATCCGCGACGGTATCCTGGTGCGCCCGCTCGGCGGCGCCCTCTCCCAGCTTCGGGCGGGGCTCGACGGCGTCGCGAACGCCCGCGCCTCAAGCTGGAATCGCGCCCCCATCGATCGCATGGCGAACCTCGACATGTTGCCGGGCAATGAGAGCTTCGATGACCTCGTGGCCGGCATCGAGCGCGGGGTCTTGCTCGACACGAACCGCTCCTGGTCCATCGACGACAGCCGTAACAAGTTCCAGTTCGGCTGCGAGCTCGGCCGGGTCATTCGCGATGGGGCGCTCGCGGAGATCGTCAAGAACCCAAGCTATCGGGGAATCTCCGCCACCTTCTGGCGCAGCCTGTCTCACCTCGGCGACGCATCGACCCTGGAACGCCACGGCACGCCGACCTGCGGCAAGGGTGAACCGAATCAGCTGATTGCGGTCGGGCACGCGGCGCCGGCGTGCGTATTCTCGAACGTGAGCGTTTTCGGCACCGCGTGAGCACCGCGCCCGAACTGGCCGCCTACGCCGATTTCACCGCGCTCGTCGAGCGGCTGCGTACCCTCGTCGCCCCGGGGGAGGAATTTCTCTCGACGTTCGCGGGCGAGCACTCGGACTTCGTGCGCTTCAATCACTCTCGCGTGCGCCAGGCTGGAAGCATCAAGCAGCAGTCGCTCACCGTCGACCTCATCGAGGGCCGGCGGCACGCAGCCGGGAGCACGAGCCTCTCCGGTGAGCCCACCGAGGACCGCGACCGCCTCGAGCGGCTGGTGTTGAAACTTCGCAGCACCCGGTCTCGGCTCACCGAAGACCCCCATCTACACTACGACACCGACCCCCGTGAGACCTTCGAGGTACAGCCGGGTGAGTTGCCGGACAGCGGCGAAGCGATCGATCAGATCGCAACCGCCGCGACCGGCCTGGACCTGGTCGGAATCTGGGCGAGCGGTCCCGCGAATCGCGGGTTTGCAAGCTCATTCGGACACAGGAGCTGGCACAGCGCGATGAGCTTCAACTTCGATTGGAGCCTGTATCACCTGCGGGACAAGGCGGTTAAGGGCAATTACGCGGGCACCGAGTGGTCGGCGGAGAGGTTTCGGGCCAAGCTCGCCGCAGCCGAAGGGCAGCTCGAGATACTCCGGCGAACGCCGCGCACGCTCGAGCCCGGCACCTACCGAGCCGCCCTCGCCCCCTCGGCGTTACGCGAGATCCTCGGACTCACCGGCTGGGGCGGATACGGTCTGAGGAGTCACCGTACGGGCCAGACGCCGCTGATCAAGCTGGCGCGGGGCGAGTGCGCCCTGCACCCATCGGTGACCATCGCCGAGAATCACGCGCTTGCGCCGGTGCCTCGGTTTACCGCATGCGGCTTCCTCAAGGATGAGCGGATCCCGCTCGTGGTCGACGGCCACTTCGCGCAATGCCTGGTCGATGCGCGTAGCGCGTGCGAGTACGGGCAGCGCGTCAACGACGAGAGCGAGCAGCCCGAGGCGCTGGAGATGCAGCCGGGGGACATTCCGAGCGCAGAGCTGCTAGGGCGGCTCGATACCGGCCTGCTCGTGAACGACCTCTGGTATCTCAACTTTTCCGGGTGGAGCGACTGCCGCATGACCGGAATGACGCGCTTCGCGTCGTTCTGGGTCCAGGATGGGCGCATCGAAGCACCGATAAACGCCATGCGCTTCGACGACAGCCTCTACCGCATGCTCGGCTCGGAGCTGGTCGGGCTCACGGTGGAACGCGAGCTGATGCTGGAGACCAACACCTACGAGCAGCGTTCGATGAACAGCTCCCGCGTCCCTGGCGCACTCATCGCCGCGCTCGAGCTCACCCTGTGAGGAAACGCAGCCGCGTTCCCGGCGGAGCCGACGCGCTCCTAACCTAGCGAGACTCTACCCCCGTCATAGGTTCTGAAACGCGTCACGCAACGCCTGCGCCGCATGCCGCGAGATATAGTAAATGCCCTTGCTGTAGGTGTTGGTTTCGGCCTCCCAGACCCAATCCTGCGCGCGCCAGTTGAACAGCCACGCATCGTGGTTACCGGTCACCGATCTCAGGCGCGAGAGAATCCAGGCAAACTCCTCCGACAGCTCGTGGTAGTCCGAGAAGCCCGTTGCCTCGAGCAGCTCCTTCAGCTCACCGCGACCGCGTTCACCGTCGAAGTTGTTGGCGAAGACCCGCAGCGTCTTCAGTCCGTGCTCGGGCATCCCGCGCAGCAGCACCGCCGCCTCGTCCGGGGTGAGCGGGTAGGACGTGTTGCCCTCCGGATCCCACTCGCGAACCTCGAGCGCTTCCTTCAGGTCATCGAAATCATCACCGATGACCCGCAGTAGCTCGCGGCGGGTGGCCGGCGTCAGTCGGCGTAGGTGACTTTCGTTGATCACAAAGCTCGTCATTGAGAATCGCTCCCGGACATCACGAATTGGCCCATCGCATGCCCGCTGCCCACCGACCGGGAATGCATTCTAACAGCATCGCGGTACACGCTCCCAGGAGCCGTGCCGACTTCGATCAACGGTTGCGGGCGTAGGTGAGCGACGTCCCCCCGACCCGCCGGATGGATCCCAACCCGTCAGGGCCTCGGCGGGTAATGGGATTCCACGTACTCGTCGACGATGCGCTGAAAGTCAGCCGCGATGTTGTCGCCGCGAAGGGTCATCGCCTTCTTGCCGTCGACGAACACCGGTGCGGCCGGGGACTCCCCGGTGCCCGGAAGGCTGATGCCCACATTCGCGTGTTTGCTCTCCCCGGGACCGTTGACCACGCAACCCATGACCGCCACCGACATCTCCTCGACTCCCTCGTAGCGCTCTCGCCACTGCGGCATGCGGTCGCGCAGATGACTTTGAATGTTGTTCGCGAGCTCGCGGAAGAACGCGCTGGTGGTACGACCGCAGCCCGGACAAGCGGTTACCAGCGGAGTGAACGATCGGATGCCCATGGTCTGGAGTATCTCCTGGGCCACGACGACTTCGTCGGTTCTCGGTGCCCCCGGGTGGGGCGTGAGCGAGACCCGAATGGTGTCGCCAATTCCATCCTGCAACAAGATGCCGATACCCGCGGTGGAGGCGACGATCCCCTTGGACCCCATGCCCGCCTCGGTCAGACCGAGGTGCAGCGGGTAATCGCACCGGGCCGCAAGCCGCCGGTAGACCGCCACCAGATCCTGAACCCCGCTCACCTTGCACGACAGCACGATCCGGTTCCGGCCGAGCCCGATCTCCTCGGCTCTCTGCGCGCTGCTCAAGGCGGACACCACCAGCGCCTCCCGGGTCACCTCGCGCGCATCCCGCGGTTGGGGAAGGGCGGCGTTCTCGTCCATCATCCGGGTCAACAGCTCGCTATCGAGGCTGCCCCAGTTGACCCCGATTCGAATCGGCTTGTCGTATCGGAGCGCCGTCTCGATCATGGAAGCGAACTGGGAATCTCGCTTTCGCCCGAAGCCCACGTTGCCGGGATTGATGCGGTACTTGGCGAGCGCGCGGGCGCACTCGGGGTGGTCGCCGAGCAGTCGGTGACCGTTGTAGTGGAAATCCCCGATCAGGGGCACGGTGCAACCCGCCTCGTCGAGTCGCTCGCGAACCCGGGCCACCGATGCCGCCGCCTCGGGGGTGTTGACCGTGATCCGAACGAGCTCCGACCCGGCGCGGGCGAGCGCTTCGACCTGGGCGGCGGTGGCCGTCGCGTCTGCGGTGTCGGTATCGGTCATCGACTGCACCACGATCGGCGCGCCGGCGCCGATCGTCACCGGACCGACCTTCACCCCGACGCTCGCCCGTCGGGGAATGATGTCGTCTACGGAGCTCACCGCCTCGGAGGCGGGGAGTCCGGTCATGGCTCGGTCGGAGGCACTTGCCTCGCTCGCTAAGCGTGGGAGTCTGGACACGGGGCACTCATCGAAGTCATGCGCTCAATTAGGATGCGAAAGCGGGCCGATCGATCGGCTGAGTCTAATCCGAAGGGGGATCCTGTCAAGCCGGGGGTGGGATGCGCTCGGTGCGGTCGAGCGCGCGAAAATGCGCGAGCAGGCTGCGCACATCCGCCCCATCCGGGAATCCATGGGCCGGGGCCCCGCACCAGCCGGCCACCATCCGGGCCGCGAGGTTGAGGGGAACCCCCGGGTGCAGGTCCCGGGCGGCTGCGTGCACGAACTTGACGACCCGAAAACCGTCGAACCAGCGGAAGAAGCGCTTGCGGAACGCCGCCGCGGATGCGGTGTTCGACTGAAGCTCCGCGAGGCGCGCCTCGAAGCGCAGCGCCGACAGGAACCCCACGACGGAATCGGGCAGTCCGCGGAGCAGGGCCGGGTCGGTCGGCAGGGCGGTGTAGAAATCAGGGACGCGGGCAATCAGCGCGTGGAGGTCGGCAAATATCGCCGGTGCATAAACCCGCTCGTAACGATTCGTACCGTCTCGCCAAGCCCGCATCGCCCTTCCGGTGCCAAACGGCACCCGCGTGGATACCCGGGGCGATGGAATGACGGTGGTGGTTGCGAGCTCCGAGAACCCGCCGAGCGCGATGACCTTGTTCAGGAAGTAGAAGTCCTCACCGGCGCGGCGGCGGTTCATGCCCCCTTGCTGTCGGTATGCCCAGCCGCGTACCGCCATGCTCGAGCCAACCGTGTAGAACGCATGCGGAAACCCCGCGCACCTCAGCGCGTGGCGATAGTAGCGCAAGAACAGCTCGTAGTGCGCAATCCCGTCGTAGAGCGCCGGATCCGAGTCTCCCTCGAGCGGATGCTCGAAGTGGATCGAGCACCCGGGCGTCTCCCGATGCGACGCGAAATGGGCCTCGATCGCGACCAGATAGCTCGGCTCGCACCTACAGTCGGCATCGAGGCTCACGATGATCCCCTCGCCCGGGGCGCGGGCAAGGCGCCCGAGCGCCTCGTCCATGCCGAGCCTGCGGGCAAGCCCCACCCCGGCGTGGCGCGGGGGCAAGTCCGGATGATGGCGCAGATGAAACGCGAGGCCGGCATCCTGATGAGCGGCGATCCACCGCTCCGCCTCTTCCCGCGTACGTGCGTTGACGGAGTGCGTCCGGGCGGAATCGTCCGTTCCCGCGTTGATGACGACGATGACCTCGACCGGTGTCCGGGGGCGGGCGCAGGCCCAGAGCGATTCGAGCGTCGCCAGCAGCTCGGTCTCGGCGTGGCACGGGATGACCACGATGATGCCGGGCGCAGCGCGCGGAGCCGGACGCCGCCGCCGGCCCGCCGGTTGATGTTTCTCGAGGCATTCATTACGGTGGCGCGCACCGTCATCGCGGCGGTCAGCGAGCTGGCCCCGGGGGGTCTGCGCCATTGTCCGGGCGGGAGGCATCATCTCGAGATGGCCAAGAAATCCATCGACCTGTTCAGCAAGACGGATCCGGCGTGGGTGAGGGTGATCCTGGAAAACTTCGACGAGTTTCTCCAGGACCATGCCAACTGTGAGAGAAAGGCTTCCGCCCTCGCCATGAGCCTGGTGGTCAAGTATCCGGATCGGCCGGGGATCATACCGGCTCTCATCGAGCTCGCCCAGGAAGAGCTGGAGCACTTCCGGCAAGTCCACGAGCGGCTGAGTGCGCGGGGTCTCCCGCTCGTCAAGGACGCTCCCGATCCGTACGTCAATGCGCTGCAGGCGGAGATGCGCCACGGGCGCGACGATCGCTTTGTGGATCGCATGCTCATCTCCTCGCTCATCGAGTGTCGCGGGGCCGAGCGCTTTCGGCTGATCTCCGAGGCGCTCGAAGACCCCTCGCTCAAAGCCTTCTATCGGGATCTGTGGGCGGCCGAGGCGAAGCACGGGCACCAGTTCGTGGACCTCGTGCTGCGCGAGGTCCCGGGCGAGGTCGCCTATCCCCGGTTGATGCACCTCGCGAAGCGCGAGGCCGAGATCGTGGCCGGCCTCGAGTGGCGCCCCTCCTTGCACTGAGTCTCGCGACGCATCAGGGTGCGTAGCGCCTGAGCTTCTTGTGCAAGCCCTGCCGGGTGATCCCAAGCAGCTCGGCGGCCCTTGCCTTGTGACCCCCGGTGCGCTCGAGCGCGCGGCGAATGAGGCTTAGCTCGAGGGTTCGGACCCGCTCGGGCAACCGCAGCTCGTCCGCACCGCGATTCTCCCGACCCGACCCACGGGCGGAGAGCTCCGGAGAGCAACGCTCCGGAACGAGCGCCTCGCCCTCGGGGGTGAGGGCGACGAGGCGCTCCACCTCGCGGCGCAGCTGTCGCACGTTGCCGGGCCACGCGTAATCCTCGAACTGCGCCATCAAGGTGCGCGAGACCGCGCCGGGCACCTTGCCGTACTGACGGCAGACGTCGTCGAGGAAAACGGCGGTGAGGGGCGCAATGTCCTCGGGCCGATCGCGCAGCGGCGGCACCACGATCTCCACCGCGAACAGACGATAGAAGAGGTCCTGGCGAAACTGGCCCTGCGCCAAGAGATCGCGGAGGTTTCGGTTTGTTGCGCTGATGACCGAGAGGTCGTAGGTCATGAGCCGGCTGCCCCCGAGGCGCATGCCCTCGCCTTCCTGAAGGGCGCGCAGGAACTTTGGCTGCATCGCGAGCGGGATGTCGGCCACCTCATCGAGAAACAGGGTGCCCCGGTGGGCTTCCTCGAAGCGACCGCCCCGGCTTGCCGCCGCCCCGGTGAACGCCCCCTTCTCATAGCCGAAGAACTCGCTCTCCATGAGATGCTCGGGGATCGCGGCGCAGTTGACGGGCACGAACGGCCGTGACCGACGGTCTCGGCCCTCGTGGATCATCCGCGCGACCACTTCCTTGCCGGTGCCGTTCTCTCCCTGAATCAGAACGTTGACCGGGGTATCACACACCATCCGCACCAGCTCGAGCACCTTGCGCATCGCGTCGCTCTCGGCAACGAAGGGCATCTCGCCCAGGTAGTCCGACTGACAGCGCGAGACCTCGCGGTTGATCTCGCGCGAAATACGCGCGACCTCCGCGTTGATCAGAATATTGTCGAGCGCGACCGCAACGTACTCTGCGATCTCGACGAGCAACGACTCATCGTCACGGTCGAATCCAGCCTCGGTGCGCTTGTTGAGAACCTCGATTGCGCCGGTAACGCGACATCCCGCCACGCCGGTGATCGGCACGCACAGGATGCTGCGGGTCACGAAGCCGGTCTTCGCGTCGGCATCACGATGAAATCCGCGCGTACGGCCGAGCTCGTTGTCGGTCACGCTCGCCCGGGTCGAGATGGCCTGGCCCACCACGCTGCCCTGGGCCGGGGCCTCGATGTCCCCCTCCGCAAGGCCGGTCCCGTGCTTAGAGACGATCTTGCCGCTGCGCGGGTCCAGGACGAAGAGGCTGCAGCGCTCGGCATCGAGCAGCTTTGGAATCGTCCGCACGTAGAAGCGCAGCAGACGCTCGTGGCTACCGGCCGCCCAGGCACGGTTGACGTACTCGAGACGCGCCTTGAGCGCAGTGAGGGAGTGGTTGAGGGGCCGGGAACGATGCACGCGGGCTACAGGGTTGTAAACAATGTTTACTCTAGCCAATGGCGGTAGCCGTTGCCAGGGCATCGGGCTCAGATCGAAGGCCCGACCCGTGACGAGACGGCCGGTGCGCGGTCTGCGATTCGCTGGCACCCAACGAGGCCCTTGACAAAGTGTAACGAAGACACTAACATCCCTTTGTGTTAGATGTACACTTACTATGTGCGAGGCCCATGCCGACGCCTTTCTCGCCCGCGGCGGTCACCACCGATGTCGTGATCTTCACGATCCGCGAGCAGGACCTGCAGGTGCTGCTCGGACCGAGCCAATCGGCGCCGGTCGAGCCAAGATGGGCGCTTCCGGGCCGCATCGTCGGCCTCGACGAGGACCTCGAGACCAGCGCGGTGGGACGCCTCGAGGACGCGACGGGGGTAAACGGAGTCTATCTCGAGCAGCTCTACACCTTCGGCGCGCCCCGGCGCGACCCACGCCAGCGCGTGATCTCGGTGAGCTACCTGGCCCTCCTGCCCTGCGAACGATTGCCGCCCCGCCCCGCTCCCCCGGCGCCATCGTCCGCCTGGTATCCACTCGACGACCTGCCTCCGCTCGCCTTCGACCACGCGGACATCATCGAGGTTGCGCACCAACGCCTGGCCGCCAAGCTTGCCTATTCCACGATTGCCTTTCAGTTCCTGCCGGAAAAATTTACCCTGGGCGAGCTTCAAGCGGTGTACGAGATCATTCTCGGCGAGCCCCTCGACAAGCGTAACTTTCGCAAACGCATCGGTGCGCTCGGTGAGCTCGAGGAGACGGGGGAGCAACGCCGCCGGGGCAAGCACCGACCGGCTCGGCTGTATCGGGTGAAGAACCCCGGGGAAGTGCAGATTTTCAAGTGACTCCTGAGAGGTTGATACCATGAGCGTTCCCGCCCCAATCACGGTGTTGCCGGTGCCACGTCCGGACCCGGCGCTGCTGCGCGCGAAGGTTCCCGAGCTGAGCGACTCCGAGCGCGAGCGCCTGCTGCGCCGCGCCCGTGATCTGCTGCGGGCCCGGGACGCGGTGCTGGTCGCGCACTACTACACCGATGCCGACCTGCAGACGCTGGCCGAAGAGACCGGCGGGCACGTCGCCGATTCTCTCGAGATGGCCCGGTTCGGTCACGAGCACCCCGCAACCACGATCGTGGTCTGTGGGGTGCGTTTCATGGGCGAAACCGCGAAGATCCTCAATCCGGAAAAGCGGGTGCTGATGCCGGATCTTGACGCCGATTGCTCGTTGGACCTCGGTTGTCCGGTCGATCGGTTCGGGGCGTTCTGCGATGCGAATCCCGAGCGCACCGTGGTCGTGTATGCCAACACGAGCGCCGCGGTAAAGGCGCGGGCCGACTGGGTGGTCACCTCCGGGATCGCGCTCGATATCGTTCGGCACCTGTCGCAGGGGGGCGAGCGTGTGCTGTGGGCACCCGACCGTTACCTCGGCCAGTACGTCCAGGACATGACCGGGGTAGACATGCTGATGTGGCAGGGCGCGTGCGTCGTGCACGAATCGTTCAAGGCGCAAGCGCTCGCGAGCCTGCGCGGTTACCATCCGGACGCGGCGGTGCTGGTGCATCCCGAATCACCGCCCGAGGTCATCGCGCAAGCGGACGTGGTCGGCTCGACCACTCAGCTAATCAACGCGGTGAAGTCCCTCGACGCACGCAAGTTCATCGTTGCCACCGACCGCGGCATTTTCCACAAGATGAGAGCGGTGGCACCGGACAAGGTGTTGCTGGAAGCGCCGACCGCCGGCGAGGGCGCGACCTGCGAGAGCTGCGCGCATTGCCCGTGGATGGCGATGAACGGTCTCGCGAATCTGGTGTCGGTGCTCGAGACCGGCGCCAACGAGATCGAAATCGACCCCGGCATTCGCGCCCGGGCCGTCGTGCCGCTGAACCGCATGCTCGACTTCGCCCGGAGGCGCGACCGCGCCGTGCAGGGGAACGCCTGAGATCGAGACGCCTCACTCCTCGCGCAACGCGAGCGCGGGCGCGGTACGGGTCATCTTGAGCGTCGGGTACAGACCGGCGAGCATGGAGGCTCCGAGCGCGAGCAGGAGTGCGGTTCCCGCAATCGCCGGGTCGAAGTGCACGTCGATGCTCCAACCGAAGGAGCGGCGGTTGATCACCACGATCAGCACCAGGGCCATCGCGAGCCCGAGGGGAATCGACAGCACGCCGGCGATGAGCCCCATGAGACCGGTCTGGGTGCTCACCACGGCCCAGACCTGAGCCTGGGTCAGGCCAAGGGCCCGCAGAACCGCGAGCTCCCGCGCGCGCTCTAGCGCCAGCGCCATGAGCGCACTCAGCACCCCGACGAACGCGACCCCGGTCGCAAGCATCCTCAAGACGAGGGTTATCGTGAAGGTTCGGTCGAAGACCTCGAGGGAAGCCTCCCGAATCGCGGTATTCGACCGGATGAACACATCCTGAATGCCGCCGGCCACCGCCCGTAGGGCCGTGAGCATCGTGGGCGCATCCGCGTCGGGCTCGAGGTAAACCCCGAGGGTCGAATGACCCCGATCGTCCCAGAAGCGCTCGAACGTATCGCGGCTGATGATGACGGACCCTTGCTCCGATCCATAGTCCCGCACCACCCCGGCAACGGTGAAGTCGACCGCACCGCGATCGGTATACAGTCGCACTCGGTCGCCCGGGCGCGTCGAGTACCGAAATGAAAACGGTTCGGTCACCAGCACCGCGTCCTCGTCGTCGAACGCCGGCCACGCGGTGACGGGGTCGCCTTGCAGAACCCGGAATCCGCGATAGCTCTGCGGCGCCATCCGAATCGAGACGACCTCCACCGGACCGTCGGGGGACTCGACGGTATCAGTGCGGCCCATGCTCAGGGCCGCGATGCCCGGAACCGCCTCGATTCCGGCCACCAGGCTCGGATCGAGGCGGCGCCCGGCCGAGCTCGGGGCCGAGATGTAGATGTCCGCTTGCAGGGTGACCGTGAGCCAATCCGCGACCGAGCGGCGAAAGCTGTCGACCATTAGCCCGACTCCCACCGTGGCGGCCAAGGCCACCGTCAAGGCCGCGATCGCCACCGCGGTTCGACTCAGGCTCGCGCTCAAGCCCTGCACCGACAATGGCCCGAGGCTGCCGCCGAGAGCGGCGGCAATTGGCCGCACCCCGCGAACGAGCGTCACCGTCGCCCACGGGACGCACAGGCTGAACCCGAGTACGATGCCGAACAGGGCCGCGAAACCGATCCAGAGCGCCCGGCTCGGAACCGCGAGACCCGCCACCGCGATCGCGATCAGGGCTGCGCCGGCGAGGGCTGCGCGCGGCGCAAGCTCGAGCATGCGCGACTCGATCATCGACCGGGTGGACGCGACGCGAGGCGCGACCCGGGTCGCCTCCAGGGCGGGC
This sequence comes from Gammaproteobacteria bacterium, assembly GCA_041594935.1. Lineage (GTDB taxonomy): Bacteria > Pseudomonadota > Gammaproteobacteria > HK1 > HK1 > JBFHLI01. Next base: position 2,945 of record JBFHLI010000040.1, on the reverse strand, counting down.
ACCGCGGCCGCGATCGCGGCGGCGCCGACGCCGAGTAGCAGGCCCTTTGTAATGACCCACCCCGGCACCGCGACGTCGCGCACGTTCAAGGTGAAGTACAGATCGTTGATGGTGCGAGAGACGAGCTTGACGAGCTCCGAGGACAGGCCGACGCCGAGACCGAGGCCGAGAAGTCCTCCGATGAGTCCCAGCAGCACCGCCTCGCTCAAGATGAGCTCGAACACCTGCGAGCGGGTCACGCCGAGCGCCCTCAGATTGCCGATAAGGGCGCGGCGTTGAATGACCGAGAACGTCATGGTGTTGTAAATCAGGAACGTTCCCACCACCAGCGCGAGCAGGCTCAGCATCACCAGGTTGAGCCGGAAGGCCCGGGTCATCTCGCTCGCGGCCGCGGTGCGCGCGCGAGCCGTGACCAGCCGCACCGCGGGCGGCAACATCGACTCCACCCGGCGCACGGTCTCGGCCTCTTTCTCGCCCTCGGGGACGATCAGGTCGAGCCGCGAGATGCGAGCGTACTGCCCGAGCACCTCCTGAGCGGTCGCGATATCCACCACCACCAGATCCGCGAGCGCATTTCCGGACAGGCTATCGGCGGAGCTCATCACGCCGACGACCTCCAGCTCGGCGGGACGCCCCCCCACGCGAACTGCGAGCACGTCGCCCGGGCTCACCCCCAGCTCGCGCGCGGTTTGCGAAGCCAGCAGTGCCGCCCCGGGGAGGGTGACGAGACGAGCGAGACTGGCCCCGCCGGAAACTCGCTCAGCCGTGAGGTGAGGCCGGAACGGCGCGTCGGAGAAAGGGTCGATGCCGAGCATGTTCAGGGTCCGCCCGGGCTGGCTCGCCACCGCGATCGGACCCTCGACGATCGGGGCGACGGGCACACCCTCCAGTGCCCGGCGCAGCCGGGGATACAAGGTCTCGTCCACGCCCGAAGAACCCCCGACGACCTGATGCGTCGTGCGCCCCAGGACCGCCTCGGTCGACAGATCGAAGGCGCGCCGGGCGCTCTCGCTCGAAATGTCGATCGCGATCACCACCGCCACGCCGAGCGCGATGCCAACCACCGAGAGACCCAGCTGGACGGGGTGGCGAGCGGAGAAGCGCAGACTCGAAAGAGCGAGCACCGATAAGCCGACCCACCTCCGGGCCCGACCCGCACGCAGCACCGCGCGGGTCATTCGGGCCGCACGACGAGGCGCCCCTCGTTTAGGGCGAGCACCCGGTCAGCGTAGCGCAACACCTCCCCACTGTGGGTGACCACCACGAGGCTCGCGCGCGAGCGGCGCGTCATCTCGATCAGCAGCTCGAGCACCTCGCGTCCCGTCTCGGCGTCCAGGTTGCCGGTGGGCTCATCGGCAAGCACCACGACCGGCTCGTGAATGAGGGCCCGGGCAACCGCCACCCGCTGCTGCTCCCCGCCCGCGAGGCGGTCGGGAAAGCTCTCCGCCCGCGCGGTGAGGCCGACCTGGCGAAGCAGCCGGTCGACCCGACTCGCAATCTCTATCGCGCCGACACCGAGCAGCTCCAGCGGCAGACGCAGATTCTCCGCCACCGTGAGAGTCGGGATGAGATTGAAGAACTGGAACACGAAGCCGATGGCACGGCGCCGGAACAGTGTGCGCTCCTTCTCGGAGAGCCGGGTCAGGGAGACGTCGTCGATCTCAACCTCGCCCCGGTCGGGGAGATCGATCCCGCTCATCAGATTCAGCAGCGTGGACTTACCGGTGCCGCTTCGCCCGACCACCGCCGTTGTTTGCGAACGGTAAAACTCGGCGCTCAGGTCATCGAACACCACCCGCCGCTGCTCCCCCTCTCGGTAAGCCTTAGCGAGGTGCATCACCCGAATCGCGACCGACGTGGAGTCAACGACCTCGCTCATCGGCGGCGATCTTGCCCCGGGGTCTGCCCTTCGCGCACCCAGACCAGAACCTGATTGTTAGCGGGCAGGTCGTGACGCTGCGAGAACACGAGGTCTTGCTCGGAAGCGAGCCGATCGAGGGCCTCGAAGTCGCGGACCCCGCTTGCGGGGTCACGGGCGCGCAGGAATCGGTCGAACTGCTCGTTGCTCTGGCTGGTGTAAGCCTGCGCGAAGCGGAATGGCCCGTAAAGCACGAGCACGCCCCCCGGCGCGAGCAAGCGACCGATGCCCTCGTACATCCGCATGACGGAGGCCCAGTCCATGATGTGGACCGTGTTGGCACTGAACACCCCGTCGGCGTGCTCGATCGGCCAAACCGGATCATTCACATCGAGGGCGAGCGGCGGCGGGACGTTGTCCAGGCCGGCCTCGTCGAGCCACGCGCGAATTCCGGCATGGTGCTCCGGCACGTCACTGGGCACCCATGTAAGGTGTGTCAGGTTCGCGCCGAAGTAAACCGCGTGCTGGCCGGTGCCGCTGCCGATCTCGAGTACCCGCCGGGCCCCGGAGAGAACAGGCTCGAGAACCGACAAGATCGGCGCCTTGTTATTCTCGCAGGCCTGTGAGAACGGCCTCATCCGGAGATCACGAGCAGGCGCCGCATCAAAACTGCAGCGGGTCTTTACCCGCGCGTCGACGCAGCCAGTTGACCGAGCGCAAGACCGTTGGATTCTTGAGGATGCGCAGCTCGAGCCCGCGCTTGCCGGGAAAATCCAGCAGGCTGAGCGCCACCAGGATGGTAAGAATGCCCTGGCCGGGGAGGAACAACATCGCCAGGCCGGCCACGAGCAGTGCCGCCCCGAGCAGGTTCTTGACGACCAGCACCGCGCCCCTGAGCAGGGGGCGCTCTTCGAGAAACCTTCGCGTGTGCCCGTCCTTTTCACAGTAGAAATCCGCCGGCAGTCTCGCCACCACGATCGGTACCGCGATCGCGGACCCGATCAGCATCACTACCGACGCGAGGCCCAGGAGCCACAGCTGGGCAGAGTAGTTTTCCAGAAAACTTAGCAAGGCGGTGAACGAGGGG
>JBFHLI010000039.1:0-18588 GCA_041594935.1 Gammaproteobacteria bacterium | reverse complement strand
GGCTACGCGCGCCAGATCCGCTTCGGCGACTGCTGCCACGATATCGCGCCGGTGCTGGGGAAGCTCGGACGTGAGCATCGTAACCAGCTCGTCCGCGAGTGCCCGGTCACCGTCGGTAACCCTCTCGAGCAGGTCCGGATCGAATCCTCCGCGGCTCATCGAGACGCATGAGTCGAGCCGTCCAGCCCCACCCATACCCCATTGCGTTCATACTCGATTTCGACGCAACCGAATTCCCGTCCGTACTCATCGAGCGGCTCGCGCCCGGCGTACGTGCCGTAGATATAGCCGTTGAATTCCGATTCGCCGTGGTGATTGAGGAGACGGAACTTCTCCCCGTGGACGATCACCGTGTCGAACGGGGCGCGGTCCTTGGCCCCCGGTGGGCCGATCTTGCCCACCGCGTCGCTGCTGTCGCCGACGAATCGGTCTCGCGTGACAATCCAGGTGTAGGGGCTCATCGGGTCGGAGCCCCCCTGCGAGGGCGCCGGGGGTCGAATTCATGCGGTTCGTTCGTCACCGACGCACCCATCCTCGCGCGCGCCCTCGCCGTGCCGATCTCCAATGTGGAAAGTAGCATCTAATTCCCGAAGGGGGAACACCGAATCTGGGTCCCGAGCCCCGATGCTTGGGGACGGGGCTTCCATTACACTGCGGGTGTGCGTTTCCGAACCAGCCCGTCGCCACGAAGTTCCGCGTGAAGTCGTTTAGGACCCATTCGCGTCGCTGGGGCCGGTGGGTCCGGTCTCCGTCGTATCGGCTCTTCCTAGGTGCCATCGTGGGGGCACTTCTCCCCGCTCAGGGTGTCGCCGTCGCGGGGTTGGAGATGGCGCTTGGCCGAATTCAGGGTGCCGGCTGGTCGGCGAACGATGTCCGAATCCAAGTCACGGTGGGCGTTGACGGTGGGAACGTCATGCAGCTGCGAGCGGAGTCGGTCGGGCTGCCCCCGCCGTTCGCCTCGTTGCGAGACGTGACGGTGGTTTGCCGTAGCATCTCGACCGAAGATGGAATGCTGGACTGTCCTAGTGGAGAGCTCAGCTTGCGATCAGGAGGACAGACAGTAAGTACGACATTTCGATTCGAGCGCACGCCGGAAGTCACTCGATTCGCACTAACGGCGACGCGTGTCCATGATGCGTTGCTCGAGATCGAGCTCGCCGCCCAGCCCACGGGCTGGCGGGCAACGATCGGCATTCGATCCGAGCACCTCGGCACAACCATTGCCGGTTTGCTTGCGACCGGCTCCCCGGTCTCGGTTTCGAGCGGGGCGGTCTGGATGCGTGCTCTGGTTTCCGGGCAGCGCGGCGTCGATGCCGCCGAGGTGAAAGGGGAGGTGAGTGGACTCAGCTTCTCCGACGAGTCCGGGTTGAGGGCGGCGGAATCGCTCGCCGTATCTCTCGATGCCGCCCTGGAGCGCGGATCGGAGGTAGGCTGGAGCTTGGCCGGTACGATCGAGCTGCTGGCCGGCGCGGCGAACTTCGATGCGTTCTTCATCGAGGCCTCGAGCCCGGCCCAGCGCCTGGAGCTGCGTGGCCAATGGCTGCCCGAGCACGCACGTCTGGTCATCGAGCACTTTTCTGCGACGCACCCGGGCGTGCTTGACCTGCAGGGATCTCTGGAGGCGACCTCGCGGGCCGGGTTTACGCCTGACTCGTTGCGGTTGCACTTACCCCGGACCTCGCTGCCGGTACTGTACCGAACGTACCTGCGCAACGCGGCCTTCGAGCTCGGGCTCGGAGGGTTGGACACCGGGGGCGAGGTGGCGCTGTCTCTCGACTGGGCGTCGCAAGGGGCTTCCGTGCGCTTGGACCTCCACGATGTCGATGCCCGGGATGAGCGAGGGCGGTTCGAAGCCTATGCGCTCAACGGCAGCGTGCACTGGAGCGACCGTGGCGACGTCGAGCAGAGCCGGCTTCGCTGGGCCGGGGGGGCGCTGTACGCGGTAAGTCTCGGGGCGGGGGAGCTTTCGGGGCGCTGGTACGGGCGCACTTTCTCGCTTTCCGACCCGCTGTCCCTCACCGTGCTCGACGGTAGCTTGGATGTTCGCTCGTTCGAGCTCGAGGACCTCGGGTTACCCACCCTAGGGTGGCGTCTGCACGGCGAGCTCGCCCCCATCTCGATGAACGCGCTGAGTCGGGCTCTCGGTTGGCCGGCCTTCGAAGGCACGATCGCGGGAAGCATTCCGGAGGTGAGTTACCTCAACGGCGTAATATCGGCTCCCGGTACCCTGGTGATGCGGGTTTTCGATGGTGAGGTGTTGATCCGCGACCTGGAGCTCGAGCGCCCATTCGGGCTCGTGCCTGTGCTCCGAGGCGACATCGACATTCACAACCTTTCCCTCTTGCCGCTGACCAACGCATTCTCCTTCGGCAGTATCGAGGGGCGCCTGGACGGGTACATGCACGACCTCGTCCTGCAGGATTGGTACCCGGTGTCCTTCGATGCTCTGTTCGCGACGCCGCCCGATGATTCTGAGCGACACCGCATCAGCCAGCACGCGGTCGAGAGCCTGACCCGCCTCGGAGGGGCAAGGGATGTCGTCTCCTCAACCTTCTTGCGCCTTTTCCAGGAGTTTTCCTATGAGCGACTCGGGGTTCGTTGCCGGCTGCGGGGCGGAGTCTGCGAGATGGGGGGTGTGGCGCCCGCCGAGCGTGGCTATTACATTGTCAAGGGAGGCGGGTTCCCCCCTCGGATCGACGTGTTCGGATTCAATGATCGCGTCGCGTGGGACACGCTGCTGGAGCGGCTCAAGAGTGTCACCAGCGCCGAGGCCCCAATCATCCAGTAAACCGATATCGGAGGCAGACGAATGAAAAGGAAGAGCTTGCTCGGGATGGTTGCTGGCGTGGGGTTGGTCAGTGCCTGCGTCACGATCAATGTGTATTTTCCGGCGGCTGCGGCCGAGAAGGCGGCAGATACGATCATCGAAGAGGTGTGGGGCAAACGCCCGGGCGAGGCCAGTCAAACCGAGCCGCAGTCGCGGCGGATCGCTTCGAGGCTCGTGACGGGTCTCTTCGACGCGGTGCTGCCGGCCGCGCAAGCGCAGGTCGACCTGGAGATTTCAACGCCCGCGATCAACAAGCTGAAGAACTCCATGAGGTCACGTCACGAACAGCTCGTAGAGTTCTACAATGCCGGTGCGGTGGGACTGACCGGCGACGGATTGATCGACGTTCGCGATGCGAAGCTGGTGGGTTTGAGCGAGCGTAATCGAGTCAAGCAGCTGGTGGAACTGGAGAATCGCGATCGGAATGCTCTTTACCGCGAGATCGCACTCGCCAACGGCCATCCCGAGTGGGAGCCTGACATCCGCGCCACTTTTTCACGACGCTGGGTCAGCAATTCGGAAGCGGGGTGGTGGTTTCAATCCCCAACCGGCTGGCAACAGAAATAGGTCAATCACGGTTTTTCCCATCGCAGACACCGATCCGGGTAGGTCGAGCTCGCCGGCTGGCGCTTCGCAGCTCGGTTGCGGTCCGAGATCGATTCGGGTTTTCTCTCGGGCGTGTGATTCGCGCCCGAGATGACGCGTCGAAGGCATCGACTACCGAGCGAGCCGGTCACGCTCGAGATTGAAAGCCTGCGGGATGACGGGCGCGGGGTTGCGCACGTGGACGGGCGTCCGGTGCTGGTGGCCGGTGCCCTCGCGGGCGAGCGGGTGCGGGCCCGCTACATTCGCAGAAGTCGGGGTGGTTACGAGGCGGTTGCGGAGGAGATCGTGCGCGGCGCGACTGACCGTGTGATCCCCGGTTGCGCTCATTTCGACGTTTGCGGCGGATGCGCGCTGCAGCATATGGAGCCGGACGCGCAGCTCGCCCTCAAGCGCAGTCGCCTGCTGAAGCTCCTCGGCGATGAGGGGCTTGCGCCGGAGGCGGTCTCGCCCCCGATACGAGCTCAGGAGTGGGGATATCGGCGCAAGGCCCGTCTCGGGGTAAGGTGGCTTGAATCGAAGCGTCTCGCCCTGGTCGGCTTTCGCGAGCGTGGGAGCTCTCGAGTGGCGATTCTCTCCCGGTGTGAGATCCTCGATGGCCGGGTGGGGCGTCGAATCGACTCGTTGCGAGAGCTCATCGCGTCCATGGATGCGCGGGCCCGGATACCGCAGGTTGAAATCTCGCTCGGCGATCGGACGGGGACTCTGATATTCCGAACTCTGGACCCGCTCGGCCCTGCCGATCGGAAACGACTTCGTAGCTTCGCCGAGGTGCACGATCTACAGGTTTGCCTCCAGCCGGGGGGACCGGAAACGGTTGAGCCCCTGTGGCCCGAAGTTCCCCGGGCGCTGAGCTATCGGCTGCCCGAGCTCGCCTTGCGCTTCGAGTTCGGGCCCCTTGATTTCACGCAGGTCCATGCGCACGTGAATCGATTGCTGGTGTCTCAAGCGATTAAGCTATTGGCTCCGATGCCCTCCGACCGCGTGCTGGATCTGTTCTGCGGGCTGGGTAACTTTACCCTGGCCCTCGCGCGAGCCGGCGGGCGGGTATCCGGACTGGAGGGCAGTCACCAGCTGGTGGCTAGGGCCCGGGATAACGCGATCGCCAATGCGGTTGATAACGTTGACTTTCACGCCGTCGACCTCTTCGACACAGACACGGCCCGTCCCTGGCTCGAGGGCGGCGTAGACAAGATTCTGCTAGACCCCCCGAGAAGCGGGGCGCTCGCGATTGTTGAGAACCTGGATCCGAGGGTAACGAAGCGCGTGGTCTACGTATCTTGCAACCCTGCCACCTTGGCCCGCGATGCGAAGGTGCTCGTCGATCGACACCGAATGCGCCTGCAACTGACGGGGATAGTCGACATGTTTCCGCATACGACCCACATGGAAACCATCTCTCTCTTCGAGGCTTGAGTTCTTGCGGACCGACAGACCTTGCACGTCCAGGACGATCGGTGACTGATACTCCCGGTCCTCGAATTCGAAAGCTTTCCACCGCGCTGGCAAACCAGATTGCGGCCGGGGAGGTGGTCGAGCGGCCCTCGTCGGTGGTCAAGGAGCTGCTCGAGAACAGTCTCGACGCCAATGCGAGTCGAATTGAAATCGACCTCGAAGCGGGCGGTACGCGGCTGATACGAGTGCGCGACGACGGCTGGGGGATCCGGCGCGACGATCTCGAGCTCGCCCTGAGCCGTCACGCAACAAGCAAAGTCTCGACACTCGACGATCTGGAGGCGGTGAGAACCCTGGGGTTCAGAGGGGAAGCGCTGCCGAGCATCGCCTCCGTTTCCCGGGTTGAGATCAGGTCGCGAACGGCGGATAGCGAGACGGGTTGGCGTAGCGTGGTGGTCAATGCGCAGACTCTTACCGCGCTCGAGCCCGTGGCTCACCCTGCCGGCACCCTGGTTGCGGTCTCCGAGTTGTTCCACAACGTCCCGGCCCGCCGAAAGTTTCTGCGAACCGAGAAGACCGAGTATCGGCATATCGAGGACTGGGTGCGCCGAATCGCCTTGAGCCGATTCGAGGTGGCATTCGAGCTTCGCCACGACGGGCGGGTCGTGTGGTCCCTGCGCGCGGACCGGACGGACACCGGCCGGCTTGCTCGAGTCGCGAGGCTGTGCGGCTCTCTTTTTTGCGCGCACGCGCTTCGAATCGAATTCGAGGCGGCGGATATGCGCCTCGGCGGGTGGCTGGCGCTACCCAGCTTCGAGCGCAAGCAGTCGGATCTCCAGTATTTCTTCGTGAATGGGCGAATGGTGCGAGACCGGGTAGTGAGTCACGCCATACGCCAGGCGTACTCCGATCGCCTGACCGGAGGCGTTCATCCCGCGTATGTGCTGTACCTCGAGATGGATCCGAGCGAGGTCGACGTCAATGTGCACCCGGCCAAGCATGAGGTGAAGTTCCGGGAGGCTCGACTGATCCATGATTTCTTGCTCCAGAGCCTGCGTCGGGCGCTCGGCTCCGAGCTCGCCCCTGAGCTGGTCGAGGATCAGGCGCGGGGAACGTCGGGCTTCGGTCGAAACGGGGACACTGGCGCAAGAGTGGGCGATCAGATCGCCGCCTATGATGCCGTTCGCGCCGCCAGCTCGGGCTTGGCCGCCGCGGCAAGCGGTAGGCGCGATCCTGCGCAGCGAGTCCTCGGCCGACCGCTCGGAGTCGTGCTCGGTCGATTCTTGGTGGGGGAGAGTGGGCGCGGCCTTACCCTCGTCGACGTCCTGCGAGCGCGCGAACAGTTGATTTCCAGTCGCCTCAAGCAGGCGGCGGCGTTGGGCCCGGTGCCGCGGCGACCGTTGTTGGTGCCGGAGAATCTGGGGGTTGGCGAGCAGGTGGCGGATGTGGTCGTACAGCGTTCGGACCTGCTGCGGCGGGCCGGTGTGGAACTGGGGCGAATCGGCCCCGATTCGGTCTCGCTGCGCGAGATCCCGGTGCTCGGCGGCTCAGTCGACGCTCACGACCTCGCCGAGGAGATGTGCGCCTATCTGTGCCGTGATGAGACTCGATCCTGGCCGGACGACCGTGCGCTCGAACACCTGCTCGAGCTCATCTCGGCCCACGCGGGGCGCCGCGCGGATCCGCCCGCCGACCACGTAGCGATGACCTCTCTGCTGGACGAGTTGGAAGCGTTGATCGCGGTCGGCCGATGCGGGCCCGAATCAGGAATCTGGAGGGTGCTCGCGGGCGACGAGGTCATTGCCTTGTGCGAAGAGCACCGCTGCGTGACGAGGCGGTCAAGCGCGGATGAATGAGCCGGGACATGCGGCGTAAGTCGAGCTCACGGGCCCCGCTGATGATCTGCCTCATGGGTCCCACCGGGGCCGGTAAGACAGACCTCGCGGTGAGATTGGTGAGCCGACTTCCGGTCGAGATCGTGAGTGTCGATTCGGCCATGGTCTATCGGGGTATGGACATCGGTACCGGAAAACCCGAGCGAATCGTGTTAACCGAGGCACCGCACCGGCTCATTGACATTCGCGCCCCGCACGAAACCTACTCGGCGGCGGAGTTCTGCCGCGACGCCCGCCGGGAGATCGACGACATCCTCGGTCGCGGAGGGATCCCGTTGCTCGTGGGGGGCACCGGCCTGTACTTCCGGGCACTGAGGCAAGGCCTATCGCGGCTGCCGCCGGCCAATCGAGCAGTTCGGGCGCACCTCGCCTCGCAGGCGGCGGCCGCGGGATGGGGCGCTTTGCACCGAAGGCTAGCCGAGATTGACCCCAGGGCGGCCGCCCGGATTCATCCCAACGACCCTCAGCGCATTCAACGGGCGCTGGAAGTTTACGAGCTGACGGGGAGGCCGATGAGCCAGCAGCTCGAAGTCGCAGGTCCGGAACCGTTCACGACGCCGGCGCGCGTAGTAATTCTGAGCCCGGGGCGGCGATCGAGCCTGCACGGACACATCGAGTGCCGATTCAACCGCATGCTGGAACGGGGCCTCGTGGAAGAGGTTGCGGGTCTGCGCGATCGCCCCGAGATCGATCGGGACCTGCCGTCGATGCGGGCGGTGGGTTATCGCCAAGTGTGGGACTACTTGGAGGGCCGCGTCGACCACGCCACGATGCGGGAACGCTCGCTCGCGGCCACACGGCAGCTCGCGAGGCGGCAGCTCACCTGGCTGCGCGCTGAGCCCGAGGCGGTGTGGGTCGATGCCGAGGATCCCGCCGTGCTATCTAAGTTGTTGAACCATTTGGACGAAGTGGGGTAAAGACGGGCGCGCGATCAAGACGCAGAATAGTTTATACTGTGCAGTCTCCGGTCCCTCGGCAGCAGCAATCTGTACGGGGGAAAACTCACAATGTCGGTAACATCGCAGTCGCGAGACTGGTTGCGGAATAAGAAACGACCCAAGGAGAATAACGATGAGCAAGGGCCAGTCGTTGCAGGACCCCTTCTTGAACACCTTGCGCAAGGAGCGGGTGCCGGTATCGATTTTTCTCGTCAATGGCATCAAGCTGCAGGGTCAGATTGAGTCGTTCGACCAGTTTGTCGTGTTGCTAAGGAATTCGGTGAGTCAGATGGTGTACAAGCACGCCATCTCCACGGTGGTGCCGGCGCGCAACGTGAAGTTGCCAAGGTCCGATGATGAGACCGAGGTCGACCCGAACAATCAATAATCTCCAGGGCTGGAGGGCAACGCTTGTTTGAGCGGCCCCGCAGCGGTGAGCGCGCAGTGCTCGTCCACGTAGAGTTGCCGGGGTCTGGTGATGGCGCAGACCTCGAGGAATTCCGGGAGCTGACCCTTTCCGCCGGTGCCAATGCGGTGGCCACCGTGACGGCAGCGCGTGACGCGCCTGACCCTCGACACTTCATCGGCAGCGGCAAGGTAAGCGAAATCCGTGATTGCGTGCGTGATCAAAAGGCGGACCTCGTGGTCTTCGACCACGCGTTGTCACCCGCCCAAGAACGTAATCTCGAACGTGTGTTCGAATGTAGAGTGCTTGACCGGATCAGCATCATTCTCGACATATTCGCCCAGCGCGCGAGCACCTTCGAGGGCAAGCTCCAGGTGGAGCTCGCGCAGCTGAATCATCTCGCTACCCGTCTGGTCCGGGGATGGACCCACCTCGAGCGCCAGAAGGGCGGTATCGGGCTGCGAGGTCCGGGTGAGAAGCAGCTCGAAACCGACCGGCGGTTAATCGCGGGTCGCATCAAGCAGATCGATCGGCGATTATCCGGGGTGCAGCGGCGCCGGGCGCTCAGTCGAAAGTCGCGCGCGCGGGCGCAGGTGCCGGTCATTGCCCTCGTGGGTTACACGAATGCGGGCAAGTCGACCCTGTTCAACCGACTGACTGGCGCCGGGGTGCTGGAAGCAAATCGTCTGTTCGCTACCCTCGACCCCACGCTGAGGCGCCTTCGTCTGGCACCCGAATCCACCGTCGTGCTGGTGGATACGGTAGGGTTTCTTCGAAAGCTCCCTCACGAGCTAGTGGCCGCCTTCAGGGCGACCTTGGAAGAGACGCGAAGCGCGAGCTTGCTGCTGCACGTGATCGACGTGAGCGACCCTGCCCCGTCCAGCAAGATTGAGCAGGTCAATGAGGTCTTGGAGGAGATCGGCGCGGGTGGGGTTCCCCAGCTCCAGGTCTATAACAAGCTGGATGCTCTCGATTCTTCAAAGACCCTGCCGCTTCCTGGTCAATGCCCGGACCACGATGCTCGGCCGAGAGTCGCTCGCGACGAATCTGGTTGCCCGCATCGGGTGTGGGTGTCGGCAAAGACCGGCGCCGGGATCGACCTGCTTTGCGATGCACTCCTCGAGCGTGTCGGGCCGCACCTGATTCGGCGGCGAGTGAGTCTACCCGTCGGAGCTGGACGCTTGCGGGCACGACTGTTCGAGCTGGGCACCGTAGTCGAGGAGCATCTCGGCGAGAACGGGGAATGGTTGATGGACGTGAAGATACCGCCTGCCTCGCTCGAGCGCCTGTGCCGTAGCGAAGGGCTCGAGCCCTCGAATATTGCCGCGTAGTCCCCTATCATCCGCAGCTCGAGCGAAGTTCGGCGGCAACGGCGCCGCCGTTCCCAACCCGCGGCAACGCAGCCTTTCAATCAGCTTTCACGGAGTGTACTAATGGCTTGGAATCAGCCCGGCGGTAATGGGAACCGAGATCCCTGGGGCAATCGCGGCGGACAGCAGGGCCCGCCTGACCTGGAAGAGGTCCTGAAGAAGCTGCAAGCGGGGCTCGGGCGTCTCTTCGGGGGCGGCGGGGGCAGCGGAGGCGGCGGGCGTCGGTCGCCGGGTCTTCCCCAGTTCGGCTTCGGTAAAGGGCTGGGTCTGGTGCTGGCGGCCGCGATTATCGGCTACGGAGTTTGGGGTTTCTACATCGTGGACTTGCCGGAGCAGGGGGTGGTGCTTCGATTCGGCAAGTTCGTGGGCTTGAGCGAGCCCGGTCCGCACTGGATCGCGCGCCCGATCTACAGCGTCGAGAAGGTTAACGTCGAGCAGGTCCATAAGGCGGAGATCGGTTTTCGCAGCGCGGGGGGAACATCGAGCTCCGTTGCCCACGAATCGCTGATGCTCACCAAGGACGAGAACATCATCGACATCAAGTTCGCGGTCCTGTACCGCGTACGCGAGCCGGACAAGTATCTTTTCAACGTCCTGGACCCCGATGAGACCTTGCGCCAGGCGACCGAGACCGCGGTGCGTGAGGTGGTCGGGCGCAGCCAGATGGACTACGTGCTGACCGAAGGCCGGAGCGAGGTCGCGGCCGAGGTCGAGACCCTGATCCAGTCGATCCTCGAGATCTACGGGGCAGGCTTTCTCGTCACCAGCGTGAACATGCAGGATGCGCAGCCGCCTCGCGAGGTCCAGGACGCCTTCGACGATGCGGTCAAGGCGCGCGAGGACGAGGAGCGCTTCAAGAACGAAGCGCGTGCCTACGCGGCCGACATCATCCCGAAGGCTCGAGGCGATGGAAACGCAATTCGCGAGCAGACGCGAGCCTATAAGCAGCGGGTGATCGCCGCCGCCGAGGGTGAGACCGATCGATTCATGCAGGTGCTCGAGCAGTACCGCAAGGCACCGGACGTCACCCGGGAGCGACTGTACATCGAGGCGATGGAGTCGGTGATTGCAAACTCGAGCAAGGTCTTGATCGACGTCGAAGGGGGCAACAATCTCATGTACCTTCCGATTGACAAGCTCGTCGAGCGCGAGACTTCCACCGGGCTGCGCCGAAATCCGGACGAGTACCGTCAGGCGGGAGAGGCTAGCGGATCCAGCTTCGGGCAGGAGTTCTCCCAGGGACAAGAGGATCTCCGAGGGAGGGCCAGGCAATGAGTAAAGGGTTGGTGGTGCTATTGGTCGGGCTGCTGATTCTCGGCGGCATGTCAATTTTCGTGGTGGATCAACGCGAGCTCGCGATCAAGCTGGAGCTCGGGCGAGTCAAACGCTCCGACTACGAGCCAGGGCTGCACTTCAAGTATCCGTTTGTTCAGAACGTGCTGAAATTCGACCGACGCATCCAAAACTTAGATGCCGACCCGGAGCGCTACCTGACCCTGGAGAAGAAGAACGTCATCGTCGACTCGTTCGTGAAGTGGCGGGTTTCCGATGTGGAGCGTTTCTATACCGCAAACGGCGGCAGCGTTCGCCGCGCATCGGACCGGCTCTCCACCTTCGTGCAGAAGCTGCTCAAGGACGAGTTCGGCAAGCGCACCGTGCGCCAGGTCGTGTCCGGAGAGCGGGCCGAGATCATGGATATTCTCACCGCCTCGGCTCGCTCGCAGGCGGAGGGACTCGGCATTCAGATCGTGGACGCGCGAATCAAGCGCATCGACCTTCCCGATGAGGTCAGTAACTCCGTCTACCAGCGAATGGCGGCGGAGCGAAAAGAGGTCGCGAAAGACTTTCGTTCTCGAGGAGAGGAGTCGGCCAAGATCATCCGCGCTGCGGCCGACCGGGAACGGGCGGTAATTCTCGCCGAGGCCGAGCGCGATGGCCAGCGAATCCGCGGCGAAGGCGACGGTAAGGCGGCGGAGACCTACGCCAACGTGTACAACCAGGACCCTGAGTTTTATGCCTTCTACCGGACTCTGAACGCCTACAAACAGACCTTTAACAACCGTTCGGATATCTTATTGCTGAAGCCTGACACCGACTTCTTCAAATACTTCCAGGATTCGACACGTAAACCGTAGGCGCCGCGTCGCGCGTCGGGGCCCAGCTCGGAACGGATTTGGCAGCGACCGCTCTTCGCCATGTGGCATGAACTTCTGGTCGCAGTCGCATTGTTGCTGGTGATCGAGGGGATCATCCCGTTTCTCAATCCCGGGGGCTTGCGCAGAGCCATGCTGCAGATCTCGCAGCTCAACGACGGCACCCTTCGGTTTGCCGGCCTCACCAGCATGGTGCTTGGCTGCTTGCTGCTCTACGTCGTCAATTAGGGAATGCGAGTGACGCGATGAGTGACCCACGAGACCAATGGCTGCTTCCGGCCGGGATCGAAGAGATCCTCCCGCCCCAGGCGGCCCGCATCGAGTCGACTCGCCGGGCGCTCATCGACCTCTTTCACACCTGGGGTTACGAGCTCGTGATGCCGCCGCTGATCGAGTACCTGGAATCGTTGCTGACGGGAACGGGTCCCGATCTCGACCTGCAGACGTTCAAGCTGATTGATCAGCTGACGGGTCGTCTGATGGGGGTTCGCGCGGACATGACGCCCCAGGTCGCACGCATCGATGCACATCATCTGCAGCGCGACGAGCCGGTCCGCCTTTGCTACCTCGGGACCGTCCTGCACACGCGGCCGGACGGCTTCTCCGGGGCGCGCAGTCCGATTCAGGTCGGAGCGGAGCTCTACGGGCACTCGGGTGCCCACAGCGATTGCGAGATCATCGCCCTCATGCTGGAGACGCTCGAGACGGCGGGAGTGCGCGATGTGCATCTCGACATCGGGCACCTCGGTATTTTTCGGAGTCTCGTTCAAGCGGCCTCGCTCGGCGACGCGCAAGAGTCAGTGTTGTTCGACGCCCTGCAAAGAAAGGCACGCACGGAGATCGAGGGGTTGCTCGCCGAGGCTGGCGTTGCCGCCGAGTTGAGGGATATGCTCCTCGCGCTGGTTAGCCTCAATGGCGGCGATGAAGTGCTGCGAGACGCCGGCGTGGTGCTCGAGCCCGCCAACGATCAAGTGCACCGCGCGCTTGACCATCTGAAAGCGCTCGCCGAGGAGATGATGATTCGCGCGCCCCACATTCCCCTGCACTTTGATCTGGCCGAGCTTCGTGGCTATCGCTACGAGCGGGGGGTGGTGTTTGCGGCGTTCGTGCCGGGGCATGGCCAGGAGATTGCGCGCGGTGGACGCTACGATGGGATCGGAGAGGCATTCGGACGGGTGCGACCGGCCATCGGCTTCAGCACCGACCTCAAGACGCTGGTGGGGATCGGCGACCGGGGGCCAGCCTGGACATCGGGCGCCATCTTCGCACCTGCATCGGGCGATGAGGCGCTTCGCCGACAGATCAAAGCGTTGCGCGAGCGGGGGGAGCGGGTGGTGGTCGAGCTCCCGGGTCAGGATGGAGACGCGCAGAGCATGGGCTGCGACCGACTGCTCGTGCAGCACGGCTCGGAGTGGGTCGTGCGAGCGGGTCACGCGTAAGGGCGGGGGGGCGGCGCCGGGAACATGGCAAAGACGGTCGTCGCGATCGGCACCCAATGGGGTGACGAGGGAAAAGGCAAGGTCGTGGATGTGCTCACCGATCGGGCGAGCGCCGTGGTGCGGTTTCAGGGTGGCCACAATGCGGGCCATACCCTCGTCGTCGATGGGGAGAAAACGGTTCTTCACCTCATCCCGTCGGGAATCCTACGCGAGGGCGTGACCTCGATGATCGGCAACGGGGTGGTACTGTCGCCGGCCGCATTGATCGAGGAAATCGACATGCTCGAGGCGCGCGGCGTGCCGGTCCGCGAACGACTTCTGGTGAGCGCGGCGTGTCCTCTGATCCTGCCCTATCACATTGCGCTCGATCATGCCCGTGAGCGCGCCCGAGGCAATACCCCGCTCGGCACGACCGGGCGGGGAATCGGCCCAGCCTACGAGGATAAGGCTTCCAGACGCGCCCTACGGCTCGTGGACTTGCTCGACGAGCCTCGATTCCGCGCCGAGCTGCGCGAGGTCCTCGACTACCACAACTTCATGCTCGAGCATTACTACCAATCGGAGCGGATTGATCCCGACCGGGTGCTCGAAGAGGCGCTGGCCGCGGTTGAACTCATACGTCCGCTGATCGGGGACATACCTCAACGATTGATCCGGCTGAGAGAGGAGGGGGCGTGCATCTTGTTCGAGGGCGCGCAGGGCACCCTGCTCGATATCGATCACGGAACCTACCCGTTCGTGACCTCCTCCAACACGACCGCAGGCGGAGCCGCCACCGGCAGCGGGCTCGGTCCAACCCAGCTCGATTACGTTCTCGGAATCACCAAGGCGTACACGACCCGCGTTGGTTCCGGTCCGTTTCCGACCGAGCTCCATGACGCCGTCGGTGAGGGTCTCGCTAGCCGCGGCCGTGAGCTCGGTGCCACCACCGGGCGACCGCGGCGGTGTGGCTGGCTGGACGCGATCGCGTTGCGCCGTGCAATCGACCTGAACGGGGTCACGAGCCTGTGCATCACGAAGCTCGATGTGCTCGATGGTGTCGACCCCGTTCGCGTTTGTGTGGGTTACCGATTCGAGGGGAAAGAGCGCGACGCGCCACCGGTCGGCGCAGCCGCGCTCGAGGAGTGTGAGCCGGTCTACGTCGAACTGCCCGGCTGGCATGAGTCCACGGCCGGCCTCACCGCCATGGACGCCCTTCCGGCCGGGGCTCGCGCGTACCTGGCGAAGGTAGAGGATCTGACTGGGACCTCCATTGATATGATCTCGACCGGTGCCGAGCGGTCGCAAACCATCATCGGGCGACATCCTTTCGATTGACGGGGCGGCAGGGCGATACTCTCGGCTTGGCCCGGCTTCGGGGCCCCTGCGTCGCGCCCGAGTCCGAGGTGACAGATGAGCAAGACCCTGTTCGAGCCGTTGGGCGGCAACCAGATGCCGCGTTTTGGCGGACCCGCAACCATGATGCGCTTGCCGTCGAGGCCGGACGCGGCCGATCTGGACGCCTGCTTCGTGGGGGTGCCGTTCGATATCGGCACCTCGAACCGGAGCGGAGCGCGTTTCGGACCCCGGCAGATCCGGGCCGAGTCCTGTCTGCTCAGGCCCTACAACATGGGCACCCGGGCGGCACCGTTCGACGCCCTCGCGGTGGCGGACATCGGGGACGTCGCGACCAACCCCTACAATCTCAACGACAGCATCCGGCGCATCGAGGAGGCATTCACGCTCATCCTGGCCAACGGCTGCCGACCGCTAACCCTGGGCGGTGACCACACCATCGCGTTGCCCATCCTGCGTGCAATCAAGGCGAAGCACGGGCCGGTCGGCATGGTGCACATCGATGCCCACGCCGACGTGAACGAGCACATGTTCGGCGAGCCGATCGCGCACGGCACGCCTTTTCGCCGGGCGGTGGAGGAGGGGTTGCTCGACTGCCGGCGGGTGGTGCAGATAGGTCTTCGCGGCACCGGGTACGCGGCCGAGGATTTCGATTGGCCGCGGCAGCAGGGCTTTCGGGTGGTTCAGGCGGAGGAATGCTGGCACCGCTCGCTCGCGCCGCTGATGGCGGAGGTGCGCAGTCAGGTCGGCGGTGGACCGGTCTATTTCAGCTTCGATATCGACGGTCTTGACCCTTCGATCGCTCCCGGCACCGGGACCCCCGAGATTGGTGGGCTCACCGGAATGCAGGCGCTCGAGGTGATTCGTGGCTGCCGCGGCCTCGAAATTGTCGGCGGCGACCTCGTCGAGGTGTCACCGCCCTACGACCCGAGCGGGAACACTGCGCTGATGGCGGCCAACCTGCTCTTCGAGCTGCTCTGTGTGTTACCCGGGGTCCCGTATCGCTGAGTCGGGGCAGCTTCGGTCGAAACCCACCTGAATCCGGTGAGACCGCGATGTCGGCTTACTCCCCGCAAGACCCTAATTCTTCTATGGAATTTTTGTTGTTCCTTTCACCGCCGGCCTTGGACCGTTGCGCTCCGCCCGGAGCTGAGCGAAATTGCAGGGAATAAATTTTGGCGTCACGGGTTTTAGCCCTTAGGGCCCACGCGCTCTTGCGATCGTGTGGGCGCGATAGCATGAGCCAATAACGAGACCGAGAGACGTAGGGAGGTATACAACGCGCCGATTCAGAGCGCCGATGCCGCCGCGGTGAATGAACGCGAAGGTTGACATGTTCACGACCACGGGACACCAGGAGACGCGCGTTTACTCGTGATCGCAGGCAGATAGAATTCTAGACGCTACAGTGGGTTGCGATGGTTGATGGGGCTCGGCAGGGACGCTTCAAATGGTGCCGAGGAGAGGTCGCACCCTCCCATGTCATTCCCTGTAGATGGGACCCATTTTCACTCGAAGACTGGCCTGCGTCTCGTTGCCGCGATGGCATGGGTTGATCTGGATCGGCCTTCGGCTTGAACTACGAGCCGATAATGCGTTGGCGTACAAGAAGAGGAGTGAGGGGATGCCTATCTACCAGTACAAGTGCCACAAATGCAGGAAAGCCTTCGAGCGCGTAGAGGCGATTAGCGAGCATGGTTCGAAGCGGATCAGCTGCCCGAAGTGCAGGAGTCGCGGAGTCAGCCAAGTGCTCGGTACCTTCTTCGCCAGCACCTCGAAGAAGAGCTGACTAGCCTCAGCGAATCTTCCGTTGTGGGCCGTCTCAGTCTGAGTGAGGCTGAGGTACGCGCTTGCCCATACGAAAAACCCGTCCGAATCTGCCCCTCCCCGGCTCAATCAAGACAGGCGGTTACGAAGGCCGTCAGAGGCATATTGAAACCAGTCGTTTACCGTAGGGTGAACGATGTCCTGAAGCCAAGCGCGCCCCGAGCCTGTTAGAGCAGACCCGAGGCGCTAACCACCACCTGATAATTGAGCTATCAGACGATGGCTAAGACAAATCCTACCAAGCGCGTTGCTCTCTACGCTTGGGTTTCAACCGACGGGCAGACCACCGACAATCAATTGAGGGAACTCCGTAAGATCGCCCGGCGGCACAAGTGAAAGGTCGTCCAGGAGTTCGTAGACAACGGCATGTCCGGGGCGGCGGAGAAACGCCCGGCCTTCGACGAGATGTGCAAGGCGGCAATCAGGAAGGAATTCGGCATCGTTGCCGCCTGGTCGGTTGATCGATTTGGACGTGCCCTTCAGAACCTCATCGGTTTCCTAGCGGAACTGAACTCGAAGAAGGTTGACCTCTACCTCCACCAGCAAGCCGTCGACACGACCACTCCTGCTGGGAGAGCCTTGTTCCAGATGATGGGAGTATTCCGTGAATTCGAGCGGGCCATGATTCAGGAACGGGTGAAGGCGGGTTTACAGCGCGCCAGAGAGCACGGAAAGGTGATCGGCAGGCCCAAGGTATCGAAGGACGTTAAAAGGGCCATCAGACGCGAGGGAAGCAGTGGTAAGGGGTTCCTGAAGATCGCCCGTGAATTGGGAGTTGGTACGTCAGTCGTGCAGAGGGTAGTCGCCTCTTTATCTTCACACCGGCAATGGCCGATCTCCTCTTGCGGTACCGCGTAAGATTGATCAGTGATCTTCGACGCCCCTCCGGTGTCCGTGGACCCGTACACAGCCCTCCATGATTGGGACAGCGGCCGTTCTTTAGCGCCATCCTCTTACAGGGCGTACCTTTCCGCGTCTTCGCCCAGCAGAGCCTTGAATACGGTTTCCACCTACCTGCCATTGACGTAGTCCCATCAGGCACGCGCGCAGAGCGTTGTGTTCTTTTATGGGAGACATCTACTCCCGGGCCTTCTCGACGCAATAGACCCGGTCGCTTGCTCCCGAACTGAATCCAGGCATCCCCGGTAGGGCCTCAGCCAACCTGTGCCCGGTGCCCTCGTTGGTAACTGACGTCAGCACCGAGTCTGATCAGCTGGAGACGCTGTTGACTAGAACACCAAGTGGTCTCAACCTTCTTGATGACGGACACCGATCACCATGAGAGCGCCGCGCACGGAACTTTTGATGCCGATTCACAACCAATCTGTTGGTATTCCTTTTTCCCCAGGGGAGCAATCGATGAACGGCAGAATCAGTCGGCGCTCCGCCCTTCGAACCCTTGGCGCAGCCACCGGCCTGTACGCGGTGGGGTCGCTCGGAGCCGGGCCGGCGGCCAGCTCGCGATACGGTATAGTGGGGAAGCAGGCTCCGGATATCAGCGGCACCTCGTGGATCGACGCGCAAGGCCGCCCGAGTAAGTTTCACATGAGCGAGCTGGAAGGGCGATGGGTCTATCTGAAATGTTTTCAGAGCTGGTGCCCGGGTTGCCACGAATACGGATTCCCCACCCTGAAGAGAGTTTCGGATGCGCTGGCTGGCCGCGATGAATTCGTCGCGCTCGGCCTGCAGACCGTGTTCGAGGGGTTCGGCATCAACACCGTCGACAAGATGCGCGAGATTCAGCAGACGTACTCGCTATCGATCAAGATGGGCCATGACCGGGGAGACCCCGATGGCGATCATCTTCCGGCGACCATGCGCCGTTACCGGACCGGGGGCACGCCCTGGGTCGTCATTATCTCTCCGGAACGTCAGGTAATTTACAACGACTATCATATCGATGCCGACCGTTTCATCGAGTTTCTGACAACAAAGATCGGTTAAGTGCGCCGGGGGTCCGATCAAGATCGGCCGCCTGGCCCGGGCAGCCGGCGTCGATGTCGAGACGGTGCGGTACTACCCACGAATCGGCCTGTTCGAATCGTCCCGCAAGCCCATCAAAGGATTCCGCAAATCCCCCCCAGCACGGTTGACCGTATGACCTTCAAACGTGCTAAGGCCCTCGGCTTTGGCCTGGACGAGGTCCGTGGGCTGCTGGAAATCGGCAATGGGCGCGGCCTGGAGGTCCGCACCCGCGCCGACGTGCCCTTACTGGTTTTCGCCCCGTAGAGCGTCGAGTAGCGTTGCAACCTACCGGCCATGGTCACAGCCCATCATGCACACGCGCGGCGGGTTATGCTTGCTAATGGCGCACACCTATACTCCGACCATTCCCTGCCAATCAGATGACCGCCACTCTCTCCCTCGTTCGTACACATATAATCACGATGAATCCGGGCC
>JBFHLI010000038.1:0-18888 GCA_041594935.1 Gammaproteobacteria bacterium | reverse complement strand
GCCCGGGTGGCAATGCACGTCGACGAGTCCTGGCATCACCAGCCGGGCGCGCCCGTCGAGCTCCCGCGCCACCCGGCCGGCAAACGTCGGACCGACGTGAACGACCCGGCCCTCGGCGAAGGCGACGTCGGCATCGCGCAGATACCGGTGACGCTCCGTCGCCGGATCCCAGGCGATGACCCAGTCGGCGTGCCGGATGACGGTGGTTTCGGACATCGACGGTTATCCTCGCGCCCCGGAGTGAGGATCGTAAATGCCGGGCGCTTTTCGCTCGGGTTGCCAGCCGATCGAGAGCTTCGCCCCGATCGCATGCCGCCTTCGAGACGTCGGCAAGCGGCGCGACGGTGTTTTCCCCGGCGCCCGCGATGGACGATAATTCTCGAACCTCACCGTGGACCGAACCCCGACCTGTGGCGTGCCTTTCGGCCAACGCTCGGTGGCCAGTGTACGCCCCGCGGCTGCCGTCGGCGCGGTTCCCAGACCGGGTGGAGAACGGTATGCGCGTATCAATGCGGGGGCTCGGGCTGGTGGTGAGCCTAGCAACGCTTGCATTGCCGGCAGCGGGTCAGCCGGTTCAGGGCTTCGTATCGGCTGCGCTGCTGGTGTCGTGGTGTGGGAGCGAGCTCGACTTGGACCGCGAAGCGTGCCGTTCGTACCTGCGCGGAGCGTTCGACACCCTGCAGGCATTGCGCGACGGAGGAACGGGTAACGGCGAGATCTGCATTCCGCCCGAGGCGCCGATCAATCAGCTCGAGCTCGCGGCGATGCGGTTCGCGGCGGAGAATCCGGTCGTACCGAACCAGCAGGGCGCGATCTTCCTCGTCGAGGCGTTCGAAAGCGCGTTCCCGTGCGAAGCGCCGGTGAAACCATGAGACGCAACGTGCGCCGAACCGCGCCAGGATTCGCGATCCGGCTGATCGACCGGGGCGACAACTTTGCCCACGTCGTTTGATTTCTGCACCACGAGCCCGGCCCAACCCTACAGGATGTAGCCTCGTTCGTCGTGCAGGGCGAGGTCGAGTCCTTCCTCTTCCTGCTCCTCCGACACCCGCAGGCCCATGGTGGCGTCCACAATCTTCAGAATCACGTAGCTCACCACGAAGGTGTAGGCACAGGTGGTGACGACCCCGATCCCTTGCGCCCACACCTGAGCCGCCATCGAGTCGTTGCCGTCGCCGAATCCGGCGCCGCCGAGCGCCCGGGCCGCGAACACGCCGGTGAGCAGGGCGCCGACGATTCCGCCTATCGCGTGAATGCCGAAGACGTCAAGGGTATCGTCGTAGCCCAACGCGCGTTTGAGCTTCGTCGCGCAGAAGAAGCAGATGATGCCGGCCGCGACGCCGATGACGATCGCACCCATCGGGCCCACCGAGCCGGAGGCGGGGGTGATCGCGACCAGTCCGGCGACAGCGCCCGATGCAATTCCGAGCACGCTCGGCTTGCGATGCGCGATCCACTCGCTCGACATCCAGCCGAGCGCGGCGGCCGCGGTGGCCAGCTGGGTCACTGCCATCGCCATTCCCGCGACCCCGTCCGCGGCCAGCTCACTGCCGGCGTTGAATCCGAACCACCCCACCCACAGGATGGATGCGCCCACCACGGTGTAGCCGAGGTTGTTGGGGGGCATCTGACGCTCGGGATAGCCGTGGCGCCGCCCCAGCACCAAGGCGGCGGCAAGTCCCGCCACCCCCGCGTTGATGTGCACCACGGTGCCGCCGGCGAAGTCGAGGATGCCCAGGTCGCCAAGCCAGCCGCCCCCCCAGACCCAGTGACACACCGGCGCGTAGCAGAACGTGAGCCATAAGGCCATGAACACCATCATGGCGGAGAACTTCATGCGCTCGGCGAAGGCGCCGACGATCAGCGCGGGCGTGATGACCGCGAAGGTCATCTGAAAGGTCATGAACACGGTCTCGGGAATGGTGCCTGTCAAACTGTCGACCCCCACCCCACGGAGAAAGAGCTTGCCGATGCCGCCGATGAATTTGCCACCCTCGTCGAAGGCAAGGCTATAGCCATAGAAGGCCCAGAGGATGCTCATCAATCCGGTGATCGCAAAGCATTGCATGAGCACCGAGAGAACGTTCTTGCTGCGCACCATGCCGGCATAGAACAGGGCCAGCCCCGGTATGGTCATGAACAGCACCAGCGCGGTGGCGGTGAGCATCCACGCGGTGTCGCCCGCGCTCAGCGTGTCCTCGGCGCGCACATCGGGAATCACGAGAAATGCGCCGAGCGCGACGGTGCCGCCAAGGCGGGTCAAGAGAGCATTCATGCTCGGCTTCTCCTTAGTTGCTCTGAATGGGTTCATAACGCGTCATCGTCGGTCTCTCCGGTACGAATCCGGATCACCTGCTGCAGGTCCGAGACGAAGATCTTGCCGTCTCCGATCTTGCCGGTGTTGGCGGCGTCGCGGATGGCCTCGAGCGTCTGCTCGAGCCGCGCCCCGTCCACCGCGACCTCGAGCTTCACCTTGGGAAGGAAGTCGACGACATACTCCGCCCCGCGGTAAAGCTCGGTGTGCCCCTTCTGTCGCCCGAAGCCCTTGACCTCGGTGACGGTCATGCCCTGCACCCCGAGCTCGGAGAGCGACTGGCGCACATCGTCGAGCTTGAAGGGCTTGATGATGGCGGTGACGAGCTTCATGGGAATTTCCTCGGCCGGTGGAGTTACGCTGCGGCCCTCGTTGCACAGCCCGTGCCAGGTCCGTCACCGGCCTGATTTCATTGGATTTTGCCGCCCCGCGGGGATGCGGGGCAGCGGGCTGCTCAGCGGATACGCACCGTGGTGGTGCATCGGGGCGCCCGGATGCGCAAAGGTGGGGCAGCGCGGAGACCGGGACCGATCTCCGCGCGCTTCCGCTCTACTGTACCGATCCGGTCGAGTGGGCCTCGTAGAACTGCTCTTCCTTGCTGACCTTGCGCTTGGGCATCGGGTCGTTGCTACGCCAGAAATTCGACGCCGCGGCCACGCCGCTGCCCGGCACGACCTCCACGCCTACGTCGAGCATCGCCATCTCCGCCCCCGCGATTGCGCCCATCAGCATCAGCTCGTTGAGATCGCCCAGGTGGCCGATACGGAACAGCTTGCCGGCCACCTTGGACAGGCCGGCGCCGAGCGCGAGGTTGTAGCGCCGGAAGGCGACATCGATGATGTGGGCGCCGTTGATCCCTTCAGGCACCATGATCGCGCTGACGGTGTCCGAGTACCACTTGGGCGCCTTGGCGCAAAGCCGAAGCCCCCAGCCCTCGGTGGCGGCGGCGCGCACGCCTTCGGCAAAATAGTTGTGGCGCGAGAAGATGTCCTCGAGACCCTCCTCGAAGATGATGTCGAGCGCCTCGCGCAGCCCGTAGAGCATGGGCAGTGGCGGGGTGTAGGGAAAATACCCCAAGGAGTTGGCGCTGATCATGTCGGCGAGGTCGAAATAGCAGCGCCGCGACTTCGCGCCTTGCATTGCCTCCAATGCTTTCCGGCTGGCGGCCAAGATTCCGAGCCCCGCCGGCAGCATGAGCCCTTTCTGGGATCCGCTGACGGCGAGATCGACACGCCACTCGTCCATGCAGAAATCGATGCTGGCGAGCGAGCTCACGGCATCCACGAACAGCATCGCCGGATGGCTGGCGGCGTCGAGAGCCCTCCTCAAGCCGGCGATGTCGCTGGTGACACCGGTGGCGGTCTCGTTATGACAGGCGAGGATCCCCCGGATGAGATGTTTCTTGTCATCGCGCAGAATCTGCTCGACCTGTTCCAGCGGCACCCCTTCTCCCCATTCCACGTCCAGCACCTGAACGTCGAAATCGAGTCGTTGGGCCATGTCGATCCACAGGTGGCTGAACTGACCGAAGCGCGACGCGAGGATTTTGTCGCCGGGCGAGAGGGTGTTGGTCAGCGCGGCCTCCCAGGCCCCGGTGCCGGAGGAGGGGAAAACGAACACCTGCCCCTTCTGCGTCTTGAATACCCTCTTCAGGTCGCTCAAGACGCTGTTGGAGAGATCGGGAAACTTCGACGATCGGTGGTCCTCCATCGCGACCAGCATGGCGCGCTGAACGCGGTCGGGGACGTTGGTGGGTCCGGGAACGAAGAGGAAATTGCGACCGGTGGGGTGTCTCATGGGTATCTTCCTTGTTCTCTGCCGTGGGGGCCGGGTGCGTACCGGTACTATCGAATATTTGGATCGGCCGCGCTACTCCCCGGCCGTGCGCGACGAGCGTGGTGGAGACCGGCAGGTCAGCGGCCGGAAAGTCCGGTGGGGATGACCACGTTCTCGAGCTCGTCCCCAGCCAGCCACCGGGTCAGATTGTCGGCAAAGAACGCGCCGAATCGCCGCGGCCAGTCGGGAACCGCATCGGCCGCGTGGGGCGTGAGGAAGACGTTCCTCATCTTCCATAGCGGGCTCTCGACCGGTAGCGGCTCGGTCTCGAACACGTCGAGATAGGCGGCTCGCAGGGACCCGGTCCGGAGCGCCTCGACCAGGGCCGGCTCGTCCACGACCGGCCCCCGGGCGGTATTGATGAGGATCGAGCTCGGCTTCATCCGCGCGAGCATGTCGCGGTCGAACAGACCGGTCGTCTCCGCACACAGGCGGACGTGCAGGCTGACCACGTCGGCCTGCGCGACCGCCTCCGGCAGGGCCGAGAAGGAAAACATCTCGTCCACGCTGGGGTGCAGCTCGGCGTTCCGCCGTACACCGAGCACGCGCATGCCGAGCGCCCTGGCATTCGCCGCGACGAGGCCTCCGATCGCGCCGACGCCCACCACGAGCAGGCTCTGCTCGCTGAGCGGCCTGAAGTCGTGCGGCTCCCAGACGCGTTCACGCTGCTGGTCGAGGTAGCGCAGGAATCCGCCGTTGAGCATGACCATTGCCCCGGTCACGGTCTCGGCGAGAAAGCGGCTCAGTACGCCGGCGCAGTTCGTCAGGGTGAGTCGATTCGGATCCCAGGGCAGGAAGTGCTCGTATCCCGAGCCGCCGACCTGCACCCACCGGACGCTCGGAAAATCGATCACCGGGCGGTGCGTATCGCCGGGAAACCCAGGATGCTTGATCGAGAAAACGACCTGTGGGCGGGCCGCGTGCAGCGCGGGCTCGAGCTCCGCGGGACGGGTGACGTAGCGGATTGGAAGCTCGGGAAATCTCGCGTCCAGGAGATCTCTGAAGTGCTCGGGCTGGTCGTACACCACGAGCACGCTGGAATGGCTAGGGTCTCGGTCGTCCACGATTGGAGCGCCGGCTCAGCGCGCGGAATGCGCGCGGTGCGCCGCGCTTCGAAAATCGCTCATCTCTTCTTCTCGCGGTACTTCTGGTGACAGCCGCTGCACGTGTCGCCGGCGGCGTCGAGCTTCACCGCGAGCAGGGCGCGATCGCCCGATGCGACCGCCCCGACGAGATCCGCGGCGGCGCGCTCCATGGTCTGCGCCATCTCCACGAAGCCCTTCCAGTCATCCCAGATTTTTGGGCTGGCACGGGTCCTGCCCCTCTCGGTGCGCGGCTCGTAGGCGGCCTCGGTCATTCGGGTCAGCTCGAGCAAGTTTCGGGCGTGGATCTCGAGGTAGCGCGGTTCGGCGACTCCCGCGGCGGCAATCTGGAACATGGCGGCGAGATGACCGGACTGCGCCTGCATCAGCGCCCGGCGATAGTCGACCTGCGGTTCCGCATCGGTCTGGGCGCCGGTCGTGCCGATCGCGCCGAGCAGGAGTAGGGCAATCGCGGCCGGCGTGGATTTGGTTCTCATCGTCTTCTCCTTTCCGGTCGGAGGATCGGGCCGGCTATCCGCGGGCGCAGGGGCCTCCCGGTGTCGCGCCGCAGTTTATTGCGGTCGGGTCGGAAGTGGTAGCCGGGCGGACCTTGCGTGCCGGCAGGGCCCGGGCTAGCCTGCACCGTGGCGCAGCCGGCCCGGGTCGGGGCTCGGCGAGGGAACCCGCATGAGCTCTTCCCAGACTTTCGACTACATCTTAATCGGCGCTGGCTCCGCCGGCTGCGTGCTCGCGAACCGACTGAGCGAGGACTCTGACTCGAGCGTGCTCGTGCTCGAGTTCGGGGGCAGCGACCGGAGCATGCTCATCCAGATGCCGAGCGCCTTGTCGATCCCCATGAACAAGCGCAAGTACAACTGGTTCTTCGAGTCCGAGCCCGAGCCCTATCTGGACGAGCGCCGCATGCACTGCCCTCGTGGGAAGGTCCTCGGTGGCTCCTCTTCCATCAACGGGATGGTCTACGTGCGGGGGCACGCGTTCGACTTCGATGAGTGGGAAGCGCTCGGAGCGAGCGGTTGGAGCTATGCCCACTGTCTACCGTATTTCCGCAAGTCCGAGAGCTGGAAGTTCGGCGGCGATCAGTACCGGGGTGAGCAGGGCCCATTGGCCACCAACAACGGTAACGAGATGCGTAACCCCCTGTATCGGGCGTTCATAGAGGCGGGCGCACAGGCGGGCTACCTGAAGACCGACGATTACAACGGCCGTCAGCAGGAAGGCTTCGGGGCGATGCACATGACGGTCAAGAACGGCGTGCGCTGGTCCACCGCGAATGCGTACCTCCGGCCGGCCATGGCGCGTCCGAATCTCGAGGTCGTCACCGGGGCGCTTACCCGGCGGGTCGTCTTGGACGGAAAGCGCGCGACCGGGGTGGAATACCTCGCTGGTGGGGTTACGCACACGGCCCGCGCGCGGCGCGAGGTCATCGTGTGCGCCGGGCCGATCGGTTCCCCGCACCTGCTTCAGCGCTCGGGCGTCGGCCCCGGTGAGGTCTTGCGCGAGGCGGGGCTGGAGGTCGTACATGAGCTCTCAGGCGTCGGTGAGAACCTGCAAGATCATCTCGAGTTCTACTTCCAGTTTCGCTGCCGTCAGCCGATCACCCTGAACGCCAGGCTCGGTCCGATCAGCAAGGCGCTGATCGGCGCGCGCTGGCTCGCGTTCCGAACCGGCCTCGGCGCCACCAACCACTTCGAGTCCTGCGCATTCATTCGCTCCCGGCCGGGCATCAAGTTCCCCGACATCCAGTATCACTTTCTTCCCGGCGCGATGCGCTACGATGGCCGGGCGGCGTTCGATGGGCACGGGTTCCAGGTGCACGTCGGCCACAACAAGCCCGAGAGCCGGGGCCGGGTGCGGCTGAGGTCCGACGACCCGATCGAAAAGCCGAGCATCCAGTTCAACTATCTCGAGCGCGAGGGAGATCGGCAGGCGTTCAGGCAGTGCGTGCGCCTCACCCGCGAGGTCATGGCTCAGCCGGCGATGGACGCTTACCGCGGTGCCGAGATTCAGCCGGGCGAGGCGATAACCTCCGACGCCGAGATCGACGCCTGGGTGCGGCAGAACGTGGAGAGCGCCTATCACCCCTCCTGCACGTGCAAGATCGGCCGCGAGGACGACCCGATGGCGGTCCTCGACCCGGAGTGTCGGGTACGGGGAATCGAGGGGCTGCGGGTCGTCGACTCTTCGGTCTTTCCGAGCATTCCCAACGGCAACCTGAATGCACCGACGATCATGGTCGCCGAGCGTGCCGCCGACCTGATTCGGGGACGTGAGCCTCTTGCCCCGTCCAATGCACCGGTCGGACTGGTGCCGGACTGGGACTCGAGCCAGCGTCCGAACACCGCGCAGCGCCGCTGAGGCAGGGCCGGCGGCGCGCCATCGAAGGGCGAGCGCCCGGATCTAGTCAAGAAAATAAAAACTGTTGCAAATCAATAGAAAAGCACTATTATTTGACAATAAGCATTCAAAAAACATTGCAACTGTGTCGTGATGTGCGCCCACGGCGGGGCGGCGGCACGCGTGACCCCCTCACCGGGGAGCTTTCGGAGTGAGGGGGAGGGGGCCGGACGAGGGGTCGAGCCAGATTGGCCCCACCTGCTCACCGGTCGCAGCTCAGACACGTTTTGGAGGTGGCGCCATGTACGCCGAATATTTTGGGTTTCGGGATCTACCCTTTCGCCAGCTGTCCGATCCGCGTCATGTCTACCTGAGCGCTGGATTTGACGCCGCCCGTTCGGAGGTTCTGGAGGCGCTTCGTGACCGGGCGCGGCTCATTCTCCTTACCGGACACCCGGGCACCGGCAAGACCAAGCTTCTGTTGCACTTGCGAGCCTGCCTCGACGACCGAGTGGCCGCGTTCTATCTGCCGTTCTCGGCGTTGCGGATCGAGGAGTTCATCCGTTTCACCGCTTCGGCCATGAGCATCGAGCTCCCGGGCGGACCGGATCTGTTCGCGCCCTTTCAGATTGGATTGCGGGGCAAGGAGCGCGAGGGGCGTAAACCCATCGTGCTCATCGACGACGCGGAAGGCCTCGGCTGCGACGTGCTCGAGAATCTGATCGAGCTGTTTCAGCTAGGACCCGGTGAGGAGCCGCTCGCGCAGATCGTTCTCGCGGCGCACCCGGAGTTCGAGTACACCCTGGAGCGCCCGGAGCTCCACGAGCTCGAGGCAAATCTCGCCCGCCTGAGCCGGCTGCGCCCGCTCGCCGCCGACGACGTCGAGCCCTACCTGCTGTTTGCACTGCGGGCGGTCGGCTACGAGGGCGACGCGGTTTTCACGCCCGAGGCGGTCCGGGCCATCGCCGCCTTCACCCGCGGGATCCCGCAGCTCATCAATACGTTGAGCGGGGCCGCGCTGATGGTGGCCTACAGCCGGGATATCAAGCCCGTGACGGCCGAGCTGGTGGAGGCGGCGGTGACCGATATGGTCGGCTTTGCAATCGATGGCTCCGCGCGCGAAGCCGAGTCGTGGGAGTCGGGAGTTCCGGCAGTGGCCCTGGCGCCCACCCGAGCCGTGGCCCGGGCTCTGCGCCGGCGGCGTGGATGGCCGATGGCGGCGGCCGGGATCGGTGGCGGGGTTGCGCTGATGGCGGCGGTGATGCTGTTCGGAACCGCCCCGTTCCGGGACAGCTCGGCCACCGCCAAGCCGCGGCTTGACGCGCCCGACACCGCGGCGACGCGGCAGATCGCGCACCTCAACGTCGAGGTGGAGGCGGCCCGGGTGGCACGCGAGCGACTCGAGAGCGAGCTGGCTCGCGCCATCGATGAGCGCGACGCTCTCGCGCTTCGTGTGGAGCTGGCCGCCAAGCCACCGGCGGCGAAGACGCCAATGCCGGTGACAACGCCAAGTCGCGATGCCCGCACCGTGCCGCTCGAGGACGCGGCGGTCCAATCGGTTGCGCTGACCGAGAGCCCGCGCCAGCCGGTCGTGTCGACGGCGGCCGCTCCGGAGCCGGCGCCGGTGCGCTTGCCCGATCCACCCTCGGTGCCCGCGGCCACCACCATCTATGAAGTGCGGCGGGGCGACACGCTGTGGCGGATCGCTCGTTCGCACGGAGTCACGGTGCCGGCGCTCGAGGCGGCGAACCGGATCACCGGGGCTCGCGTGATGGTCGGTCAACGTCTGGTGATTCCAGTATCCGGGGCGAGCGAGCAGATCCCCTCGCCGGGGCAAGAAGACTCGACTCGCTGGTACGTGGTTCGCAAGGGCGATTCTCTCTATGGGATCGGTCGCAAGTTCGAGAGCAGCGTGGAGGACTTGCTGCGCTGGAACCAGCTGGCGAATGCCGGGCAGCTGCATGTGGGTCAGCGCCTGCGACTGTTCGGTGAGGGCCGCGCGCAGTAGCGGCGATCGAGCGGCGCCGCGAGCCATCATTCTCGCGCTACCGCGCATGAGCGGGGTGGGGTGAGGCAGTGCCTGCCCGGCACCCGACTCCCTGCCGCAGCCCGGCCGGATGACACGGAGGCTATCGATTCATGGCGCACGAAAGGTTTCGAAAGTTCAATACCAGGGAGACCTACCCAAACCAGAAGCTCGACAATGATCTATGCCAGGTGGTCAAGGCGCGTGGGACGATGGTCTTCGTCCGGGGGCAGGTGGGGCAGGATCTCGACAGCGCGGAGAGCGTGGGGGTGGGTGACGCGGCCGCGCAGGCCGACCGCGCGATGCGCAATGTGAAGCAGCTGCTCGAGGAAGCGGGCGCGAAGCTGGAGCACATCTGCCGCATCCAGGTCTACCTCACCGATCGCGCGTATCGTGACCCGGTTTATCAGACGCTCGGTAGGTGGCTAAAGGGCGTGTATCCGGTCTCCACCGGTCTCATCGTCGACGGACTCGCGAGGCCGGAGTGGGTGATGGAGGTGGAGGCAACCGCGGTGATCCCCGATCCTTAGATCGAGTCGATCCCCGGCGCGCGCCTTGTTCCGCATGCCTTGCTCCTTCCCGTAGGTACGCACCTCGGAACTCGCGCGGGTGCAAAAGATCCAGGCTAGCGAGTGTCGTAGCCGAAGGGATCGTCGACCGAGGGGCAAGGCTCGGTGAACCAGCACGGGCCGTTGTCGGTAACAAAAAAGTGATCCTCCAGACGCACCCCGAACTCCCCGTAGATGCAGATCATCGGCTCGTTCGAGAAGCACATCCCCGGGGCGAGAGGGGTGCGGTTGCCCCGGACGAGGTAGGTCCACTCGTGCACGTCGAGACCGATCCCGTGCCCGGTACGATGGGGCAGGCCGGGCACGGCGTACCCGGGCCCGAATCCGGCAAGCTCGATAACCCGGCGGGCGGCGGCATCGACCGCTTCGCACGCCTCCCCGACCCGGGCCGCTTCGAACGCAGCCGCCTGCGCCGCTTTCTCGACGCTCCAGACCTGGCGCTGACGCGGGTTCGGCTCACCGAAGACGTAGCTGCGGGTGATGTCGGAGTGATATCCCTCGATGGTGGCACCGGTGTCGATGAGCACCATGTCGCCCCGCTTCAGGGTCTGCGGGTACGCGACCCCGTGCGGATAGGCAGTCGCCTCCCCGAACAGCACGATACAAAAGCTAGGAGGGCCGTCGACCCCCATAGCCCGATGGGCCCGGTCGATGAAATCGGCAACCTCGGTCGTGGTGATTCCCTCTTCGAGCACACGCGCCGTCGCCCGGTGCACTTCAAGGGTGATGTCCATTGCGGTCTGCATCAGCGCGATCTCGGCCGCCGACTTGTACATCCGGCATCCGGCGGTTACCGGGCCTGCGTTCACGAACTCGAATTTGGGCCCCGCCTTGCGCAAGCCGTCGAAGGTGAAGAACGGAGTCGTCTCATCCAGCGCAATCTTGCCGCGCCCGTGACCTAGTTCCCGCACCGTGTCGATGACCAGCTCGGTCGGGTCCTCGTGCTCTTCCCAGGTGCGCACCCGATCGCCGATGACGAGCATGGAACGGGTCTTCGCCTCCTCGAAGGCGGGGCAGACGTAGACGATCTCTCCCTCGGCCGGAATGAGCGCGCCGTGCAGCCGCTCGCTCGGTCCGAGGCGCATGCCGCTGAAGTAATAGAGACTCGAGGACGCCTCGAGGTAGAGCACCGCGATGCCTTGGTCGCGCATCAGGCGCCGGACCTTGTCGATTCGCGCCAGCCGCTCCGCCTTACCGATCGGAACCGCCCGGGCCCGCCGTGGTTCCAGTCGCGCGAGCTCCGACGGTGGGCTCGAACCTCCCACCCCGATGGTCATGTTCGCTCTCCCGGCAAACGGCCCGTCACCGGCTGGGCGGTGTGCTTGCTCTCGCAGCCGGCCCATTCGACCGCCTCGAATTCTAGCAGCTGAGCGGGTGTCCACCGAGCGTCAGGGTGAGGTCCACGCGGACGGGGTCGATGCTGCCCCCGGGGCGTAATCGGCGCGTCAACGTCGTCTTGAACCGATTGAACCGATACAGATCGTGTGCGCCGGCAACGACGCCGGCTCGAGCGGGAGAGCCCGCCCGGGACGTGACTTCGGATCGAGCTAGGAGGCGCCCGACGCGGTTCGGTGCAGGTCGGCCGGCACCAGAAAGTCCGGCTCGGCGCCGAGGATGCGCTCGATCAGCTCTCTCTCAGTCTCTTCCGCTTGATCGTTTGGAAGCTGGCAGGTGCCGGCATTGGCGTGTCCGCCGCCGCCGTACTCGAGCGCGAGCCGTCCGATGTTCACGTTCGAGCTGCGGTCGATGATGGACTTGCCGATCGCAAACACGGTGTTCTGACGCTTGAGGCCCCAGAGGACATGGATCGAGATTTTGCACTGGGGAAACAGGGCGTAGACCATGAATCGGTTGCCGGCGAAGATGGGGTCCTCATCCCTTAGATCGATGACCACCACCTCCTGGTGGACCTCTGCGCAGCGTTGCAGCTGCGCCTTGAAGCGCTCCTCTTGCTCGAAGTAGAGCTCGACCCGCTCCTGCACGTCGGGGCTCTGCAGTATTTCGGTGATGCTTTGCTCGCGGCAAGCGTCAATCAGCTTCATCATCAGCTGATAGTTCGAGATCCGGAACTCTCTGAATCGCCCGAGCCCGGTGCGAGCATCCATGAGAAAGTTGAGCAGCACCCAGTCGCGAGGTCGAAGTATCTCGTCTTTGGTGAACCGGGCCGAGTCGCTCTTGTCGACCGCCTCCATCATCTCCGAGGATACTCGGGTGAACGTCATCGATCCCCCGAAGTAGTCGAATACCACCCGGGCGGCGGACGGTGCCTTGGGGTCGATGATCCGGTTGGTGCCGCCCCCGGCAATGCGTATCGTCTCGCTCTCGTGATGGTCGAACGACAGGTGACACCCCTCCACGAACGGTAGATTGGTCGTGATGTCATTGTCCGTGATCTCGATCTTGCCATCCTGCATGTCCTTGGGGTGGACAAACAGGATCTCATCGATCATATCGAGCTCCTTCAGCAGGACGGCGCAGACCAGGCCGTCGAAGTCGCTGCGGGTCACCAGGCGAAACTTTTTTTCCTCAGACATTCGTCATGCTCCATTCGAGGTCGAGTTGGGCCGAGAACGATGCCAAGGTGGGCGTCCGCGGCGAGGATCTCTCGCGGGTTAGCGGCTCGCTGGGGGAAATCTTTACCCACGTGAGCTCTACCCCCCGGGTCCCGACCCACGGGCGGACTCTTCCCATCGGGAGCTGGGCTTGGTTAGATCTGCCGAGGAGGGTCTCGCCGGTGGGCAATGGGATGAATGCGACAATCGAGAAGTTCGGCTATCCGGCCACTCAGGTGCGCGACTTCGAGCACTGGGTGGTGCTGCTCCGTCCGGTCCAGGTGACCCTCGGCTCGCTCATCTTAGCGGCCAAGGGCGAGGCAACGGCATTCGGTTCGATCGAGCCCGACGCGGCCCGTGAGCTGCAGGTCGTGGCCCGGCAAGTGGAGGCCACCCTCTCCGCCGCCTTCGGCTACGAGCGGCTCAACTACCTCATGCTGATGATGGTCGATCCTCACGTGCACTTCCACGTGATTCCGCGCTACTCGCGGCCGGTGCGTTTCCAGTCGATCGAGTATCCCGATCCGGCCTGGCCCAAGGCGCCCGACGTGAGTGCCCGGCTGGCGATGGCCGACGAGGTGTTCGCCGCCCTGCTGGCAGACCTTCGGCAACGCTGGAAAGCCGACTAGCCGATTACTCGGCTGGGAGGTGGGTCGGCAACGCCTCGCGCAGGGGGCGAATGTACTCGACCTCGATCCCGCAGCACCCTCCGATCACCTGCACTCCCTGCGCAACCCACGTCCGGGCGAGGGCCACGAAATCCTCCGGGCTTACCCGGGTCGGGACCGACCGGTCGCGGTACGTGGCGACGTAGTCCGGGCGATCCGCCTCCGGGTACACCCCCATCGGGCCCGCCCAGTGCCGCTTCACCAGGGGAACCGCCGCTTCCGTCGCCTCGACCGTGGAGTGAAACACGGTGACCACCTCGCCCCCGAGCGCGGTGAGCTCGTCGAGGTGGGTCTCGAGCGCCTCCTCCGAGCGGTAGCCGACCTTCGGGTCCGCATCGCCGTCCTCCAGGCGGCACTTGAACCCCATCCATACCGGAAGCCCGGTCGAAACGCAGGCCTCGATCACCCAGCGCCGATGCGTGGTGCCGCCGGTAGGCTCGGCGATGAGGAAATCG
This sequence comes from Gammaproteobacteria bacterium, assembly GCA_041594935.1. GTDB lineage: Bacteria > Pseudomonadota > Gammaproteobacteria > HK1 > HK1 > JBFHLI01. The sequence continues at coordinate 5,031 of JBFHLI010000038.1, read as the reverse complement.
ACGCCCGCCTCGGCGAGGATTTCCGCTTGCTCGCGCAGGTTAGACCGGGCCTGTCGCTCGGAAGTCTCGGTGCGGCCTTGGAAGTACTGCAGGTCCTGCCAGCCCGGCTCGGACCCGGCCATCAACCCGTAGTTGGAGACTGAGCCGGCGATGTAGACCGGGCGTTGCGTCGCGGCGCGCTCGCGCGCGTCCTCCGCCAGCATCACCGCGCGGAGATTGAGCTCCGCCACCCGGTCTCCGAGGCCGAGAGGCTCGAGATTGTGGCGCGCGCCCGGGTACGTATTGGTGGTGATGACGTCAACGCCGGCACGAATGTAGCTCTCGTGCATTCTCCGGACCGTGAATGGATGGGTCTCGAGCGCGGCCGCGGCCCACGCCGTCTGGCTCATTGGTACCCCCATTCGTTGGAGCTGGGTCCCGATCGCCCCGTCGAGAATGATCACCTCGCGCGCATCGAGGCGTGCCTTGAGCCGGGGATAGTCACTCATGATCGCCTCCTCATCTTGAGCTTGTCCCGATCGCGGCGCCGCGGCGCATCGAGCTCTTGACGCCGCTGATGCGAAACCCCGCCTTCGTCGGGACCATGTCGGTGGTCACGCCCGGCGTGCTGACGTTTCGCCACCGGGCGGCAGCGGTGGCGACGATGTTAACCCTGCCGCTGCCCGGATGGTTAGTGCGGCAGATCGCCGCCTTCGGCTCTTCCTCACCGCGACCCAGGTCAACGAAATACCGATGTACTCTCCTTGCGCCGGAGTCGGGCGGTCCATCCCGGGCCAGCCGACATTCGATCGTTCCCCCTACCTAAATGAACGTACGTTCATTTTGCTTGCGAATCGCGGAGCGGGCTGCGATGATGACCGGAGTATTGTGAGATGCGCGCACACTCGATGACCGATGGCAGCGAACGTGCCAAGAAAAAGTCGGCTAACCGACGCCGCTTGATCGAAGCCACGATCGATTCGATTGCGGACAACGGTCTCACCGAAACCACCGTGTCCACCGTCGTCGCTCGCGCCGGTCTTTCGCGGGGTATCGTGAACCTCCAGTTCGAGTCGAAGCAGGCGCTGCTGGTCGAGACGCTGCGTTATCTCGGCGAGGAGTGGCGGCTCGCCTGGCATCGAGCGCTCGAGCGCGCGGGGCCGGAACCGGCCGCCCAACTTCGCGCGACGGTGTTCGCTTCGTTCGAGCCCCCGGTGTTCACCCGCAAGCGGCTATCGGTGTGGCACGCGTTCTGGGCCGATTCGACCCACCGCAGCACCTATCGCGCCGTGTGCGGCGCTTCCGACCGGGTGTATCGGCGGCGTCTGATCGAGCTATGCCGTGCGCTCGTGCGCCAGTCCCGAGACGCGAAGGCGGATCCGGAGCTGATTGCGGACAGCCTGAGTGCGTTGGTGAGCGGGCTGTGGGTGGACCTGCTCACGATCCCGCGGACCATCACCCGGGCGCGGGCGCGGCGCCTCTGCGACGGGTTTCTCGCGCTCCAGTTCCCGGCGCATTTCCCCCGCACCGGGGCGGATTCGCCGACCGCGGGGCTCCGCGCCAGGGTGAGCGATGCGCGGCCGGCGGAGCGAGGGTGCTCGCGCCCATCGCCTCGAATTGAAGGGGGTTAAGAGTGATGAACCTACCCGCGCAATCCGCTCCCGACGAAGTCGGGCTCGCCTCGCTCATCGCGTGCCAGAAGCCGGGCTACGGTCTCGATGCCGAGTTCTATCGCTCGTCGAGCATCTACGAGCGCGACCTCGAGCGTATCTTCATGCGTGCATGGCTCTACGCGGGACACACGAGCCAGATCCCGCGGCCCGGGGACTACTTTCTCTTCGAGATCGCCCGCGAGTCGGTCATCGTGGTGCGGGGCGGCGATGGCGCGATCAATGCGCTCGTCAACGTGTGCCGGCATCGCGGGTCGCGGGTGTGCTTGGAGCCGACCGGGACCGCGACCACCTTCGTATGCCGATACCACGGCTGGACCTACGGGCTTGAGGGCGAGCTCCGTTCCAAGCGTTACATGTCCGAGGATTTCGATCGCTCCGCCCACGGACTCAAGCGCATTCGCCTCGAGGTTCTCCAGGGACTCATCTTCGTAAACTTCGACCTCGAGGCTCCCGAGTTCGGCGCCGCGACGTCGCGGCTGAACGAGTGTCTCGCGCCCTACCGGCTCGATCGCACCCACATCGCGGCGCGACGGCACTATCCGGTGGCGGCGAACTGGAAGCTTGCAATCGAGAACTTCATGGAGTGCTACCACTGCGGGCCGGCCCACCCGGACTACGCACGTATTCACAGTCTTCGGGCCCCGCTGGAGGAGTCAGCGGACCTCCAGGCCGCGATGCTCGAGCGCGCCCGGCGCGTCGGCCTGACCGGCGAGTCGATTAGCGAGACCGGACTCGATGCGCCGGTACCCGGACTCGATATTTTTTACCATCGCCACGCGCTGTTTCCCGGCTATCTGACCGGGAGCGAGAACGGCCAGCCGCTTGCCCCGTTGCTCGGTGAGCTCACGGACTTCGACGGCGGGGCGACCGATGTCGGGGTCGGCCCGGCGAGCTTTCTGCTCATCTACTCCGATCACGCGCTCGTGTACCGATTCGTGCCGATCGGGCCGGAGCGCTCGGACATGGACATCACCTGGCTGGTGCGGTCCGACGCAGTGGCCGGGGCGGATTACGATCCCGAACGTCTCACCTGGCTCTGGCACGTGACCAGCGAGGCCGACACGCGCATCATCAACAACAACCAGGCGGGGGTGAACTCGCGGTTCTACGAGCCCGGGCCTTATTCCGAGATGGAACGTCACGCCAAGCGATTCGACGAGTGGTATCTTCGCACCCTTTCGGGCGACGTGTAGCGGCGGCGGTGGGCGATGGATGCCGCTTTATCCCGCGCGCAAGCGGGCGGGATAAAGCGGCCGCATCTCGATAGCGTGATCGTCTGACATCAATCCTTGAGGATGAAGGTCACTTTCATCTTCACCCGATACTCTTTGATCTTGCCGTCCTTGATGATCACCTCCTGGTCCCTCACCCAGGCGCCCGTGATGTTCTTGAGGGTCTGGTTGGCGCGCGTGATACCGTCGGTAAGGGCATCGTCGAAGCTCTTCTTGGAGCTGGCGGTGATTTCGGTAACTCGGGCAACTGACATGAATGGGCTCCTCCCATTGGGTAGTTCGGCCAAGGGGCACGCCCCCTGGAATGAGCGGGGGATTTTGCGTCATTTGCAAGGGCGGTGCCACTTTGAATAGGGTGCGGGGTAACTGAACGGCGAGGAGATGCGGGCGTAATGAAATGGCGCAGGGGACGACGCAGCCAAAACGTGGAGGACCGGCGGGGGACCAGAATTTCTCGCGGGGCAAAGGGGGGCGGCCTCGGGGTGATCGTCGTCGTCTTGGTCGCGATGTACTTCGGGGTCGACCCGTCGATCGTGCTGCAGTCGGTCGGAGGCGCCGGCCGCGGGGTGGCGGAAGCGCCCCACCAGCCAAGTTCTGCCGAGCAGGAGCTGGCGGACTTCGTCTCGGTGGTGCTCGCCGATACGGAAGACACGTGGCGCGAACTGTTCGGGCAGGCCGGCGGCCGGTACGAGGAGCCCCGTCTCGTGCTGTTCACTGGCGCCGTCCAGTCGGCCTGCGGCTTCGCGGAGGCAGCGATGGGCCCCTTCTACTGCCCGCCGGACCGGAAGGTCTACATCGACCTCGGCTTCTACGCGGATCTTAAGTCGCGCCACGGTGCGCCCGGCGACTTTGCCCAGGCCAACGTGATCGCCCACGAGGTGGCACACCATGTCCAGAACCTCCTCGGCATCTCGGCGCAGGTCCACGATGCGCGCCGGCGGGCAAAGCCGGTCGAGGCGAATCGTCTCTCCGTTCGCCAGGAGCTGCAGGCCGACTGCCTTGCGGGGGTCTGGGCCTACCATGCGGATCGCGCCCGGCAAGTTCTCGAACGCGGGGATGTCGAGGAGGCGCTGCGCGCGGCGAGCGCGATCGGCGACGACCGTCTCCAGCGCCGCAGCCGGGGCCAGGTCATCCCTGATTCGTTCACCCACGGCACCTCGGCGCAGCGAGTCCGCTGGTTCAGGCGCGGTATCACCGATGGCCAGATCGAGAGCTGCGACACCTTCAGCGTTGCCCGGTTGTAAGCGCGAATGAGGCCCGTTTCTCGCGTTGAACACTGCGGGCCGCGCGGTCCTCTCCCGGTGCGCCACCCCGCCAGGGCTGCCGCCCGGTGTCGAGCGGGCCGCTGCCCCCGGCGATGACCACCGACTCGCGGCGCGGGCGCGGCATCGTCGCCTGTATCGCCGCGACCACCACCGTGACCGTCACTCTCGGGCTCTCGTGGCCGCTGCTCGCGATCGTGCTTGAACGCCAGGGCGTGCCGACGTGGCTGAACGGGTTGAGCGCCTCGGCCCAGATGCTGGCGGTGCTCGCCATCGCCGCCCTCGCTCCGCGGCTCATCGGCTCGCTCGGTACGATTCGCGTCATGGTGCTCGGCATCATCGGGATCGCGATCGCGCTCGTTCTCTTGCCGGCATTTCCCAACGTCTGGGCCTGGTTCCCGATTCGATTCTTTCTCGGCCTATCGGCCGAGCTCGTGTTCACCGGCGGCGATATCTGGATCAATCAGCTCGCGTCGGACAGAACCCGCGGGCGCCTGATCGGGGTCTACGGCATGTTTCTGCACGGGGGGTTTGCGGTCGGCCCCGTCGCCATCGCGGTGCTCGGCAGCGAGGACTGGACCGCGCTCTACTTCGGTGTCGTGGTCATCCTGCTGGGGCTCTTGCCCTTGTCGAGGGCAGGCGGGGCGGCGCCGCGCATCGAGGGTAAGCCGCGCGCCCGGATGCTGCACTTCTTCCGCATCGCCCCGACCCTGATGCTCGCGGGGCTCATGTTCGGGCTCATCGACAGCACCCTCTTTGCACTGTTGCCCGTTTACGGAATCGAGCGCGGGCTCGGTCCGGAGACGGCGGCGCTGTTGCTGACGATGTTCGTGCTGGGAGCGGTGATGGGGCAGCTGCCGGTCGGGTGGCTTGCCGATCACATGG